>JAPPHK010000297.1:11875-30403 GCA_028820795.1 Nitrospinota bacterium | reverse complement strand
TCGTTCGCCGCTCCAGAAACCGCGCTATTCGGACGCAGTTTCGCAATACCATCAAACAGGTTTTGAATAGCGAAGAAAACCCCGAAGATTTGCTGAAAAAAGCCCAGTCGCAATTGGACCGAGCAGCCACAAAAGGAATTATTCACAAAAAAACAGCGTCGAGGCGCGCGGGAAGGCTGGCCAAGCGAATTCATGCGGCATCTTCTGAATAGCTAAGCAACCTTGTGCGTCCCGCTTCGAAAGGAACGCACCTCAATTATGAACAACTCGAGCTCCTGACGAGCGACCTTCATGTCGCTTGTTCGCTTGAGCTTGCGGTCTACCTGAAGCAATTTCCCATACAAATTGCGCAAATAGACAGAACCCAACCCCTTGACCTGATTCTCAAGCCTTCTCGCCACAAAAGGAGGTAGGCCCAACACTTGAGATATGCCCTCGGCTCCCAGGCCGCTCCTAATCAAAGCCTTTGAAATCGTCCAGCGGCGAATCAAATTTCGCAGCAATCCGACGAAAACGACAGGATGTTCGGTTTCCATCATACGGCGTAAGAGAGTGAGGGTTCCTCCCAAGCTCCCCTGGCTAAGTGAATCACCCAGTTTATAGAGCAACTCTTCTTTGGAGTGGCCGACTATTTCACGAATCTCCTCCACGCCGGCAATTGCTCCCGGCATCAAGTAGGAGGCGATCTTCTCGAGTTCGGTGCTAAGCCTCATCATTGAGGGTTTGACCATTTCGAGCAACATATCGATGGCCTCCTGCCGTAACTCGAACCCCAACTTCATGGCGCGTCCATGAAGCCATTTCCTTAAATCTTCCCCTTCAAGAATATCAACCCGACAGAGATTGCTCGCCTTTACTAGGCGTTGGAAGAAAGTGGTTCGCATGTCGACGTTTTCCACGCAAAAAACCAAAACAGTTGACACGGACGGATGATCGAGATAAGCGAGCAACGTGGATTCATCCCTTTCGCCCGGCCTAGCGAAATTGTGGATTTCGACGAGGCGTTTCTCCGCCATGAATGGCAGCGTCTGGGCAATGGAAATTATTGTGGACACATCTGTTTCGGCCCAATCGAAACGATCATGGTTGAAATCATCCGGCCCATTGCCAAAAACCTTGCTGCGAATCACGCCTAAGTATTCATTCCGCAAAAAAGAGTCTTTACCCACTAAAAGGTATATGGGTTGTGTCGGAGCGTTTTGAACATCGGAGAGCGCAGCCAGGGAGCTCTTCGGCTTCTTCCGGCTTGGGGCCAATTTAAAAACCCTCTAATACGAGGCTCACGACATCTTTCGATAAAGAATCGGCCACTTGTTGATTGGCACTCGAGCGGTTCGTATCGCTTTGCGCGATTGATGGGGAAACCTCAAAATCGGTATATGACTCCAAATCCTGATCGATGAGCATCTTCTTTCGCTCTTTGTCGCGCAAGCGTATTCGGGTGCGCACCACGACACGGTATCGCTGAACCCTATCGGCTCGATTGAATCCAATTGGAGAGAGGCGATACTCACGTAAAACACCTTCGAGAGCAATATCCGCATCGGAGGAATCGGAAACCCGCAGGCGGCCGTCCCGCAAGAATCTTCCTCTCATCGCTATTGTAACAGCGAGCCCAAGACCCGGTTCATTCGTTTGATTCTCGAAGGTTGGAATCGAAATCGTATGCACACCTTTGAGGTACTTGGGCCGTAGAGTTCCCTCGAGTCCATAGTCGCAGCCCGCCGACAGTAAAACGCTCAGTAGAAGGACAAAACGGAATTTATGAATCGTCCTCAAAAGCGCCCTGATCAAATGAATACCTCCAAGGAGAGTTCGCGGTTTTTCACGCTGCTAAAAGCAATTTGCTCGCTCAGCACAATCAACTCGTCATATTTTTCTTCATCTGGTTCGCAGACAAGAATATCAACATCCCAAGGGTTTCCGATGACACCCCGTATCGCGCCGTTCATGATTTCCGTGGCCACAGGAACGAAACCGTCGGGTAGTTGCGCAAAGCCAGAAACCTGTAATGACAAATTCTTCGCCGATGTCTTCATCATCCTGCTAAAAATCTCTTTGGCGCGTCTGTAAAGCCTCGTCAGGGTCAAGTCCTCCAAAGAGCCGATTCCCGCAAACAAGACATATTCGGACGCAAGTCGTCCTTTTGAGGCCAACATAGCTTGTGACTCCCAAACACCGCTCAATTTTCCTTGCTTTACCAAGCGACTCGCCTCATTCTCCAGCAAGCGATCGATTTCCTCCAATTGCCCTTGAAACGGAAAATCCTCCACTGCGAACATGGATACGGCAGCAAAGCTCTTTACCTCGTCTAGTCTCTGGGGAAACAAGCGAAGGCGTATCACCTTAGATCGCCATTTTCTCTTGATGGAGACGATCCAATATGCCGTTAACGAAACTAGGAGCATTTTCTGGTCCATATCGTTTAACCAGACGAATTGCTTCATCTATCGTGACTGCGGGTGGGACATCCGGGAAATAATACATTTCGCAAACGCCTAGTCGAAGTATGCTTCTCGAAACGGCGTCCATACGCTCGAGTGTCCAACTCTCGCTAGCTTGGGTGAGTATATCGTTAATCTGCCTGTTTTTTTCCAAAAAGACCGAAATCAGTCTTTCGGCAAACTTTTTTGAATCTTCATCCGCCGGATGTAACCGCCAATATCGATCGACCTCTACAGGAGTGAGACTTCCGATGCGATCGGTATGATAAAGGATTTGAAACGCGAGCTCTCGTCCTGCCTTTCTATTCTCTGCCATCACTTTCCCTCTTAGAGAATGTCGTTGCCGTCCTCTTCCATTTTCGAGAGCAAATTCGCCATCTCCACAGCCGCCAAAGCACCCTCATACCCCTTATTTCCCATCTTCGTCCCCGAACGCTCGATGGCCTGTTCAATCGTATCTGTCGTAACAACGGAGAAGATGGTCGGCACCCCAGTCTGAGCACCCACTTGTGCTATGCCCTTCGTCGCCTCGGCGCACACCAAATCATAATGAGAGGTAGCGCCCCGTATTACACAACCCAAGCAAATAATGGCGTCGTATTTTGTTGATTTCGCCATCCTCATCGCAGCCGCCGACAGCTCGAATGAACCCGGTACCCGAACGTGTGTAATATCCGCGTCGGATACTTCGCATTGACGTAAAGCCGTTTCAGCCCCTCTTACGAGGTGCGTCACAATGAAATCGTTAAAACGAGACGAAACGAGGCCGATCCTCAGTCCCCGCCCGTTCAAGTTGCCTTCCACCGGTTTTTCCATTGCCTCTTTAGACCCATTCTCAAGGACGCTGCAAGTAGGATTCTTTGCCGTCTGTTCTCTTCTTTTGCAAAGACGGCAAGGGGGGCTCCATTTCTAACGCCACCCTGTCTTCTAGTTCGAGTCCATAGCCTTCGAGCGCCACAATTCTACGCTCGTCATTCGTCATGATCCGAATTCGCCGCAAGCCCAAATCCACGAGTATCTGGGCACCTATGCCGTAATCACGCAAGTCTTCGAGTGGTGCGCTCTTGATTCCAATCGTCTGCTCTACCTCACGCGCGTCTGCGGCCACCTTTTTTTTTCTGGAGAACTCCTCTCCCATTGAATCTGGCTGCAAAAAAACTAATACCCCCTTGCCCGTTTCCTGAATCTTGGCCAGCGCGTTTCTAATCCTGTCCGGACAATCGGAACGCAAAAGCGCCAACAAGTCCCAGATGGCGTTCACTGGCTGCACACGTATATGGGTGGGTTCTTCCGGGTTCAGCTCTCCCATCACCAAAGCGGCGTGAATCCTTCCACTGCTTTGGTTGTGGTACGCATAAACCTTGAAAGTGCCGAATGCAGTCGGCACCTCGGCCTCCTCCACACGCTCCACAAGGCGGTCGTGGCGCATACGATAAGCGATGAGATCTTTGATAGTCACGAGAGAGAGGTTGTTTTTTTCCGCGATATCTCGCAGGTTGGGAAGACGAGCCATCGAACCGTCTTCATTCAAGACTTCGCAAAGAACTCCAGCAGGCTGTAAACCGGCCAGACGCGCCAAGTCCACCGTGCCTTCCGTGTGGCCTGCTCGCCTAAGCACGCCCCCAGGCTGCGCCCGCAGCGGGAAAATGTGGCCTGGCGTCACCAGGTCCGACGGCCTGGCGCCTTCTTGTATCGCGGTTTGTATGGTGTGGGCTCTATCGAAAGCGCTGATGCCTGTTGTAACACCTTCGCGCGCCTCGATGGATACCGTAAAAGCCGTGCCGAAAGCGGAACCATTCTCACCACTGGGTACCATCATCGGCAGGCCCAGAGATTCCACCTTTTCGGGCGTGAGAGCGAGACAGACCAAGCCACGTGCATATTTCGTCATGAAGTTGATAGCCTCTGGCGTTACTCTCTCGGCCGCCAAGATGAAATCGCCTTCGTTCTCACGATCCTCATCATCCACAAGGACGACAATGCGCCCCTTACGAATGTCGGCAATCGCCTCTTCAATTGAGGAGAAAGGACTTTTGTTGAAATCTTTTTCCTCCATCGGCTCAGGCATAGCCCTGCTCCCTTAGCTTCTCCATCGTAACGCCGCCTTGAGATATCGACTCCGCGTGAGGAACAAGCAGCTTCTCCACGTATTTTCCTACCAAATCCGCCTCCAGGTTCACGGCGGCGCCGTCTTCTTTCTCTATGAGCGTCGTTTGCTCACTCGTATGCGGTATAATCGAAACCGAAAAAGTTTGGTTGTCACACGCCGCCACAGTCAAGCTGATTCCATCAACCGCAATGGAACCCTTATAGACGACATAGCGCATAACCTCCACTGGGGCTTCGAATGTGAGCCATATGGAATCGCCCTCTTTTTTTCTGTTTCTTATCCTGCCCACGCCGTCCACGTGTCCACTGACGAGGTGCCCGCCCAGGCGTTCTCCCAACGCCATCGCGCGCTCCAGATTGCATCGGTCGCCGACAGCTAGTTCACCTAAATTCGTACGCCGCAACGTCTCGACGGACAAATCGGCTTCGAAGTTTGTATCATCAAAATCAACTACCGTGACGCAAACACCGTTGAGGGCGATCGAATCGCCAAGTCTTACACCGTCCAATACACTCGGCGCCTCAATGGTGATTCGCGCTCCCTTAGAGTCTTTTCTCAATGAACAAATCGCACCGATGGCCTCGATAATACCGCTAAACACCTTTTCACTCCTCAATATCTTGCCAAATCGGCTTCTTGAAATATCCTTGAATCAACAAATCATCGCCAATAACTTCATGTGTTACATTAAATAACCTTGGTAGAGATTGCAATTCTCTTTTGTCCAAGCCTGAGATCGCGCTTGGCGCCTCACTGTCCCCAACCACCAAGGGCGCTACAAAATATAAAAGCCGATCCGCCAAACCTTCCCGAATGAAGGAACCGTGCACCCTCCCGCCGCCTTCCACGAGGATATGACGAATGCCGCGTCTTCCCAACGATTCCAAAAGCGGAGCGAGTGACACCCGACCCTGGAGGTCCGCTTCCCCTCGAATGATTTCAGCACCCGTTTCGCGCAACGCCTTTTCCTTTGTCAGTGGTGCCGCTTCCGTAGCCGCAAGGATGGTGGAACTCCCCGACTGGGGTGCCAGTATGCGAGCATGGGAGGGTGTCCTGAGCCTTGAATCCAGTACAACCCTCGTCAACGCCTTGCCCACAACACCGCTTGGCCGTGCAGTAAGCAATGGATCGTCTTTCAGCACCGTCTCCACGCCTACCAAGATGGCGTCGACTTTGTTCCTGAAATGATGGCCTGAGTTTCTCGCCGCCTCGCCCGTTATCCACCTGCTCTGCCCGCTCCGAGTGGCGATTTTTCCGTCCAGGCTCGCAGCGGCTTTCAGGGTAAGAAAAGGCTGGCCACGCCGCCACCAGTGAAAATAGGCTTCATTCTGGCGCACCGCTTCTTCGGCCATCACGCCGATTTCCACCTCAACGCCATTCGCGCGAAGGTGCGCAAATCCTTTGCCGGACACTCGTGGGTTCGGGTCCGAAACGGCGGCGATGACCTGAGAAACGCCTGCGGCAACCACAAAAGGCGCGCAGGGAGGAGTTCTTCCCTGATGAGAACAAGGCTCGAGGGTGAGGATCAATACGCCTCCTCGAGCGCGATCACCCGCTTCCTGCAGCGCGAGGACTTCCGCATGCGGCTCACCGGCCATGCGGTGCCAACCCCGGCCTACTATCTCTCCATGGGCGTCGAGAACGACCGCGCCGACAACTGGGTTGGGGCTCGTCTTTCCCTCCGCGCGCGCGGCTAGGTCAAGGGCCTCGGCCATCAACTTGATTTTTCGCTCTGCGGAAAGGCAGACCATCAAACGGAAATCCTGTTCAATGGATTTCGACCGTTTGGTACGAGCCGTGCGTGATGGCCGCCTGGGCGGCAGCAAGCCTCGCAATCGGCGCTCGATAAGGAGCACAAGAAACGTAATCCATCTTCATCATGTGGCAAAATTCGACCGAAGTGGGTTCTCCGCCATGCTCCCCGCAAATACCCACCTCGAGATCCTCCCGTCTTGCGCGACCACGCTCGATGCCGATTTTCACCATCTCCCCAACCCCTTCGCGATCGACGGCGACGAAGGGATCCCTGGGAATCAGTTCCTTTTCGATGTATTTGGGCAGGAACCAACCTGCATCATCGCGGCTCAAGCCATAGGTCAACTGCGTCAGATCGTTCGTGCCGAAACTGAAGAACTCCGCGCTGTCCGCAATCTCTCCCGCCAGGAGGCAAGCCCTGGGAATTTCGATCATCGTGCCCGTGAGATATCGCGGCGTGACGCCTTTTTCCTCGATCACTTTTCGAGCAATGTCGTGCACGATGTCGCGGTTGAACTCCCATTCCCCGATGCCCGAGGTAAGAGGAATCATGATTTCAGGCAACACGTCCACGCCGCGTGATTTCATCTCACAGGCCGCCTCGATGATGGCGCGTACCTGCATTTCGGCGATTTCCGGATAGGTGACCACCAGGCGGCAACCGCGGTGACCGAGCATCGGGTTCTGCTCTTCGGTGGCTTCGGTGGCGTGGCGCACCGTGTCGAGGCCCACGCCCAGCAGCCTGGCCACGTGCTCCATGTCTTCTTCCGTCTTGGGCAAAAACTCGTGAAGCGGCGGGTCCAGCAGCCGAATCGTCACGGGTCTTTCCTTCATCACCTCGAATATGCCGATGAAATCCTCGCGCTGCATGGGCAGGAGATGATCCAGCGCTTCCCGTCTCCCCTCCTCCGTAGTCGCCAGAATCATCGCGCGTACGTAGTCGATGCGCTCCCCCTCGAAGAACATGTGCTCCGTGCGACACAGGCCGATTCCCTCGCAGCCGAATTTGATGGCCGCCTCGCTATCCGTAACCGTGTCGGCGTTCGCGCGAACGCCCAAGGTCCTGATCTCATCCGCCCATTCCATCAGGGTGGAGAAATCCCCGGAAAGCTCGGGCTGCTTGAGTTTCGCCTCGCCCAGAATCACCTCACCGGTAGTCCCGTTCAAGGAAATAAAATCGCCCTCCGATACTGTCTCGCCATTCACGCGGATTACCTTCTCATTCGCGTTGACATTCAGGGCGCTGCAACCCGTGACGCAACATTTACCCATCTGTCTCGCAACGACGGCCGCATGGGAGGTGAGCCCGCCCCGCGCCGTAAGGATACCCTGAGAAACGTTCATCCCGTTGATGTCCTCCGGACTCGTTTCCTGACGCACGAGAATCACGGGTTCTCCCGCATCGGCCCGCTCCACCGCATCCGAAGCGGTGAAGACAACCCGGCCTACGGCGGCTCCTGGCGAGGCGGCCAGACCCGTGGCCACTACTTTCAAGTCTCCCTCTGCGTCGATCATCGGATGCAGCAGTTGATCCAGGCTGTCGGGCTCCACCTTCTGGAGGGCCGCCCGCCTGTCAATGACGCCTTCCCTCACCAACTGTATGGCGATTCGCACGGCCGCGGCCGCTGTTCGCTTGCCGTTTCTTGTCTGGAGCATGAACAGGCGTCTGTTCTGAATGGTGAATTCCATGTCTTGCATATCTTTGTAATGGGCCTCGAGCTTTTCGGTAATGCTTTCAAACTCTGTGTAACATTCGGGCATCTTCCGTTTGAGGCTTTCGATGGGTTCAGGTGTCCTGATGCCGGCCACTACGTCTTCACCCTGGGCGTTGAAGAGAATCTCGCCATAGAGGGCATTCTCACCCGTAGCAGGGTTGCGCGAGAAAGCGACCCCGGTGCCGCAATCCTCACCCATGTTGCCGTACACCATGCACTGCACGTTCACCGCGGTGCCCCAGTCGTGGGGAATGTGGTAGAGCCTGCGGTAGGTGAAGGCGCGGTCGTTGTTCCAGGATTTGAACACCGCCTCGATGGCCAGACGAAGTTGGTCGTAAGGGTCCTGGGGAAAGCTCGAACCCGTTTTGTCTTCGACGAGGGCGGTGTATTCATCCACCAGTTCGACCAGGTCGTCCGCCGTCAGGTCCAGGTCGGACGCTGCGCCCTTGCGCTGCTTCATGGCTTCGATCTTCGATTCGAAGTCGTGGTGCTGCATTTCGAGGACCACGTTGCCGAACATGTTGATGAACCTGCGATAGCTGTCGTATGCGAAACGGCGGTTGCCCGATTTATTCTCGAGGGCAACGACAGTCTTGTCGTTCATCCCCAGATTCAGGACGGTATCCATCATGCCCGGCATCGAATCGCGCGCTCCCGAGCGCACGCTCACCAGAAGCGGATTTTCATCGCCGCCGAACTGCGCTCCCATCGCCTCTTCCAGGCGCGCCATCTGCTCCCTCACACTCTTCCAGAGGCCATCGGGGAATGCGTGTTGCTTCAGATAATCTACGCAAACCTGTGTGGTGATGGTAAAGCCCGGCGGTACGGGTATGTCCAGGCTCGCCATCTCCGCGAGATTCGCTCCCTTGCCACCCAGCAAGTTGCGCATATCGGCGCTGCCGTCGGTTTGCCCGGCACCAAAGGAATAAATCATCTTCTCCGTCATCACCTACATCCTCCCGCGCCGTGGCGCGTTTACAAAGTTATGGGTGGCGGCATACGCCTTTGGTTATTTCGTCGCCTTTAATTGAATTTTCGTAAAGTCCGCATTTGTAGAAAACAGCGCGCCCACGCCGGCCATCAGCGCCAAACGGTTTTTCCGCAAGGCGGCATCATCGGACATCACCATCACTTCATCGAAAAAATCATCCACAACGGGCCGGATTTCTGCGATGAAAGTATTCGCAGAAACATAGGCCTTCTCCAGCGAGGCAGTGTCTCCCGCCCGGACGTTCGCCAATGATTCTTTCACCGCTTCTGAAACCTCGCCCAGGGATGCGTTCAGCCTCTTTTCAGCCTCATCTACAAGAAGTTGTGGGTCCAGCTTATACGCCGCATCACGTTCAGCGCTCTCGTTCGCCTGGCGGATAATGTTGCTCACCCGCTTGAAGGTCGTCGTGAGCGGCTCGAAGGTTTCTTCGCTCGACGCCAACCGTTCCAGCGCGCGGAGCCGCGCCCGCGCGTCTATCACGTCACGCCAGCCCGAGTCGTCTCCGGCCGACAGCACCGCTTCCACCAGGTCGCCCCGCGCGCCGCCGCGCGAGAGATAGGCGGACACCCGGTTGCGCAAAAACCCCGAAATTCTCTCGATCGTCTCGCCCCGGTCTTTGAATTTATCTTCCAAAGGCGCACTCGCGGCCTCCACCCATTCAGGCAGGGAGAGCCTGAAAAACTTATGCTCCAGGATGAGCAGAACCGCATTGGCCGCGCGTCTGAGCGCATACGGATCCTCCGAGCCGCTGGGCAGGTAGCCGAGTCCCACCATGCCGACGATGGTGTCCATGCGGTCGGCAAGTCCTACGATGGCCCCCGCAAGGCCTTCCGGCAAATCGTCTCCCTCGCCCCGGGGGAGATAATGCTCATAAATGGCGCGGGATACCGCCTCATCCCTACCCTCGCGCTCGGCATAGCGCCGCCCCATGACCCCCTGAAGCTCCGGGAACTCATAGACCATGCCGCTGGTTAAATCCGCCTTGCACAGAGACGCCGCCTCGTCCACGGCTTTCGCCAACGCACCGTCTCCCGGCGCGAGCTTCTCGCACAACCAAGCGCTCAGTCGCCTGAAACGCTCCACTTTATCCCAACTCGTGCCCAGCCTCGGATGATAGACCACGCCCTTCAACCCATTCGCCATGTCGTCGAGAGGCGTTTCAAGATCCTGTCGCCAGTAAAAATCCGCGTCCTCCAATCTTGCGCGAACGACACGCTCGTAGCCCTTCCGCACTACGCTCATATCCTTCGCCCGCGTATTGCTCACGCCGATGAAGGAGGGAATAAGCCGCCCTCCCCCCTTTTTCTTGAGTGCAAAGCACCTTTGGTGTGCTTCCAAAGTGGAGATGATTACCTCGTTCGGAAGATCCAAAAACTTTTCATCGAACCTGCACGCCACCGGAAACGGCCATTCCACCAGATGCGCCACCTTCTCGACCAGACGCTCTACTGCCTCCGCATCCGCGGCGGGTTCACCATCTTGGGACTCGGCTGTTTCGAGGATGCTCGCGCGCACCATGGGTATGCGTCCCCCGCCCCTGCCGTCATCGACGATGGGCTCAACAATATTATCACGTAACACATGAAAATATTCCTGGTAATTATTGATATTTAATCTTTTATTTCCATGAAATCTATGTCCATAAGTGCCCGATCCGAAGGGCGGAAGAGATACGTCCTCACTCGATGCGGGACCTTCGACGCTTTCCTGACCATACAGCGCTAAAATCCATTGCACGGGACGAACGAAGGAAAACTTTCCGGCTCCCCAGCGCATGGATTTCGGAGACGGCAGCTCCTGGATGAGCCTCGTCAGCAAAGACCCCAAAACAGCTTTGGTCTCATTCCCTAAATCTTCTCTGAAATACATCAGTCGCGCGCCTTTGGGCGTGTCGACAGCTTTCAGTTCGGACACGTCCGCCCCGTTCGTCCTGGCGAAGCCCAGGGCCGCCTTGGTCGGGTTCCCGTCTTCATCGAATGCGTTTTTGACGGGGGGTCCGAGGATTTCCTCTTGGAGCGGTTTCTGGCGCTCGGCCATATCGGCCACATGCAGGACAAGCCTTCTGGGCGTCCCGAACGTCTCCAGACCCTGGTATTCCAGGCGCGCCTCGGCGAACGCCGCCTCGGCCCCGTCTTTCAGGGCGGCGAGCATCCCCGGCATGTAGATGGAGGGGATTTCCTCGGTCCCGATTTCAAAAAGAAGCTCTTTGCCCAAACCGAAACCCCCTAACCCTTGCCCACTTTCGGCTTCGCCTCTTCTGCATCGTATTGCGCGGCGTATAGGGCGAGATGCTCCTCTCGCCGCGCTTCGTCCCTGATGAGAGGAAAACCGGCCTCGTAGCGGGATTTCAGATAGCTCTCGGCGCATGCGCGCGCCATTTTTCTGATTCTGCCGATATAGCGCGCCCGCTCGCTCACGCTGATGGCGCCCCGCGCATCGAGAATATTGAAGGTGTGCGAGCACTTGAGGGCGTGATCGTAGGCGGGAAACGTGAGGCCCTTCTCCACGAGGCGCAAACCTTCCGCCTCGTATTTGTCAAATATATCGAAATGGATCGTTACGTCCGCCTCCTCGAAATTGTAATGGCTGAATTCCACTTCCGTCTGATGGTGCACATCGGCGTAGCGGACGACTCCGCCATCGGTATCTCGCGCCCAGACCAGGTCATACACGCTTTCCACCCCTTGCAGATACATCGCGATGCGCTCAAGGCCGTAGGTCAACTCGGCGGACACCATCTCCAAGTCCAGCCCGCCCGCTTGCTGGAAATACGTGAACTGCGTAACCTCCATGCCGTCGAGCCATACTTCCCAGCCCAAACCCCACGCGCCCAGATTCGGGGATTCCCAGTCGTCCTCAACGAAGCGGATATCGTGTTCGAGCGGGTCAATCCCCAAGCTCTCGAGGCTTTCGAGATATTGTTCCTGCACGTCGATGGGCGAGGGTTTCAGAATCACCTGGTATTGATAATAGTGTTGAAGTCTGTTCGGGTTCTCTCCATAACGACCGTCCGTGGGCCGTCTGCTAGGCTCTACGTAAGCCACCTTCCAGGGTTCCGGGCCGAGGGCGCGAAGGAAAGTTGCCGGGTTCATGGTGCCCGCGCCCACTTCGATGTCGTATGGCTGCTGGATAACGCATCCCTTTTGCGACCAGAACTTTTCCAGCCCCATAATCACTTCCTGAAACGTCAGAACATCGCTCAACCGATAAACTCCTTATGCAGCACGCGCACCGAATTTTCGGAGTCCACCTGGCGGACCACGACGGATATGGAAATCTCGGAAGTCGAGATCATCATGATGTTGATGCGGCTTCTCGCCAATGCGGAGAAAACGCGCGCAGCAACGCCGGCCTGGCTCTTCATTCCCACGCCCACGACGGAGACTTTGGCGATATCGTCGTCGCGGGATATCGTGGCGCCGCCGAAGGATTCATTCGATTCCACCATGATTTGCTCCGCTTGCCCGGCCATGTCGCTGTTCACCGTTATGGAAATGTCCGTCAGGCCGTTTTCACTCACGTTCTGGACGATCATATCCACCATGATGGATTTCTCGGCCAACTGGCCGAACAAGGCCGCGGCGATCCCCGGCCTGTCGGGCACGGCGCTAATCGTGAGTTTCGATTGCTTCGAATCACGACTCACGCCGCGAACGGCTGGAGACTCGATTCCCGTCGACTCTGGAATGATCAATGTTCCCTCTCCTTCATCAAACGCGGAGCGGACGACGAGTGGAAGATCATACTTCGCCGCCAGATCCACGGAGCGTGCCTGCAGCACTTTCGCGCCTAGAGAAGCGAGTTCCATCATCTCCTCGAACGATATCTGCTCCAGGCGCTTCGCGTCGGGGACAAGGCGCGGGTCTGCCGTATACACCCCGTCCACATCGGTATAAATCTCACAGCGATCCGCTTCAAGCGCCGCAGACAAAGCCACGGCGGTCAGGTCGGAACCACCGCGCCCCAAAGTCGTCTCTTCGTCGAACTCGTCGACTCCTTGAAAGCCCGCGGCGACGACCACCTTCCCCTCGTTTAGCTCCTTCAGAATCCTCGCCGGGCGGATGGAGCGCACCCGAGCTCGGGTATGAGCGCCCTCAGTCAAAATCCCCGCTTGCCCACCCGTCAAGGATATGGCGGGGATCCCGACCGCATCGAGTGCAATGGACAAAAGCGAACTCGCTATGCGCTCTCCGGATGTGAGCAACAAGTCCATCTCCCGCCCTACCGGCTGAGGTGAAAGCTTGTGCGCAAACCGAATCAGCTTATCGGTTTCGCCCGCCATCGCGCTCACCACGACGATGATGCGATCCCAGGAACTTCTCGCCGCCGACACCCGCTTGACCACGCCGCGAATCTTATCCAGATTCGCAACCGAGGTGCCACCGAATTTTTTTACGACCAGGCTCATTTTATCCCATCATCCACTGAATAACCTTGTTTTCACCGCGTCAAGTGAATAGACGCGTCCCACTTGAGCAAGTTCTTCGGAAAAACCAATGGCCGCATTTTTTTGCTTCCCTTCGCCGCCACGGATCATCTCCCACAGGGCGGCCAACACACCCGAACGCTTCGGCGGCATCAAATCCTCTCCGTCGAAATCAACCATGGCGAACGGGACGGCATCGACAGCCCACTCCTGGGACTCCACGCAGAACCCACAGTCCACTGCCACGAGGATGCGACAAGGCTCGCTCAATTCTTTCAACAAAGACGACATGAACTCGGCGTCGAACCTCTCGATGGCATCGATCTTCTCCTCAGGTTCACGCCAGGGAGATACGTCGTCCGCATCCTCTATCAAGCAGACGAAATCATGCCGCGAAAGCGCCTTACTCACCGTGGCGGACACCTCCTCCCCCGGCTCATATACATCCGCACCCCCTAGTTTGGCAAAACCCTTTGCGAGTTGCGAGTCTGTGATCAGCGCGGCATCCCTGCCTCTTGTTTTTTCCGACACTCGCACCGCCTCTTCGGCGAGACCGCCGCCCCAAAGCCATACAGAGTTCGCCGCGAACATGCGGGTTTGCGCTTTTTCTCTCAAACCCGCGTGGGTGGAGAGCACCATCTGGGAATCGTTGACGAAATGAACGAAACGCCGCGCCGCCTCCGCTACCGGCATGTGATCACCGATGGGGCTTCCGGTAATCGCATATGGGGGCGAGAAGCCACGAAAAGATTCCGGTGAGAAAGGCGCACCCGTACGCTTACAAAATAGAAGCGCCTCACAGCCACCCAGAGATTCGAAGCGGAAAGACTCTCCCTCATCGGGCGGCAAGTGCCGCTCCAGATAAGCGAGGAGTTCGCGGTTTTCCTCGTCCGTGACACCGAAGCCCGTCGGGTCAAGCATGACGACGCTCGTGGCCCCGGGCTTCAAGCATACGAAGTTGAGCCGGAAGACTGCTTCCCCCTCAACAGGGGAAATATCTGCTGCTGCCGCCAACATCAGACCGGAAGAAAGCGCGCCAGAGGAGTCGAAAAATCGTTTAAGAAATTCATCCAATGAAGGATACGCATCTTTGGATAAAGGAGCCCAAACACCGGAATACCCGGAATCCGCCAGGCGATCCAGCGCAGGCGTGCGCGCCCTTTGCAAAGGCGTTTGACCACCAAAGTCCACCACCGGCCTGTCGGCGAAGCCGCGCGCGAGAACCATCAGGATCTTCTGCATCAAGGATGAACCTTTGTTTGCTTCGTCACATGAAAGCCATGCCATCCGACTCCACACGAATGAGCGCATATGCAGGCTGCACGACGTCAAGGCGGGAAATTTCCTCGAGCGCGTTTTGCATGTTCTCCTCCGTCGCCTTGTGGGTGAGCAACACAAGACGGGCATAGCCGTCTTCGTCGGCGCGACCCTTCTGGACGACGGTTTCGAGGCTGATATCGTGTTCACCGAAAACGCCGGAGATTCGGCTCAACACTCCCGGCTTGTCCAAAGCTGCAAAGCGAACGTAGAAGCGCGTCGAAATTTCCCGGGGCGTCAGGATGTCGAGGCGCGCGCGCTGGTCCGGCAAGAATGCGGCGGCGGGGATTCGCGAGTCACCCCCGTTCTCGAGCCATCTCGCCACCTCGATGATGTCGCCCACGACGGCGGATGCAGTCGCCTCCGAGCCTGCGCCTTTGCCGATGAAGACCTGCGGCCCGGCATTCACCCCCGAGACGGCCACCGCATTGTAGACACCGCCCACCTGCGCGAGAGGGTGGCTTTCGGGAAGCATCATCGGATGGACGCGTATATCGAGTTTCCCCGCTTTCTGTTCCGCCATGGCGATAAGCTTGATCCGGTAGCCGAGTTCCCTGGCGAAGTCGATGTCGACGGAAGTGATATGGCGTATCCCCTCGGTGTGGTATTCCTCCACATCCACGGGCGTGCCATAGGCCAGATTCGCCAGAATCGCTATTTTGTGCGACGCATCGACGCCGTCGATATCAAAAGCCGGGTCGGCCTCCGCATATCCGAGTTCCTGCGCGCGCTTCAGCGTTTCGCCGAAATCCGCGCCCATCTCCGTCATGCAGCTCAGGATATAGTTGCACGTGCCGTTCAGAATGCCGGCGAGCCTCTCGATTTTATCCGCCGCGAAAGCCTCGCGCAGGTTCCTGACTATCGGAATGCCGCCTGCGACGGACGCCTCGAAACCCAGCGGGCAGCCCGCCTTCTCCGCAGCGGCGAAAATCTCTTCCCCGTGAACGGCGAGCACCGCCTTGTTCGCGGTCACCACCGGCTTTTCCTTGCCGATCGCCCGCAGGATGTGGCGCCTGGCATCATCCGTCCCGCCGATGAGTTCCGCGACCACGTGCACTTCGGGCGCGTCGATGACGGCTTCAAAGTCCGTCCCCATGTTCTCGGGGGCCACCCCGCGCGCCGTTTTGTTTTTTGTGAAAACGCTGCGGTCCGCAACTCTGGAGACGCATATCTCCACGCCGAGGCGTCTTTTGATCAACTCCCGCTGCTCATCGAGCAGATTCACCACGCCGCTTCCGACGGTGCCCAAGCCCAATATACCGACGCAAATTTTCTTCATATCCCTCTGGCCCGAGGAAGGACGAACTAGCTCGCCGCTCGTTTGGGCGTTTTCTCCTGAAACAGGGGTCGTAAGTTTCTGAGCGCCTGCCGCGTGCGGTGCTCATTCTCCACGAGCGCGAAACGCACGTGCCCGTCGCCCAGCTCGCCGAAACCGACGCCGGGCGAGACGGCCACCTCGGCTTCGGTCAACAAGAATTTGGAAAACTCCAGAGAACCCAGCTCTCTATACTCTTGCGGAATCTCCGCCCATACGAACATCGTGCCCTTGGGCTTCTGAACGGGCCAGCCAATTCTCTCCAATCCGTTGCACAGCGCGTCGCGGCGACTCTGATAAATCTGGCGAATCTCCTCTACGCACTCCTGAGAGCCGTTGAGCGCGATGATCGAGGCAATCTGTATGGGCTGGAAAGCGCCGTAATCGAGATAGCTCTTGATGCGCCTGAGCGCGCCGATGAGCTGCCTGTTCCCCACGGCGAAGCCTATCCGCCATCCGGGCATGGAGTAGCTCTTCGAAAGCGAGAAAAATTCCACACTCACATCCTTCGCACCCTTCACCTGCAAAATGCTGGGCGGCTCGTAGCCGTCGAACCCTAAGTCGGCATAGGCGAAATCATGAACCACGATGAGGTTGTATTCTTTCGCGAAGGCGACGACTTTTTCGAAAAAATCAAGGTCCACGCAAACCGTGGTGGGGTTGTGCGGAAAGCTCAACACGAGGATTTTCGGCCGCGGCCATATCGGGCGGATGATATCGGTCATATTCTCGAAGAAATCATCCCCCTGCGAGAGCGGCACGTGAACCACGTTGCCGTTCGCCAGGACCATGGCGTAGGTATGGATGGGGTATGTCGGACTCGGCACCATGACCAAATCCCCCGGGTTCGTGATTGCCAATGCCAGATGCGAAAGCCCCTCCTTCACGCCGATGGTGACGATGGCCTCCTCCTCAGAATCGATATTCACGTCATAGCGGCGTCCATACCAATTGGCGATGGCCGTCCTCAGCCGGGTGATGCCACGCGAAGCGCTGTAGCGATGATTCCTGGGGTTCGTCGCCGCTTCCACGAGTTTTTCCACGATGTGCGGCGGGGTAGCGAGGTCGGGGTTCCCCATCCCGAAGTCGATGATGTCGTCGCCTCGGCGACGGGCCTCGATCTTCAACTCGTCTACGCCTGCGAAGACATAGGGAGGCAGGCGCGTAATGCGCTGGAACTCATACATGTTCAAAAACCCTCAACTGACCGGTAAGGATATCAGGTGACGGGAGGGCGCCGGCACGTTCCGGCCCGAGCCATCGGCCGTCATGAAGGCGCGGGCCTCGGGATCTCCCTGTAATTTTCCCTCCCCCAACCCCCGTGAGGCGTGCAGGGCCTCCTCGGCATTGTAGGAGCTTCTCACGAAAGGACCGGCGAACACGTGCGCGAAACCCCTCGCCTCCCCCGCCAGCCGGTAGCGCGCATAGACATCCGGATGAATGTATTCGCGAACGGGAATCGCCTTCTTCCTGGGCGAGAGATACTGGCCGATCGTCATTATCTGACAATCGACCCTTTCTTCTCTCAAATCATCCATCAAGGAGAACACGTCCTCTTCGGTTTCGCCCATGCCGACCATGACGCCGCTTTTCGTCACCATTTCCGGGTCAATCTCCCGCGCCATGCCGATGACGCGCAGCGAGCGTTCGTAATCGCCATTCGGACGCGTGCTCTTGAAAAGTCGCCTCACTGTCTCGATGTTGTGATTGAATACATCGGGACCTGCGCGAACCACCCGTTCGACAGCGACGAAATCGCCCATGAAATCACTCACCAAAACCTCCACCGTTGTCCGGGGGAGCAACTCGCGAATCGCCTCAATCGTCGCTACCACATGGCCGGCTGCGCCGTCGGGCAAATCATCACGATTCACCATCGTTACTACCACATGCTCGAGACCCAGGTGATTCGCCGCTTCCGCCACGTGAAGCGGCTCTCTTGTGTCCAAAGGCTCCGGCGCGCCCTTTGTGACAGCGCAATAGCCGCAAGTTCGTGTGCAAACGTCTCCGCCAATCATGAATGTGGCAGTATTGCGCGAAAAACACTCGAACAAGTTCGGGCACCGGGCTTCTTCGCACACGGTATGCAGATGCTTGTTGCGCATCAGAGCCTTGACCTCATGCGAGCGGCTCGGGCTCGGCAACCGCTTTACGAGCCAAGGGGGAAAGCGTCGAGAAGCCATCGAATTGCCTCCAGCCCCGGAAATCGGGAGGCTCATCTTAGGAATGGACAGCATAGGTGTCAAGATTAAAGTCGTTTGTAGCAAATAAACCACAAAATATTGTATTCAAATACACTTCACATAGTTACAATTTTAGCCTGTTGTATCTTGATTCTAACCCGCATATGGGAGAGCGCTTTTTGGGCCTCCTCCCTGTCCCGATAATGCCCCACCCGGACGCGATACCACTTTCCCTTCCGTCCGAGATCCGCATTTTTGATGAAGGGCTGAAA
>JAPPHK010000297.1:0-11865 GCA_028820795.1 Nitrospinota bacterium | reverse complement strand
TTAAATCCCCCCCCCGTCGGCTATACGAATTACCTTTCCGTGCTATTTCAGTTTTTTTTATTAAGGGCTTAAAGCCCGCGTCCCTCAGCTTCCGGAAGACTCGAAGCGCCACATCGAATTTTTTGACGGAAACCACCTGGATGGTATAACCACCCGCCTTCGTCCAGGGTTTCGAATCACGTTGAGCCGCCTCCACCTGCTTCCGGGTTTCGTTGTCGCTCCCATTTGCATTTTCTTTCTTCTCGGCAGTTTTCTTTTCGAGAAACTCATCTTTTTCGCGAGCCCCCCCCACTGCCGCCGCGAGAGGCGGTTTTGGTTTCGACGGCATTTCTTTTCTCACTACCGGCAGCTTGATGGGTTCGATGGGCTGTTCGTTATCCTGGTTCTCCTTGAGCAAGTCCTGATAAAATTTCGGCTGTATCACATCCGCCGGCTTGTTCGGAACTTCTGTTTGCGGTTCTGGTATTTTTTTCTGCACAATGAACGCTCTGCGCTCCGCCTCTTTTCCCCCATCTTTTTTCAAAGCCTTTGGCACAGGCGCGACCTCGGCTTTGGTCACTTCGCTCGATGCGCCGCGCCCCCCCCCGAGTAAACCCAAACTGACGGCCGCATCCACGCGCGCGAGGAGGACGAGCGCGAAAACGACCGCCTGCAGTTTGCTGAAAATTATCCTGTAGCATTTCGTGGCAATTCGCTGCCGGGACTTCATGGACTTCCCGTTTCTTGGGCGGATGCTGCCTACATCTTTTCGGGAGCGGAGACTCCCAGTAAATCCAAACCATTCTTCAGGACGACTCGCACGCACTTCGCGAGATACAGGCGGGCGCGGGTGAGGTGCTCGTCCTGACCCAATATGCGGTTGCGATTATAATAGGCATGGAACTGTTTGGCGATAGCGATGAGTCCGAATGTGACGTGGTGGGGTTCGAGCCTGTCAGCAGCGGTCCGAACCACGTCGGGCCATTCGAGGAGATTCTTCATGAGCCCGTGCTCTTCGGCCAACACGAGCACTCCGGGCAGCGGCTCATCGATACCTTCTAAATGCCCGCCCTCCGCTTCCGCCTGCCTGAAAAGACTGCACACGCGCGCATGGGCATATTGCACGTAATAAACCGGGTTCTCGCTGCTTTGTTCTTTCGCCAAATCCAGATCGAACTCCAGCGCCGTGTCCGCGCTCCGCATCAGGAAGAAAAAACGCGCCGCGTCAACGCCCACCTCATCCACCACGGCGGACAGTTCCTCGAACTCGCCCGAGCGCGTGCTCATCTGCACCGCCTCGCCGCCACGACGCAGACTCACGAACTGCACGAAGAGAACATTGAGCTTTTCGGGGTCGTGGCCGAGCATCTCCATTGCCGCGCGCACCCTGGGCAGATACCCGTGATGATCCGCCCCCCAGATGTTGATGTAGCGATCGAAGCCGCGTTCATACTTCAAGTGGTGATAGGCGATGTCGGAGGCCAGATACGTCGGGCGGCCATCGTCACGCACGACGACGCGATCCTTCTCATCGCCGAACGCACTCGATGCAAGCCATTTGGCTCCGTCTTTCTCATAGAGTTTCTCGTTCGCTTCGAGTGCGGCGATCGCCTCCTCGACCTTGTTTCCGTTTTCGGTGAACAGCGAAGACTCGCTGAACCATTCATCGAAGCGAACCCGGAAGCCGACGAGGGACTTCGCGATGTTCTCCAATATCAAATTCTTGGCGATGACGCCCGCTTGTGAAAGTAGCGCCTGTTCATCTTCGAGCGCCCCGACGCTCTCGCGGAACCTGGCGGACTTGACGAGCCCTCGAATGTACTCTCCCTGGTAGCCATCCTCGGGAAATGGAACCGCCTCTCCCTTCACGTCCTGCAGATAACGCGCGTAGGCCGATTTCGCTAGCGTCTCTATCTGGTTGCCCGCATCGTTGATGTAATATTCGCGGTGCACTCGAAAGCCGGAAGCCTCCAGCACGCGTCCCAGAACGTCTCCCAGCGCGGCGCCCCGTCCGTGGCCGACGTGAAGCGGTCCGGTGGGGTTCGCGCTCACGAACTCGAGGTGGACGGATTTACCCGCTCCCGATTCGTTTTTTCCCCAATCATCCGGCTCGGACAAAATCTCCCCCAGCTTTGCACACAGGTAATCTCCATCGAGATACAAGTTGATGAAACCCGGCTTTTCGATCCGAATGTCAGTTAAAAATCCTGTGGGGGCATCGAAGTGCTTTACGATTTGCTCTGCAATCACCATGGGCGCCTTGCGCTCGGCCCTGGCCAGCGTCATCGCGATGTTGCAGGAAAAATCGCCGAACGCCTCGTTCGGCGGCGTCTCGATGACGACCGCGGGCTTCTCCTCGGAAGTCAAGTCGCCCGCGGCGCGCGCGCTTTCGAAAGCGTTTTCGAATATGGGAACCATCAGTTCTTTCAGCACGGGAGCCTCATCAAATCATCATCACCGAAACGGGGGAACAAATACCGCCCCTACGACCTCACGTCAACGCGAAACGGGGGTGCGGCCCGCGCGCTTCGGCAAAGTCTTTCCGCCGTGAAATTGCAGAAACGCCTCTGCGCATCCAATGATTTCAGATCCCAGGGGCGCCGCGAAACGAATGGAATAACACTTATCGGGCGTCAGGCGAAGAACCTCTCTCATCGCGGCTATGGCGCCGGCGCGCAGACGCATCTCCCGCGCTATCGGCTCCGGGCATCTCGCGCAGCGAAGCTCGCCCGTGGCGATATCAAAACGCGCCGCCTCGTTTCCCGGTTTTTTTTCGCACGCCGCGCAATAGTCGAGGCCCGGGCCGAGACCCATCGCCTTGAGCAACATGAGGAGGAATATCCCTTCCATGCTCGCTGTTCCCACCCCCTTCTCCAGCGATTCCAGGGAGTATTTGAGCAACAGATAGTGCGCGGCCTCACCCTCACCGACACCCAACACGACGTCGAGTGTCTTCAAAAGGCGCGATGCCGTTCGCATGGCCTCATAGTCCTTCCAGAGCTTTTGGTAGACTCGGGTCGTCTCACACTTGCGCATCGTTCCCAAATCCGAGCTGCTGCGCCTGCTCCATTCGATATGACTCTCGCTTGCGGGTTCGAGTCCCACGCCCACTCTCGACTTCGCCGACCGCACTCCCTTGGCCACCAGACGCACCTTACCTTGGTCTTTCGTCAAAAGCGTCACTATCAGGCTCGTGTTCGAGTATGGGCGCGCGCCCAGGACGATGGCTTCACCGCTTAGAATGGCCAAGAAAACGCCTCCCGAAAGTTCTTCTTTTTTTAGGCCTTGACGAAATCCGGCGGATAAGAGATAGTTTGCGACCGGAAAGATTCTATTTTCAGTCGCCGCATAACTCAAACGGGAGGAACACGACCAATATGCCAGGAGTAAAAGTACACGAGGGTGAATCCATCGACAAGGCTTTGAAACAATTCAAGAAACAATGCGAAAAATCAGGCATTCTCACGGAAATCAAAAAGCGCGAGTATTATGAAAAACCCAGCGTAAAGCGCAAAAGAAAGATACTCGCCGCGCACAAAAAGCGCATGCGCGCCCAGAACCGCTAAGCCTAGACATTTTCATAACCGAGTTCGGAAAGCGCGGCGTCCCTTTGCCGCCAGTTCGGCTTTACGCCTACCTTTAGGCCGAGATAAATCTGCTCGCCCAGTCTCCGTTCGATCTCCTTTCTCGATAACTCTCCGATCTTCTTGATCTGTGCGCCTCCTTTCCCTACCAGAATGCCCCGCTGGCTCTTCCGCTCCACATAGATTTCCGCCTCGACGTGCAACAAACCGGAACGCTCGGCGCGCTCCATCTCCCGAACCTTCACCGCCACGGCGTATGGAATCTCCTTGTGGAGCAGGCGATACACCTGCTCGCGAACGAACTCCTCTATCAGGAGCGCTTCGCTCACGTCCGTCGTCATCTCGGGAGAAAAATACCTCGGCCCCTCGGGAAGCGCCCGGATGATGTCCGCTACCAGCGGCTCCACGTTGTCGCCCTTGAGCGCCGAGACGGGATAGGCGCTCTTGAACCCTTCGTCTTCGGCGTATTTCGCCAGAACGGGCAGGAGCTTCGCCTTGTCCTTCATCCGGTCCACCTTGTTGATGACGAGAAATGCGGGCACGCCCGCATCCTCGATCAAGGCGAGCGCGTTCTCGTCCGCTTCCCCTTCGGCGTCGTCGGTCATGAACAGGGCGAGGTCCGCTCCCGAGCAGGCGGCCTTCACCTCTTCGAGCAGAAACCGCCCGAGTTTCGAGGCGGGGCGCTCGAGACCGGGCGTGTCGAAAAAAGCCGCCTGCGCGTCTTCCGTGTTCAGCACGCCGAGAAGCCTGCGCCTCGTGGTTCCGGGCTTGCGGGTGACGATGGCGAGCTTTTCCCCGAGGATGCGGTTGAGCAGGGTGGATTTGCCCACGTTCGGGCGTCCGATGATGGCGATGAAGCCGGAGCGAAATCCTTCCGGCGCCTCATGGCGGGTTTCGCCGCTTCTCAGGATTTTATCGAGGTCGAGCGTGCGCGCGCCGCTCCCGGTTCGAGGCGCGCCCTTCCTCCTCGGCACCCTTGCGCCCTACCGAAACGCCGGGTCGATGCCCAGCTCCCGGAGCTGGGTCCGCTCGACCGAGGCCGGCGCGCCGGTCATCAGGCAGGTGGCTTTCTGGGTCTTGGGAAACGCGATGACGTCGCGGATGGAGGGAGCGCCCGTCAACAGCATCATGATGCGGTCCAGGCCGAACGCGATGCCCCCGTGGGGCGGCGTGCCGAACTCGAGCGCCTCCATGAAGAAGCCGAAGCGCCGCTGCGCCTCTTCTTCGTCCATGTCCAGGGCGGCGAACATCTTCTGCTGCACCCCGCGCTGGTGGATTCGCTGGCTGCCGCCGCCGATTTCATTCCCGTTCACCACCATGTCGTAGGCCTGGGAGCGGATGGCGCCGGGGTCGGAATCGAACAGTGGGGCGTCTTCGGGCACGGGCGCCGTGAAGGGGTGGTGAAGCGCGTGAAACCGCTTCTCCGCCTCATCGTACTCGAGAAGCGGGAAGTCCACGACCCAGCAGAAATCGAATTTCGCATCGTCGCGGGCGACGAGGCCCAGACGCGCGCCGATTTCTTCGCGCAAGTGCCCCAGAACGGACGCGCTCACCGCCGGGGCGTCGGCCACCATCATTAAGAGATCGCCGACTTTCGCGCCCGCTCGCGCGCCTATCTCCTCCAACTGACCATCCAGGAAGAACTTGGTGATGTTCGACTCATACCCGTTTTCCGTTCGCTTCGCCCAGGCGAGACCGCCCGCGCCCAGCTCCTGCGCGCGCGCGATGATGTCGTCGATTTCTTTTCTCGATGCCGACGCCATGCCCGGCCCCGCCATGGCGCGCGCCACGCCTCCTTTTTCCACCGCGCCCTTGAACACCTTGAACTCGCTCGCCCTCGCCACGTCGGTGAAGGTGGCCAGCTTCATGCCGAAGCGCCTGTCCGGCCTGTCGGTTCCGTATTGCGCTATCGCCTCCGTGTAGGGAACCCGATCGAAAGGCGTCCCGATCTCGATCCCGCCCACCTCTTTCCATATCCTCGCCACCAGACCTTCCATGAGTGCGAAGAAGGTTTCGCGGTTCAGGAAGGAGCACTCGATGTCGATTTGCGTGAACTCGGGCTGCCTGTCGGCGCGCAAGTCCTCGTCCCGGAAGCATCTGACGATCTGGTAATAGCGATCGAAACCCGCGACCATGAGAATCTGTTTGAACATCTGAGGGCTCTGGGGAAGCGCAAAGAAACTTCCGCGCGCGAGCCGGCTCGGCACGAGATAATCCCTCGCCCCCTCGGGGGTGCTCCTGGTGAGCACCGGGGTTTCCACGTCGACGAAATGGTTTTCCGTCAGGAAATCGCGAATCACCTGGGTCGCCCGATGACGTTTGATGAAATTCTCACGCAGGGCCGATCGCCTGAGGTCCAGGTAGCGGTACTGGAGGCGCAGCGCCTCGCCCGCGTCGGAATCGTCCTCTATCTCGAAGGGCGGCGTTCTCGCCTCGCTCAGGACTTCGAGCTTCGTAATCCGGACCTCGACTTCGCCGGTCGCGAGGTTGGGGTTCGCCATCCCCTCGGGGCGTTCGATGACAACCCCCTGGACGGCGAGCACCCACTCGCCGCGCACCCGCTCGGCGAGGGTGTGGGCCGCCTCGTCGTAAGAGGGATCGGCCACCACCTGGGTGACGCCGTAACGGTCGCGCAGGTCGATGAATATCAACCCGCCGTGGTCCCGGTTCGACCCCGCCCAGCCCATGAGGACGACCTCGGCGCCGACGTCTGTGGCGCGAAGCGACCCGCAGTCGTGCGTCCTTCCTTTTTCCAGAAGCTCGCTCAAGATTTCTTATCCTTTCATCATGTCCGCGCTTGAATTTACGCATCCCTTCACTGGCGCGGGAGCGTATCGGCTTCGCATCCGGAATTCAAGCATCCTGCGCCCGCCTCTTCATTATACGGGAAAGCCAGACGATTCCGCCCAGGCCGATCCAGACGGCCACGCCCACCGAGGCCCAGGCCGCCGTCCACTCCCTCGGCAACGCCTCGCCCCGCGAGCCGGGGTTCGTGATGTCCAGTATATAACCCACCTCGATGGAGGAGAGCGCGCCGAAGAGAAAACCGAACCCGGCGAGGCAGCCCAGCGCCGTGCCCAAATGGCGCCTGGGTGCGATTTCGCTCATCACGACCAGGAAAACGGACGCATCGACGGCCATCGTCACCGCCCATACGAGCGCCACGACGAGCAAGACCGGAACCGGCGCGTGAAACAAATAGCCGATCCCGTAGGTCATCGCGCCGCTCAGCAGCAGACTCCCCCCGATGCTCCGGAGCCGTCCGAACCTGTCGGCCGACCATGCGCCGATGAAATTCGAAAATGCCGATATCGCGATCATGAACGCCAGGGCCGTCGCGGCGTTGTCCACGGCGTTTCCTCTCGGCAGGCCATGCGCCACGAACGCCGAGGCGAGAAACGTGACGCCCCAGCCCCTGAAGGCGAACATCTCCCAGCGGTGCATGACGTAGGAGCCGATGAGCACCCAGCATCTGAGCGGCAGGCGCGGGAAGGCGAATTTCTCCCCGCTTCCCGATTCCTCCCTGCCCGGGTCGGGCACCCAGACGAGCACCATGAGGATGCCGATGACGGGACCCAGCGAACCCGCGGCGAAGGTGAAGCGCCAGCCGAAATCGGGGAGCAGATAACCCGTCAGGAACATCGAGACCGACACGCTGAAGGTGAAGAAAAAGGCGTAGCCCGAGACCGTCTTCGCCCTGAGGGCCGGCGTGGCGTGTTCGGCCACGATGCGAAGGCCCGGCCCGAACACGCCCGCGAGCCCTACCCCGCATGCGCACCGCAGCAGCGCCGCCGTCCACAGACCCTCGGCGAAGAAGGGGAACATGAGGTTCGTGAAGCCGAGCCAGGCGGCCGAGAAGAGATAGATCGTTCTCGCGCTGAAATAGTCCGTCGCGCCGGTGAGGACGGCGGAGGCGACGACGTAGCCCACGTAGAACGCGAAATAGATGACCCCTGCGTCCGCATTGGTGAGGGACCATTCCGCTTTCAGGATCGGGATGGCGGTCGGATAGTTCGCATAGACGAACATGATGGGAAGCTGGGAGAAACTCAAAACCCACAACGACCCCTGGCTCAGGCGCGCTTTTGGAGAAGTGTCCATGAATTCGTCGATCGGCATGCTCTCGGTCTAGGCGAAATCACTTTCCCAGATTTTTTTCAGCCTCTGCATTTCCTCTTCCGACAAAGGCCCGGCGCCCGCGCAGGAGAGCGCCTCTGCGAGTTGCTCCTCACCCGAGAAACCCACCAGGGCGCAGGAGACCTCATCGCGCATCAGGACGAAGCGAAGCGCCGCCTGCGCCAGGGTGCAATCTTCCCGGACGAGAAACGAGAGCTTCTCGGCGCGCGCCACGTCCTCCTCGTATTCGGAACCGAGTGAGAGAACCGGCGGGCGTTCATCCAGAAAACCCAGCAGGTTCGGCTCGGCAGTGAGCGCGCCCAAGGCAAGGGCGCGAATCGCCAGCACCCCCATCCCGATGGAGGCTGCGCGCTCGATGAGCAGGCCGTAATCCACCGCGCTGAAACCCTCGGGCACGGGATACGCCGCGCTCGGGTTGAGCAGATTGAAATACGCCTGCACCGTGTGGAACTCCCCGCTGTCGACCATCTCGGCCAGCGCGGCGGGATGCCCGATTCCGGTGAAGCCGAAAAAGCGCACGAGTCCGCGATCGCGCAATTCCATGAAGCCGTCGAGCACGCCGCCGACGCCGTAGATGTCGTGGAGATCGAACACCACCTCCCCCACGGGCCAGTCCCTTTCGGGAGCCACGTAGTTGTGTATCTGGATCAGGTCGACCCGGGGTCGGCCCAACCGCTCCAGACTCTTCTCCACCGAGGCGACCACCGCTTCCTCGGGCGCTTCGCGCTCCTCGGCGGTGAGGCGGATCTTCGTCGTGAGGACGACCTCCGCCCCCAATCGCTTGAGCGCGGCGCCGAGGTTGGTTTCCGACTTCCCGCTCCCGTAGCCCATCGCCGTATCGAAGAAGTTCACGCCGCCGTCCAGGGCGCCTCGAACCGCGCGAAGCTGCGCCTCGTGGTCGTCGCCCACCATCAGGCGGCTGATCCCGCCGGTGCCGAAACCTATCTCGGACACCGTGATGCCCGTTTTCCCCAGGGTGCGCATGCGCATCTTTGTCCTCTCACAACTGAATTCACCCGCACGTCCGGGCGAAGCCTACCACGAGCGAGCCGGAAGGCGAAGGAGAACGGGGTTGTTGGAAAAGTCCTGATTTCAAAGGTTAGTTTTCGTAGTGACAGCCCCTCCTCGGGGCTGTCCCACAGACCTGCGTGTCCGCCCTGTCTGTCGCCTCTCTCTTGGCGCCGTAGTTTCACTCAACGATTGTATCTACGGGCTGCAAGGATGACCGCATTACATACCGGGCGATGGGGCGGACACATGGGTCCGCCCCTACAGGTGAAATTCAATTGAGGAGCCGTAGGGACAGGTCGCGACCTGTCCGAAGCAGTGCCCCGTCCGCGCTCATTTTCTCATCGACCGATGAGAGGCTGTTGAAAAAATACTCTCCGCCTCATCCTGAGTAGCGGCCCTCCGGCAGGCTCAGGACAGGTTCCGCCGTCCCCCACCTGCCTCGTCCCGAGTAGGCGCGCTTGCGCGCCGTATCGAGGGACGAATGCGCGCCCGGCGCCTTTTGGTGTAGGATGAACACATCCATTTCATGGAGAGAACGTGCACCCCCTGCATCTGCTGGCGATAGGCTACATAGCGGGTCTGTTGACGGGCGGGCTGTCCTTCGACTTCGAGCGGGGAGACGCGGCGTCCACGCTCACGGCTGCGTTCGTACTGGTCCTTTCGGTCGTGCTCGCCATGAGCCGCCGTATTCGAGGAAAAACCGAAGGCCTCCTCGCGGTGCTCCTCGTGTCATCGGGTCTGGTCTTTTCTTTCGCCGTGCCCGCGCTCCAGCGAAGCGCGACGCCGGAGCATCACCTGCTGCGGCACATTCCCTATGAGCGCATGAACATCACGGGCCACCTCTCCCGCCCCGTGGAGCGAAACGACGGTGAGACGCGCAGGCCGCGAATTTACATCGACGTCGCTCGCGCCCTCATCCGCGGCGTCGAGGTTCCCATGACCGGCGTCGTGCGGATCACGCTCGCCTCCAGGCTCGAGGAAATCCCCGAAGTCGGCGACAGGCTTCTCATCCGGCGCGTCCGCCTGAGACCTCCCGAGCGCTTCAAGAATCCCGGCGCGTTCGACTACCGGGAATTCCTGCGCTTGAGAGGCGTCCATGGCGTCGGCTACAGCTCGGTGCGCAATGTTCACATTTTAGAGCCAAAGGAAAAATGGGGCTGGCGAAGGCTTTTATTTCAATTCCGCGAACGCATGAGCGCCCACATGCACGCCGTCTACCCCGAGCGCGCCGTAAGCCTCATCGAGGCGATGACCATCGGCCTCCGCGAGGGACTCGACCTGGAACTCAAGGACGCATTCAGGAGGTCGGGGGCGGCGCATCTGCTCGCCATCAGCGGTTTGCACGTGGGCTTTATCGCTGCATTTTTCTTCTTCGCTCTTCAGGGGCTTCTCCGCAGGCTGCCGCCGAAGTATTTCCCCCTGCGCCCGTTCGTGTTCACGCCGTCCAAACTCGCATCGCTCGGCGTCATCCCCCTCGTGATTCTCTTCGCCCTGCTCAGCGGCGCGCGAATATCCACTGTTCGCGCCACGATCATGATTGTCGTCTATCTCCTCACCCGGCTCCTGGAGCGGCCAGGAAGCGCGATCCACTCCGTCCTGCTCGCCGCCCTGATCATCCTGCTGGCCGAGCCCGGCTTCATCTGGGACGTGGGATTCCAGCTATCCTTCGTGGCGGTGAGCGCAATCGTCCTGGCGGCGGACAGGCTCCCGCGGCCCGAAGCGCGCCTGAGAATATGGCAGAAGGAGTGGTGGCTCGCGCGTGCGCACCAACTCGCCATCATCCAGTTGGTCGTCACGGCGGCGATCACGCCGCTGACGGCGCACCATTTCCATCAGGCCCACCCCATCGGCCTGATCGTGAATTTCCTGCTCATTCCGCTCGCCTCGCTGCTCGTGCCCCTCTCCTTTGCGGCGAGCGCCCTCGCAGCGGTCCTGCCGGCGAGCATGGCCGCACTCCTGCTCCCCGCCACGTGGTTAACCGGCGTTGTCGCGCAGTTCATGATTTCCGTGTCGATCCATTCTTCTGAAATCTCCTGGGCCACCATCGTCGCGCCGAGTCCCGAGGTCTGGCTCATCGCATCCGTCTACGCCCTCATGGCGCTCGCGCTGCGATCGAGACGGGCTCGACGGCGGAGGCTCGCCTGGGCGGGTGTGTGCTGCCTCACAGTTTTCTTGCTGCTCCCGGACGCCGGCGCGCGGCCTTTGCGTCCGAAGCGCACTACGCTGCTCCTCCCCGACGCCGGCGGCGTAGACGCTTTTTTCCTGCGTCTTCCGGATGGTAAGGGCCTAGTCGTCGACGCCTCGGGCGGGCGATCGAGCGGCTTCAACGCCTGGGAAAGCGTACTCACACCCCTGATGAGACGAGAGAAAGAAGTGAACTGGCCTACGCTGCTCACGCTATCGCGATACCCGAAAGAGGGGCTCGCCGCGAATGCGTTCGCATCAGGGATAAGTATCGAAAATATACTCCGCATCAACGACCTTCATGCCTCGGCGCCCCGTCGTTCCCGCCTCAGGAGGCGGCGGAGTTTCCCGCGCACCATCTGGCGGATGAGCGGAGGCGGCGCGCGGGTTTCGCTTCTTTCATGGAGAAAAGGCGCGATGGGCTTCGAGGTTCAAAGCCCGGGTTCGCGCTGGCTGCTCATGCTGCGCTCCAGGTATCCGGCGTTCGACCCCAGGTGGTTTCGAGGCAGGCAGTACGACCTCGTGCGCCTGCCGGAGAGCCTGCTGAGGAAACGGGAAGTGCTCGACTGGCTCGAGGCGCGTCCGCCCCGGGTTCTTCTGGCCGCTCCCCAAAGGGTGAAATTGATGCGGCCGGACCTTTGGCGGGAAACGAGAAGGCGGCAGAGAAGACTGGGGGTCTACCGCCCCTGGCGCGGCGGGATGCTGCGCGTCCGGGCGGGCGTCGAAGCGGATACGGCGCAGTTTTCCGTCGAGCGATTCCGCGCGGCCGAAGCCTGGCCCGGGAGCGGCACCGCGCAGTGGAGCGCATTTCGCAGAACCCTCGCGCCTCAATTTTCAAGCCGTGCAGAGAGAAATCGGCGAGCCGCCTACACCAGGTGAACCGAACCGAGGTTGTTGAAAAAGCCAGTTCCGGGCGGGGCGGCATGGAGGTTCACGCGGCGCGGGCGGGCGCGATGGTTTTGTAGGGACA
>JAPPHK010000150.1 GCA_028820795.1 Nitrospinota bacterium | reverse complement strand
CGGCTTTCATCTTGCGTTTGATAGCGGCTTTTCTGGTCGCGGCGATTTCCTCCATCTCATCGCCGAAGAAATGTTCCGGCCAGTTCTCGATTTCTCCATACTCGTTCAGGCCGATGTCCGTCAGGCGGGCTTCGCCGTTTTCCTGCGATATGAAATAGAGCTTCACCAACTCCGCCGGTATGGTTTCGTCCGCCACGCGCCGTTGGAGTCGACGCAGCAGGTGCTCGCTGTGGCTTTCGACGATCACCTGCAATTCCCGCGTTTCGGCGATGCCTACGATGGCGTCGGCCAAACCGCTCTGGACTTCGGGATGCAGGTGGATTTCCGGCTGCTCCAGAATGACCGTGGAGCCTTCCGGGACGTGGTTCAGGAGGACGATGACCGGAAGAACCTGGGATACGCCGAAACCCACGTCCGTCAGAAGCACTTTCGGACTTTTCTTGTCTACCGATACTTTGGCCTGGTAGATGTTGGAACCCTTGGCGACCTCGAACACCGAGAAGGAATGGATAAGGCCCATTTCCTTGAGGCGAAGCGCGACGACTTCCTGAAAGGAGCGTTTTCTGCTCCCTTTCTTCATTTGGTAGGTTTTTCCCTTTTCCGATGCGGCGAGGATGGCGTTGATCGTCAATTCGCCTCGCGCTCCAACGTCGGAAGGACTGCCCCCACTCCAGTTGTATTGTCGGTGCGGATAGCCCCGAAGCGGTCCGAGATAATAAATCCTGTCCATTAGTTTCTCGTAATCCAGTTCCAACCATCTCAATAAGTCTTGATTTTCAGATGAGGTGTGAAGTATTGCTTGAAAGGGAAAAAGGTGGGTTTTAATGGGGCCAGTTTCGATGTATCCGTGTCCAGAAGACACGTCACCAGATGGTGTTTTTTCCTTCACATCGAAAAAACGAAAAAGATTTTCTTTTTTCAGGGTTGGGCCAATACTAAATGTCGTTTCTTTCCCTGAATTCTCGTCTATCATGGTGTAGCAAATGGACTGCGTTTTCAGGGATTTCGATTCCTCGGGATTCGCCATCGCCACCACAGCTTGTATGGAAACTTCTTTGTAATCTACGAAAACATTATCTTCGTTTGTATCGGCGTTTGATGTGTTCCAATATTCCCCTAACCCATCCCAGGACAACTTCCATTCCAGCTTCTGGCTTTTGTCGTTTCGGTGAACGACGTCGCCAAAGCCGCCCAGGTTAATCACCCCGCCGGGTTTTCCGAAATCAAGGACGATGTTGCGATCCGGATTGTTCTTCGTCTCTTTCAGCATCAGGAGAAACTGGAGCAGGCTGCTCTTGCCCGAACTGTTGGTTCCGAACAGACCGGTAATCCTCGGGCCGAACTCGATGTCGAGTTCGCGCCACGCCTTGAAATTCTTGAGGTTGACGTGCCGGATCATCACACTTTCTCCAAGGCGAACAAGGTGTATCGGAGATCGGTAGCCTCTTTATCCGATACGCACGGAATTATGCGCCACGCATAAACCCCCGTCAAAATCCCCCCCTAACCCCCCAGCCCGTAAAGCTCCAGCGCGTTGTCGCGCATGATGCGCGCGCGCAGGTCGGGAGCGATGCGGCTCGGGAGGGCGTGGACGGGGGAATCGAAGTCCCAGTGGGGGTAGTCGGTGGCGAAGAGCAGGATTTTCTCGGCGTGGACCATCTCGAATATCTGTAGCAGGTGCGCGTCATCCTCCGGCTCCTCGATGGGCTGGCTCGTCACCCGGAAGTGCTCGTAGAAGTACTCGCTCGGCAGCTTCCGGAGCCAGGGCACCTCGGCGCGCATGCCCCGGTAGTTCTTGTCCAGACGCCAGAGCAGCCCCGGAATCCAGGATAGGCCCCCCTCCATCAGCACGACCTTGAGCTTCGGGAACAGCTCGAACACGCCCTCGCAGATGAAGCTCACCACGTGCGTCATGAAGGCCTGGCTCATCGCCGTGTGCCACTCGATGTAGTAGGTGGGCCAGCCCGAAGCGGTGGGCGGCGGCGCGTTTCCCGCGCCCGTACCGCCGAAATGGATGCCTATGGGAAGCCCGCGCTCCTCCGCCGCCGCGTAGATGGGGTGGTACCGCCGCTGCCCGTAGGGGGCGTGCGAGCCCGCCGGGAAGAGCACCTGCGCCATGTCGGCCCGCCCGCCGACGCGCTCTATCTCGTCCACGGCGTGCTGGGGGTCCTGGTGCGAGACGGTGATGGCGCCTCTTAAGCGCTCGTCCTTTTCGAGCCAGTGCTCGATCGTCCAGTCGTTGTGCGCCCTTGCCAGGGCCGCGCCGAATTCGGGGATTCCCATGAAGGAGACGTTGTAGTAGGCCCCGTTCAGCACCCCGTAGCTCACGCCGTAGGCGTCCAGAACCTGTTCCTGAAGCATCTGGAGGCTCGAACCCGCCGGGCCGTCCGGTGGAATGGCGTCCTTGCGCACGCCGCCGCCCGCCGTCTTGGGGTAGGGGGCGTTCGGGAGTTTCGTGTAGTCGGTTTCTTCCACGTAGTTCCGCCAGACGACCGGCAGATAGGGCTTGAGCGCGTCGAGCGAGGGCGGTACGTGGTGGATGTCCGCGTCCACCATGCCGAGGGTGGATTCGGTGACCGGCAGGGGCGTTTTCGCGGCTTGCGGCGTCGTGCTCATCGTGGTTCCTCCCTGAGAATTATCGGCATATTAGCACGAGAGAGCGGGAGTTTGCCGTCATTCCGGCCTTGAGCCGGAATCCATTTGCGGATGCGGGTGAATGAACAACGGCGTTTCATTCCCCGCCGATGCGCGAGAACCCTGACGAAAGGCAAAAGGCATAAAATGGATTCCGGCTTTCGCCGGAATGACGAACAAAACCAGATTCGCCGTAGGGACAGGCCCCCGTGCCTGTCCTATATCGGGGTGAACATAATCGACGGGCGGTCACGGGGGGCAGGGCGGCCCCCTATGGCTGCCCTGCTACGGTCGTCATACGAGTGGATGTGTAGGGGCCGCATATATGCGGCCCATGACGGGCGGCGAAAAAAGCCGGGTCGCATATATGCGACC
>JAPPHK010000142.1 GCA_028820795.1 Nitrospinota bacterium | reverse complement strand
ACCTCGCCACGCTGCTCCTCGCCACCGGCCACGCCCTGCCCTACCGCGGCGGACGCCGCCCGAAATGGTGTTGAACAGGATGGGCGATAGTGATCCAGGGTTTCATCCCGTCCAAAAAGGCCAGGGGATCCTGAATCCGCTTTTCATGATTTTGTAGGGGCGGCTCGCGAGCCGCCCTTGTGGAAACGCCAGTCTTATCTAAACGATCCAAGCGCTAATGAGCGGGGAGGAACTTACGAATGTGACGGTAGAGTCATTCGTCGAGAGGCTTCCCACGCCAGAACAGTTGCTCATCAATCGGGAGGTGCCGCTCGATCTCTAGACGCTCAATCATTTGCTCCGGGGGCTCGGCCTCATAATAGTTGGATTCAAAGGCATCATAGGGGCTATCTAATTTTGGCGGATTTTCCTGTTCTGCGCAGGCTTTATCAAGTTCTTCTTGGGTTAACCCACTAACTGAGGATAATCTCGCCCCAGATAGGTCAGTCATAAAAAGACTTGTTCCAAATAATTTTGCTGCAATAAGACTTGCTCCTCGAAGTTTTGCTCTAATAAGTCGCGTGTTGCACAAATCAGCTCTCATGAGTTCCGCGTTAGATAAATCGGCGTTAGTCAACCATCCCCCGGACAGATCAGCCCCCACCAGACTCGTGCCGGAGAGGTCTGCATCTGCAAGGTTCGCGTAAGACAGATTTGCACTCCCCAAGTCTGCGTTGGGCAAATTTGCTTTGTGCAAATCGAGCTTATATTTCTCCTGTAATTCTATCTCAATTTGTGCATCGCTGCGTTTACCAATTGCCGTCATAATTTCCTGAATATCTGAGCGCAAATCTGGTTTCTTTGTTGTCTTTTGCCGAACACCTCGTTCGGACTTGCTCTCCACTTCATTCGTAACCTCTTCACCTTTCTCGCTATCACCGATCGGGTTTCGGACAAAAGCGCAAAACAAACGCATGATCTGCACGTGGTATTCCATGGGATGCTCACGAGCCAGACGCGCAAGGGCGAAGATACCGCCGAGGCGAACCGAGAGAACCTCGCTACCGAGCATCTCAGCACCCTTCTGATAGCGTTCATTCAGTAAGCTACGCTGAGATGTCGCCACTTGATCTTGCGACGATTCTACCTGCTGATGGGCCGCCTTCGCCTGACTGTCCGCTACCCGGATACGCCATAGAGTAAGCGGCAGCGCAATCAATCCCGCAAGAATAAGGCCGAGATTCCGAACCGTCGTAGAACCCGATTCATAACCATTCGGCGTCTCTCGCAGCCAAACCCATAAACACCACGGGCAATTCTGCAAAAACCAGGTCAAAACACTGAGCAGCGCAATCAAGCCTATTCCGTACCATATTGGATGCTTCTTGATATGTTCCGCCATGCCCGGTTTTATCCCCACTATTTTCCACGAGGCCAACGTGCACAACACGTTACGAAACGTAAGGGCGGTTCGCGAACCGCCCCTACAAAAGCGTTTCAAACTTTGTAGCCCGAGAGGATACCACGTTCGCGGAGAAAGTATCATTTCTTAATTTTCACAAGAATACCGAATTTACGATGATACAGGCGGGACGGGTAGGGTTGTTGAAAAACCTCACAGAAGGAATGCACTAAATTCACTCCCCCCTTGAGGGGGAGTGGTTCTTGCTCTCAAATCGGTCGCATCAAATCCTCGTTCATCGGGGCTTTTCAGCTACCCCACCACCTCCCGACACGCGTCCTCGATATGCGCCTGGCCGATTTGTAAGGCGTCGTAGACCTCGTGGGGGAGGCCGCTCTGGCCGAACTGGTCGGTGCCCAGGGGTCGCTGGTCGGCGCCCAGCGCGCCGCCGAGGAACGAGAGGGCGAGCGAGTGGCCGTCCAGCACGGAGACGACCGGGTTATCGAGATGCGCATCGCCCACCATCATCTCGAGGCGCGAGGGGCGGCCCGCTTTTTTCGCCTTTTTGTGCTCGGCGTAGATCCTGTCCGCGCTCGTGAGGACGAAGACGTTGACGTATACGCCGTCATCCAAAAGCGCATGGGCGGCGGCGAGGGCCTCGGGCGTCATCACCCCGCTCACGAACAGGTTCACCGCGTTCACGCCCGCGCGGTAGCCGGACGCATCCTTCGCCGAGTGAAGCAGGTAGCCGCCGCCCAGTACGTTCTCCCTCAACACCTCGCGCTTCAGGGGGTCTGCGAGCCACTCTGCGGGCAGGAGGTTCTGATCCACCTGCTTCGTGCTCAAGCGCAGGTAGAAGGCCGGGCAGTCGCCCTCCCCCAGGACGCGGCCGATGGCTGACAAGAGCAGCCATTCGACCTCGACGGCGAAGGTCGGCTCATAAGCCTCAAGCCCCGGCATCTCAAGCGAAATGGCGGGCGTCAGGATGCTCTGGTGCGCGCCCCCTTCGGGCGAGAGGCTCGTGCCGCTCGGCGTCGCCACCACGATGAAGCGTCCGCCGTTATAGACCGCGTAGCGGAGCGCATCGAGACAGCGGCTGATGAAGGTGTCGTACACCGTGCCGATGGGGCAGACCCGCACCCCGCAAAGCTCTTTCGAGACCCCGAAAGCGGCGAGCAGGAGCATGAGGTTGTTCTCCGAGATTCCCAGCTCGATGTGCCGGCCCGCAGGCGACTCCTCCCATTTGAGGAGACGTTGCACCTGCTGTAAGGCGAAGAAATCCGCCTTGCCCTCGGGGTGGTACACGCCGCGCCGGTTGATCCAGCCGCCCAGGTTCGTGCTCACCGCCACGTCGGGCGAGGTGGTGACGATGTGGCGCGCGAGCGCGTCCTCGCGCGCAAGGTTCGTCATGATGGCGCCGAACGCCTCCTGCGTGGAGGTGGTGGCGGCGAAGGTCGCGCCCACTTCCTGCGGGACGGGAGCGGGGGTTATCTCTTCTCTCGCAAGGGTGGCTCTCGCGTCATAGCGCGCCACCGCTCGATCGACCGCGAGGGCCTCGGCGCTATCCGCCGCGAGGGGTGCGAGTTCCTCGCCCTCGCCCAGGCCTGCGGAATCGCGCAGTTCCGCGATTTGGGCGTCGGTCAGGAGCTGAGAGTGGTTCATCGGGTCGCCCGCGATGGGAAGCCCCCAGCCCTTGATGGTGTAGG
>JAPPHK010000290.1 GCA_028820795.1 Nitrospinota bacterium | reverse complement strand
GGCGCGCAAGCGCCGTATCGAAGGTTTGACCCGACCGGAGAGGGAGGGTCAAAAGGCGCATCTCTTCAGGGTGAGGCGGAGCGGTAAACTGCGCAGGACGAGTAGGGGGATTGCGCCGTATCGGGGTTTACCAACAGCCCCAAAGGGGAAGTGGTTTCAAATCTCAACTCATGCCCTGACCCTTAAAGGGCGTGATTCTCGTCTCCGCTCTTCATTCCAGTAATCCAGACATCACTATCCAACAGAGACAGGTCGTGACCGGTCCCTACGAAACCCGACAATCCCTCCATTCCATTACAAATGAATTTCGCCCGATACCGGGAGATTTCTCGAACACTCTCGGGTAGAATCGCGCACTCATCTTTTCAACCTGTCACTCAATCAACAAACGGAGAGCACAGACATGGGAATTCGCTTTGTGGATTTATCGCAGGACATTTTTGACGGCATGCCCGTTTATCCCGGGAATCAGCGGACGGGGGTCTTCCCCAACAAGACGCACGAGGAGACGGCCAAGGCTTATGCGAATTCGCCCTCGGGACATACCTCGACCTCGAACTGCCTCGTCATGAGCGACCACGGCCCCACGCACGTGGACGCCTTCTACCACATCGACAAGAACGGGGAGACCATCGACGAACTGGGTTTCGAGTGGTTCTATCACGAGGCGATTTGTCTCGACCTCACTAAATTCTGCAACACCGAGGACTGGATGGAGCCGGCGGACCTGGAAGAAGCGTGCGCAAAGGCGGGTCTGGAAGTGCCGGAGAAGGGCAGCGTCCTCATCTGGACGGGCCACTACGAGGCGAATTACGGGGGTGATTACCATACCTGGCTCCACACGTATCCGGGTCTCTCGATGGCCGCGATGAACTGGCTCGCGGATAAGGGCTGCATCAACGTCGGCATCGATTCGCCGAGCATCGATTCCTCACAGGCCTTCCGCGACAAGGGCTACTGGGCCCATAAAGTCTGCCGGGAGCGCAAGGTGCTGAACGCGGAGAACCTCGCGAACCTGGGAGAGGTGGTGAACACCAGGTTCATCTTCTCGTGCCTGCCGCTCAAGATACGGGGCGGGACGGGTTCGCCCGTGCGCGCCGTGGCGATTTATCACGAGTGACAGGAAAACCCAAAGGGGAAAGGGCTTTTGGCGCGGCGTATATGGGTTTTTCATGTTCGGCCTAAAACCCCACCAATGCAGTCACTCTCGTAGGGACACGACCCGTCCCTACAGCGGGCCGTTGAAAAAGCCCTCCGGGGGAATGATGCCCCAATGAGCGCCACCCAAAGCGAGAAGGTGGTTTTGCTCTTCGCTTTTGATCGTCATTCCGGCGAAAGCCGGAATCCATGTGCGGGTGAATACACCGCTGTATTCCCTTCCCCGCCGATGCGCGGGAACCCCGACGAAAGGCAAAAGGCGTAAAAATGGATTCCGTCGAACCCTCTCTCCTCGGTCGGCTCCGACACCGGAATGACGGTGGTTATTCGCGCGCTGGTCGGTATTGGCCCGGATTGGCGACCCGAAACAACAACGGACAGGTCGCGACCTGTCCCTACAGGCAGCGCCTCCTCCAGCGCGGAGACGGGTGATAAAAGGAGCAGGCAACCTGCTGGTCAATCCCTGCGAATTTGTTCCTCGTTAACCGGACTACCCGCAACGGTTGCCCATTTCCTCCGCATGACAAGTCGCGCTCGCTCCACACTTGCGTTCGACCATTCGCGCCGGTCGCGTTCGATCACGCATTTGCCCGCATTTGCGGGGAGCCTCGCCCGCGCACATGCGCTATCCTCCGGGCGCCCCTCCATGAAAGCGGGGAGGCCGGGGAAAGGGGAATCTCATGGACGGAATCCTGTGGCGAGGACGGAGCGCAGAGGGCATGGGTCTTCCAGGAATCGGAATGGGCGGCGCGGATTTCGAATTTCGGAAAAATACGATAAATATCGATAAATTCGGATAAATTCACAAAAAGGTTCATGGGTCATAGTGACAATATATCAACCTATAAATCATATAATTATCGATATATATTAAAGTAACGTATTAATCAATAACCGAAATTTATCGAATTAAAAAAGTTTTTCGGGGCCACGCATTTCCCCGCATTTGGGCGCACGAAAGACCTCTCTCCCGCGGCATCCATTCTCCGGCCTGGCGGGCCGTCATCCAGCCGGGCATCAACCCCGAACCCCGATTGCGCGCGCATGTGCGAGGGGATACTATCCGGTACGCATACATCATGGCGCAGCATGGAACCGGCGCGGCGGGTCTTCTCCCGACGGCGGCGCGCCTCACCAACAGAGGGCGAATAATGGATTTCACACTCACTCCCGAACAGGAACATCTCCAGAAGACGGCGCACGACTTCGCCGCGCAGGAAATACGCCCCGTCGCGGCGGCGCTCGACAGAGAACCCGACCCGATGAAGCGCTTCCCCTGGGAGGTGCTGGAGAAGGCGAGCAAGCTGGGCCTGAGGACCCTCGCGCTTCCCGAGGATATGGGCGGGCCGGGATGCGATACTCTCACGCTGTGCATCGTGGGCGAGGAACTCGCCTGGGGCGACATGGGTACGGCCGTCACCCTCGATCAGGACTGGAAGATCACCCATCTGTTCGAGAAGCTGGCGAACGAGGAACAGAAGGCGCGATTCCAGAAATCCTTTCAGGAAGACCACCAGTTTCACCTGGCCGTCGGCATGACGGAGGAAACCAGCGGCTCGGACAACATCATCCCCTACAACAGCCCCGACGCCGGCGTGCGCACGACCGCCGTGCGCGAGGGCGACGTCTGGACGGCCAACGGGAAGAAGCGATACATCAGCAACGGCGGTATCGCCAAGCTCTGCATCGTCGCCATGAGGACGGACCCGGCGAAAGGCGTGGAAGAGGGAATGACGTATTTCCTTATCACGCCGGACATGGAAGGTTTCCGCTACGGAAAAATTCACGACAAAATGGGGCAGCGCCTCTCGCTGAACGCGGAGCTCATCTTTGAGAATTGCAGAGTCCCGGAAGAAAACCGCGTCTCGGAAGTGAACCGCGCCACGCAGGCGCGCAGGATGTTTTTTCCCGGCTCGAACATAGAGGCCGCCGCCACCGTACTCGGCGCCGCCAGAGCGGCCTATGAAGACGCCTTGTCGCACGCGAGAAGCCGGATTCAGGGGGGCAGGCCGATCATCGAACATCAGGCGATAGGCTTTATGTTGGCTGATTGCTTCGCCGAATACGAAGCGAGCAGGCGGTTGCTTCACTACGCCGCATGGACGACCGGCCAGAAAGGCCTCTATGACCCCAAGATGGGTTTCATGACCAAGTGCTTCGTTTCCGAATCATCATACCGGATCGCCACGCGCGCACTGGAAGTCTGGGGCGGCACCGGATACATGACGGACGCGCCGATGGAGAAATACCTGAGAGATGTGACCAGTTTCTTGCATTCCGACGGAACGAACCAGGTGATGCGTATTCGTTCCATGAAGTTTTTATAGGCGGGCATCTCATGACAAAACTCACTATACGCTCACTCGAAGCAGTTCCTCTCAAAGTGCCCCTCAAAAAAACATTTCAAAGCTCGCTCGGCGTATACACACATCTCGACGTCGTCGTGGTGCATCTCCACACCGAAGGCGGACCGAGCGGCACTGGTTTCACGATGGGCCTGGGAGGTGAGGGTGGCGTCGCCATGCTGCCATACATCGAAAATGAACTGGCCCCACTGGCAATCGGACAGGACGCCCTGGCTCCCGAAGCGCTTTGGAATCGCATGTGGGTGCCGAACAAGGCGAGAATGCGCGGCGGGTTGGGCTTATATTCTCTCTCCGCGGTGGATATCGCCTGCTGGGATATCGTTGCGAAAGTCGCCGGTCTACCCTTGAATCGCCTCTTGGGCGGATTTCGCCAAAGAGTACCGGTTTACGGCAGTGGCGGCTGGCACACGCTTCCGGATTCGGAATTGCTCGAAGAAGCGCAGGAGGCCGCTGCGCTCGGCATGAGCGGCTACAAACTCAAAATCGGCACGCCGCGCGATCCTGAGCGGCTCGAATATCTCAGAAATAATATGGGAGAAGAATTCATCCTTTTTTGCGATGCCAACCAGAATTACAACGTGCGCGAAGCTGTGGAAGTTTCATCTATCCTCGCGGAGTTCGGCGTTGCCTGGTTCGAAGAACCCGTGCTGGCCGATTGCGTCGATGACCTCGCGGAGGTGGCCGAGAAAAGCATGGTGCCCACCGCAGCGGGCGAGAATGCTTACATGCGCTGGGGATTCCGGGAGATATGCGAACGTCGGGCCGTGGGCTTTTTGCAGCCCGATGTCTGTCGCTGTGGCGGGGTGACGGAATTCATCAAAATTGCGCACCTAGCCGATGCCTTCAACATTTCCCTGAGCAGTCACCTGGCCCATGAGTTGTCGGTGAGCCTCGTTGGCGCAACGCCAAGAGGGTATATGGTCGAATACATGGAATTCTTCTCTCCAGGAGACTTCACGCAGGATTTCACGGTACGCGATGGGCACATCAATGTCCCCGACGCGCCCGGTCACGGTGTGGAATTCACACCGGATGCGATTGAGCGCTACAAAGTTTCCTGAAATTCTTAGATTTAATTTATTCAAGGAGATGCGAATGAGATTGTTGTCATACAACTACAGAGGTCTTGAGAGAGTCGGCGTGTACGTGGGGCAGAAAATTGCTCATCTGTCTCGCCTGGCCGGTATTTTAGGCAAGAAAGAACTTGCATTCGCCAGCATGATAGAACTCATCAAGGCTTGGGAAACATCTGGCCTGGATCTTCATGAATTGGTTGCGCAGGCCGAAGCGAATGCGGGGGATTTGGTTCCCGTCCTCATGGCGCCCGAAGATGTGCACCACATATCACCGATTCCTCATCCACCCAAGCACGTGCTTTGCATGGGGCTCAACTACCAAGACCATGTGAACGAAGGACTAAAAGCAAAGGACGTGCAAACGACAAAAGTCGAACTCGACCATCCGATCTTCTTTACCAAAGCACAGAGCACTCTAATCGGACACAACGAAGGCATCCCTGCACACCGGGTAACAGAAAAACTCGACTATGAAGCCGAAATTGCCGTTATCATCGGTAAGAGCGGGAAAAACATACCGCATGACAGGGTCTATGAGCATGTTTTTGGCTATTGCTGCGCCAATGATATATCTGCGAGGGATATTCAAAGGCGTCACAAGCAGATATTCAAAGGCAAGACCCTCGATGGAACATGTCCGCTTGGGCCATACATCGTCCCCAAAGAAGATTATGGCGACCCCATGAACCAGACCATCAGAAGCTGGGTAAACGGCGAAGCGCGGCAGGATTCAAATACGAACATGATGATTCACGATATTCCGTCGATGATCTCGGTGCTTTCAGAAGGTTTTACGCTGGAGCCGGGCGATATCTTTTTAACGGGTACACCTTCGGGTGTGGGCTATGCGCGAGAAACGCCCTCGTTTCTTACACCGGGTGATGTAGTGGAAGTGGAAGTCGGTGGGCTTGGCCGTTTGCGCAACAAAATTATAGAAACGGACTAATTGATTGTTGGCGTCATATTCTAGGAGGAAGCTTGATGAGCGAAGAGTTTTATCCACCGGCGATTCGACGCGGAGATACGCAGTATGGCGAAGGCTACACGGAAAAACTATTCGGTAGACTGAATAAGCTAGACTCTGATTTTTCCATGTTGTTCCAGCAATTCATTCACGGGGGCCTTTATGATCGTGATGTTCTCCCACACAAAACAAGAGAATTCTGTGCGCTCGCCGCCTTATGCGTCACGGGCCGGTTCAACCAAATGCGCTCTCATTTCACAGCTGCGAGAAGTTATGGAGCTACGGACAAAGAAATAATGGAAGTGATTTTTCAGATGTCACCATACAGCGGCGTCCCCGCTGTCCTGGAAAGCCTCCAAGTATTTGAGGATTGGCTGGAAGCGGGTGGAGCCATGACAGGGTATGGGAAATAGGCGATGCCTTCTCCCCAACAAAGAGAACGCGGCTTGAAAGATAAGGTGGCGCTTATCACAGGCGCTGGAGGTGGAATTGGGCGCGGCATAGCCCGCTGCCTGGCGGAAGAGGGTGTCCACTTAGCATTGGCCGATATATCGCCATCCAGTGCTCAAGTGGCAGCCGAAGAGATGGGAGATTTCGGCGTTAGCGTCACCCCTTACACATTGGATGTCACGGACAAAAGTCAATGCGTGGACATCGTAGATGAGATTAACAAAAAATTTAGCAGCCTAGATATTGTGGTAAACAATGCCGGTGTTATTGGCGGAGCGGACTTCAAATTAGGTATGCCTCTATCCGACATCAATGAAGATGATTGGGATGACACGTATAACGTCAACGTAAAAGGTGTTTTTCTACTGTGCCAGGCCTCGTTTGAAAAAATGAGGGGAAAGGGCTGGGGGCGTATTATCAATATCTCTTCACGAGCCGGGCGTGATGGTCGTGAAACCATCCCACATTACAGCGCAAGCAAAGCAGCCGTGATAAATTTTACACAAGCATTTGCGCGTGAAGTTGCGCGAGAAGGCATTACTGTAAACGCAGTTTGCCCTGGCCTTATATGGAGTGCAATGTGGGAGCAAATCGCGGAAAAACTCAGAGAAAAATTCCAAAACTTCAAAGGGAAAACCACAAGAGAAGTTTTCGACCATTTCGTCGAACAAACACCGCTAGGGGTCGAACAATCGGCCGAAGATATTGGACGAGCAGTTACCTTTTTGGCAAGCGATGATGCGAAAACTATTACAGGGCAAGCTATCCTGGTTGATTCAGGAGCTGTAATGCATTGAGTTCGGATTCATATCACCCATCGTATCCGCCGTTTTTATTTTTCAATGTTCGATTGACTTGCCTGGTGAGCCTTGATAACTTGGAACATTGCATGTAAGTAACTGGGGAAACGCTTACTCTCATTTATAAAAGCAAACATCCTAAAGAAAGTGACTGGGAGGTGTACCCCATGGGCAAGAAGTACACCATTATGGTGATACCAAGCAATTCCAGCAGAACCCGTCGCCTAAGTATAACGAGGGGAATGCTAATCCTGTTGTTCTCTGGTTTTTGCACCCTCGCAGGAACGACGCTTTATCTTGCGCAAGAGAGAATTCATACTGCAAAAAATTTAGCTAAACTCTCCCCTCTGGAAAAACAAAACCATACCCAAAAGGAACTTCTCGAAAAATTCAACGTCAAACTCCAATCCTTGGATAACAACCTGATACAACTCAAGCAACTTGAAGACCAACTTCGAATCATGGCCTCGTTGAAACGAGACAAGCGAAAAGACGACTTGGGTGTAGGAGGTGTCTCAAAAGACGCACTGCCTGAAGATCTGGAGAAACTCACACCGTCTGAACAAAGGTTCATTCGAAGATTAAATCGTCAATTCCAGGACATCGAACAACGCGCCGCCGAACAGGAAAGCGCGTTCAAAGACCTATTAAGAGCGTTCCGCGACAAAAGCGTGTTGCTTGCCCACACCCCTTCTATTTGGCCTGTTAAAGGTTGGCTTTCATCCAGCTTTGGCTACAGGCGATCTCCTTTTACGAATCGGCGAGAATTTCATGCGGGAATTGATGTTGTCGCAAGGGTAGGAACCCCCATATTTGCCCCGGCGGATGGCGTCGTCATTAGCACCAAAAGAATGGGAGGATTTGGGAAAACTGTTCGAATCCAGCACATGCAGGGCATTGTTACTACATATGCTCATAATAGTGTGAATTTGGTGAAAGTCGGTCAGCGTGTCAGGAGAGGTGACATTATTGCCAAAGTCGGCTCCACAGGCAGATCCACCGGACCCCATCTTCACTATGAAGTTAGGATAAATGGAGTCGCAGTCAATCCTAGACTATATATTGTCAAGTAAATAAATCCCACTATCCCGCCTGAGGATTCAACTTTTTCTCACTAATGCAGCATGGTAGTCTATGTTTGTGCAAAGGTTACTCGTACGCAAGAACCGCATGGAGTTAAGAATGATAGGTTCGGTTTTTGAATCAAGCAAATCGATGTTCAAATCAGTTTTCGGGACGGCAAACGATCGCCTGCTCAAACAGATGTATCCGGTAGTCACGGAAATTAATTCTCACGAATCCCGCGTGAAAGCGATGAGTGATACAGAGATGCGTGAGGAAACTGAGCGATTCAAAGAGCGGTTCGTTGCCGGTGAAACATTGGATGATATTTTACCGGAAGCGTTCGCTTTGGTGCGAGAAGCTGGCTGGCGTCATCTCCAAATGCGTCACTTCGACGTTCAACTCATTGGTGGCATTATTCTTCACAACGGGAAAATTGCCGAAATGAAAACCGGGGAAGGCAAAACTCTCGTCGCTACACTTGCCGCTTATTTGAATGCCTTAGATGGCGAAGGTGTGCACATCGTTACGGTAAACGATTACCTCGCGAGCCGTGATTCCGAATGGATGGGTCGTCTCTTCAGAGCACTGGGGCTCACTGTCGGGTGCATCCAGCATGGCATGGATGATGATGCGCGTCGCCGTGCATATGCCTGCGATATCACTTATGGCACCAATAATGAGTTCGGGTTCGACTACTTGAGAGACAACATGAAATTCGAACCTGGAAGTCGCGTTATGCGTGAATTAAATTACGCCATCGTGGATGAAGTTGACAGCATATTGATTGATGAGGCCAGGACTCCTCTCATCATAAGTGGGCCGGCAGATGAAGCCACGCGAATGTATAGCGTTGTAAACCGCGTAATACGTCCTCTACTCAAAGAGCAACATGGTGTTATCGAACAAGACAGCGAGGAAGAAGACGATGGATATGTCGAAGGTGGTAAAGATATCATCAGCAAGAAAAAATATGAATATTTAATTGTCGATGAGAAAAGCCGAACGGTAAACCTGAAAGAAGCGGGGGGGCATGAAGCCGAAAAACTTCTCCGTCGCTCCGGCATCATGGCGAATGACCAAAGTTTGTATGACATGAGCAGCATCACGGTGCTGCATCATGTGGAACAGGCGCTAAAGGCGCATGTTATTTTTACGAAAGACATCGATTATGTCGTTAAGGACAACGAGGTTGTCATCGTCGATGAGTTCACGGGGCGCATGATGCCAGGCCGGCGTTTTAGTGATGGCCTTCACCAAGCACTGGAGGCGAAAGAGGGGGTCAAGATTCAGGAAGAAAACGTGACTTTGGCGACCATCACATTCCAAAATTATTTTAGGCTTTACAACAAATTGGCCGGCATGACCGGGACCGCAGATACCGAAGCAGCAGAATTCAATTCTACTTACAAAATAGATGTGGCAGTTGTGCCCACGAATCGTGAATTGATTCGAACCGAACATCCTGATGTGGTCTATCGCTCAGAGCGAGAAAAGATAGATGCCGTCGTGGATGAAATACTTGAATGCCACAAATTGGGACAACCTGTGCTGGTTGGTACAATCAACATAGAAAAAAGCGAAAGACTCGCCTCCATCCTAAAAAGAAGACGTATTCCGCATCATGTACTCAACGCGAAAAACCACAGCAAAGAAGCGGAAATCATTGCACAGGCAGGGCGCAAGGGGGCCGTTACCATTTCCACGAACATGGCGGGTCGTGGTACGGACATCCTTCTTGGCGGCAATCCGGAGTTTCTCGCCTCTGCCAAAGCGAACACGAATGAAGGCCCCGAGTATGAAGAAGCTTTGAAGGATTTTCGAGCATCTTGCCAGGCAGAACATGATGAAGTGGTCAAGTTTGGGGGCCTTCATGTGCTGGGTACCGAACGACATGAAAGCCGTCGCATCGACAATCAGCTGCGGGGTCGCTCAGGCAGGCAGGGGGACCCGGGGAGTTCGCGATTCTTCCTTTCCCTCGAAGACGATTTGTTACGTATTTTCGGCTCGGACAGAATCAAGGGTTTGATGGAAAAGTTAGGTATGGAAGAAGGGGTGCCAATTGAGGCTAATATGGTGACGCGTGCCATTGAAAATGCCCAAAAACGCGTTGAGGCGCACCACTTCGAAATGAGAAAACATCTTCTCGAATATGATGATGTGATGAATAAACAACGCGAGGTCATCTATTCGATGCGTAGAGAAGTTTTAGAAGGTGCCGATGTGCTCGATCGAATCAGAGAGTTCGCAACTGGTATTTTTGATTCCATTGTTGATCTGCATTTGCCGGAATCCGAGCATTTTGAAGATTGGGATCTAGAAACATTCGCGGGCGCAGTTGAGAGTCAATTTGGAATCCATGCTTCGGTGGAGGGTCAAAAAGTCATATTCTCAACCTCCGAGCCCATAGTAGTGGATGTCGAAGAGGAACTGAGAGATGAACTCATTTCAAGGGTTCACAATCTCGTGCAGGACGTTTTTGAGGATAAATACCGCAACTTCGATCCTGACACTGTCCTGGAACTCTCCAAACTCATTTATATCCAGATATTGGATACGCAATGGAAGGACCATCTGACCAACATAGAACAACTTAAAGAGGGAATCGGGCTGAGGGGCTATGCTCAGATAAACCCCTTGAACGAATACAAAAAAGAAGCTTTCGAAATGTTTGGAACTATGACGGAAAGAATTGAGTCGGAGACGGTTCTCTATATGTATCGGCTGGATGTTTCGGATGAGGATGTCGCTCTAGAAGAATCGCGCCAAGAACAAGAAATGGTGTTTTCCCACGCGGACGCTTCGGGATTTGGAGATGCCCCCGCTGGAGATGCGATACAAACATCTACTCCCGTAAGGCGCACCACCCCCAAGGTTGGCCGCAATGAGCCATGCCCCTGCGGCAGCGGCAAAAAATACAAGTTTTGCTGCGGAAGATCATAACGCTTCCATACAACATACATGGCATGCAACAATTAAGGTATCTATTCAGACGATGGATCCGTTAGCTTGCGTCCAATCCAAAACAAAACATTTTCTCCTATCATGAAGGTACAACAATGCAATTCGGCATCATGCTTAGAGGTCAATTCACCTTGGAAGATGACATGCGGTCACGGTTCCATGAACTGATGGAACAAGCAAGAAGGGCGCAAGGCTTAGGATTCGCATCGGTCACCAAGGGAAATCACTATAGCGCATATCCACTACAGGATTTCCAGCAATTGCCTTTTCTCGCTCGTATCAGTGCTGTAGCACCAAAACTGCGTCTCAATGCCGGCATTGTACTCCTGTCCCTACACAAGCCGATGGATATGGCTGAACAGTTGGCAACCATTGACGTGATGTCAAATGGAAAGCTCATCTTCGGCGCTGGACTTGGCTATCGAGAGGTGGAATTCAGGGGATTCGGCACGACACAGAAAGAGAGAGTCAAACGACTTGAGGAGAACTTGGAAGCCATCAAGCGGCTTTGGTCCGAAGAAAAAGTATCGATGAAAGGCTCTCACTTTGAACTGGTCGAGGCATCGTGCCCACTGAAGCCTATTCAAAAGCCACATCCTCCGATCTGGATTGGCGCAAACAGCGACGCTGGTATACGTCGCGCGGCCAGGCTGGGAGATTGTTATTACGTGAACCCTCATAATCGCCTCGACACCACAAAGCGACAAATCGAGTTGTATCGCCGGACACTCCATGAGCTAGGCAAACCTTTTCCTGAGGAATTCCCAATGCGCCGTGAAGTGTTCGTCGCAAAAGACCGTTCAGAAGCCATTCGGCTCAGCAAGCCCTATCTCGAAATCAAATATCGTGAATACCACCGCTGGGGCCAAGACAAGGCCATGCCCAAAGGAGACGACGATCTGGGGCAGCAGTTCGATGATTTATTGGAAGACAGGTTCATCCTCGGTTCACCGGATGAAGTAGCGGAGAACGTACTGGAGCTGGCTGACCTGGGCATCAATCACCTAATAATGAGTATTCAATGGCCGGGGATGCCTCAATCCCTCGTATTGGAAACGATGCAGATGATGGCCGAGGAGGTGTTTCCAAAAGTTTTGCAAGGAGTGTAGTTAAGTGTCTATCACGCCAAACGAAACATTGTGCCGATTTTCCTATGATCTGGAATTTGCAGACATTCCACCTACGGTGGTTCATAAGTCGAAATTGTTGATCCTTGATTTTTTGGGTATAGCCCTGGCAGCTTGTTCCACGGAAATTGACAAGCCCTTGCGGATAATGGCGAATGCCATGACCGGAAAAATTCCGCCCGAAGAAAACTCCTCTAATGATTCAGGATCTTGCAGCGCAATCGGAGAGAAAATCCGACTACCCGCGCCTAACGCAGCTTTTTTGAATGGTGCGCTGGGTCATTCCCTCGATTTTGACGATACACACGCGAAATCGATCATCCACACCGCGGCGCCTGTCGTGCCGGCGGCATTTGCGGGAGCGGAAGAATTTCAGAAATCAGGGCAAGATATGATTCTAGCCTGCGTTGCCGGGTTTGAATCGGAAATCAGAATCGGTTTAGCCGCTCCTGGAAAATTCCATGCTCGTGGTTTCCATATGACCGCCATAGCCGGTACTTTTGGTGCCGCCATAACCTATGCGCTTCAAAGTGGGTTGAGTGCAGAAAAAATGAGCTGGTCTCTCGGTATATGTGGAAGCATGGCTGCCGGGCTGTTTGAATATTTAGAAAACGGGAGCCCTGTAAAAGCACTCCATCCCGGTTGGGCAGCGCATGGCGGAATTTGTTCCACGATTCTCGCGAATCATGATTTCGCCGGTCCTCAAACAGTATTTGAGGGTAGATTCGGTTTGCTCAAGAGTCACATAGGTAATGAGGAATTCGAGGTGGAAGCGCTTACACGCGGCTTGGGTGATACTTGGGAAACTCTGGCCATTGGTTTCAAACCTTATCCTTGCGGCCATGTGATTCATGCGTTTTTGGATGCCGGCTTGCGCCTCAAAGAGCGTGCGAAAATTCATCACTCCGACATAAATAAAATCAACTGTTATGCCGCAAAGGGGGCAATTGATCTGGTGCTTGACCCAATAGAGGTAAAGCGAAAGCCACGGGGTGAATACGATGCAAAATTTTCTTTACCGTATTGCCTGGCAAGTATTTTCGTGAGGGGTAGGTGTGGAGTAGATGAATTTGAAAAAAATGCGATATTGGACCCCGAAGTACTATCCTTGGCGGATAAGGTCTGCTTCACTCAAGACGACACGCAGGATTTTCCGAGATTTTTTCCCGGTGTCATTGAAGTTAGCCTTGATGATGGAAAAACCTTTATCGAGGAGGAAAAACATCAAAGAGGGTGTGCCGAAAATCCATTCACAGACGAAGATGTTTTTGAAAAATTCAAGGATAATGCCCGGCGCAGTCTCTCGCCTGGAAGAGCAGAAAATTTGTTTGAGATGGTGATGGATCTCGAGAAATTGGAGAACGTGAACACGATAGGAGAATTGTTAAGAAGTGCAACTAATCATCGAGCGGATCCTCAATCACGGTCACAAAATCCGGCATAATACGAAACTTGATCTCTTCGCCGACATCTACTCTTAGATTTGGGGGCACGCGCATTTTCAGCCGATGCCCCTTGCCTATTTCATCGATTATTTCGACCTCCAGCAGGATAGATTGTCCCACATAGCGGATGGTACAAACCTTCGCACCAAACGGACCGTTTGGGTCGATCTCAAAACTTTCGGGCCTGATGGAGATAAAAGCATCCGTGCCGAATTCAAGGCCACGCATTGAGAGGCACGGTACGGGTCCAATGCTTGTCATCACCTCATCATAACTGTTCGATAATATGATTCCCTGTAAAATATTAGTCTGTCCGACAAATCGAGCGGTGAATTCCGTAGCGGGAAATTGATAAATTTCTCGAGGCGAACCGACTTGTTCAACTTTTCCATTGCGCATGATCAATATATGATCGGCCATATACATCGCTTCCTGCGGGTCGTGTGTGACCATCAACGTGGTAACACTCATTTGCTTAATCAACCTCAGTGTATCCTCGCGCACCTGGACTCGCAGGCTGATATCAAGCCCTGTAAACGGTTCATCTAAAAGTAGGAGCCGGGGGAGGGGAGCTAACGCCCGAAGCAGGGCGACGCGCTGTTGCTGACCGCCCGAAAGAGTATGGGGATATGCATTTGTCAATTCTACGATATCCATCTGTATCATGGCTCTTTGGATTTCAGCCAGCTTTTCCGGTGAAGGGTTGTTGAGTCCGAAGGTGATGTTGTGCAAAACATCCAGATGGGGGAAGAGGGCGTAATCTTGGAACATGAACCCTACACTCCTATTTTCCGGCGGCATCTCGATTCCATTAACAGGATCCGATACAACTTTCTCATCGAGACAAATCCTCCCAGACTGCAGCGAAGAGAGACCAGCAACCAAACGCAACAATGTGGTCTTGCCGCATCCGGAAGGCCCCAAAAGGCATGCAACTTCGCCCTCTTCAGCACTCAAGGATAAATTATCGATGATTTCCTTGCTTCCATAGGAATGCGAAATATTTTCAATACGGAGCTTGGCCATTTAGAAAGCTATCCTCACTCCCCGGCTCCGGGGCGCGCCCCACGGATGGTGCGGCTTAAATAAACGACGGGCAACAACCCTGCCGCCACAATGCTCAAAGAACCTAGCGCACTTTCTTCCAAAAGTTCATCCGTGGCCAGTTGGTGAACCTGCGTGGCCAAAGTTTCAAAATTAAACGGACGCAATATGATTGTCATGGGGAGTTCTTTCATTGTATCGACAAACACCAATATCGCCGCTGCCAGGATACCACCACGGATCATGGGCAAATGGACACGCTTCAGAGTTTTGGCAGGCCCCAATCCCAGCGTCCGAGCGGCGCCATCCATGTTGGGGGTAATTTTCAAAAGGCTAGCTTCCATAGCACCGTAAGAAAGCGCCAGGAAACGAGTCAAGTTCCCATAGCTGACGGCTAAGATTGTGCCGCTAAAGAACAATCCTGTTGAGATGTCAAAGAAATGCTTGAGAACCCCTTGGATAAAGACATCTGCCTTACCCATGGGAATCAGGACGCCGACGGCGAGAACCGCCCCGGGAACTGCGTATCCTATGCTGGCGAACCTGGCGGCCGATTTGAGCAACGCGTTTTCTTTCAGGCGTACAGCATACGCCAGAAAAATACCTGCCAGCACGGATAGGATTGCACTGAGCGATGACAAAACCAGACTATTTGAAAGAATGGAATAAAAATTATGCGAAATGCTTTCTTCATAAAAACCCCAGGCGTAATAGCCTAAAATGCAAGACGGCAGAACGAACCCAAGGACGATAGGGAATAAACAGGAAACCACGGCACCTAGCATCTTTGTCCGTCTTAGGTGATAACTTGGAAGGGCCTGATATTTAGTGGAAGTATTAAAATACCTTTGGTTGGAACGCGATTTTCTCTCCGCCCATAAAAGAAGCAAGACAAAGCACAGGGCGGCAACGGCAAGTTGGGCAGCGCCTGATAGATTGTTCATGTTCAGCCACACGTCAAAGATACCAGCCGTGAGCGTCTCCACAGCAAAGAAATCAACCGTTCCAAAATCATTCAACGCTTCCATCAGTACGAGACTCACACCGATAATGAGTGATGGGCGTGCCGAGGGCAGGGCGATCGAAAAAAAACTCTGCCACGCGGTTTTGCCCAACGTTCTACTCACCTCCAATATGCAAACCGATTGCTGTACAAAAGCGACGCGCGCTAGCAAATAGACATACGGATAAAGCGTAAGCGTCATCACGAAAATTGCGCCGCCGAGAGAACGTATATCCGGAAACCAATAGTCCCGACTTGATTCCCACCCGAAGATATCGCGCAACAGCGTCTGCACCGGGCCCGCAAATTCAAACACGTCGGTATACACATAGGCCACGACATACGCAGGCATCGCCAGAGGCAAGAGCAGCGCCCATTCAAAAATTCGTCGTCCCGGGAATCGGCATAGAGTCACCAGCCAAGCATTGCCGGCTCCGACCAGCAACGTACCTATGCCTACACCCAGCATCAGGCCGAAAGTGGTCATTACATAGCGCGATAAAACGGTCTTGAGCAGGTGGTGCCAAATGTCACCGCTAGGCTGTAGAGCAAAAAAACTTACCGCCAGGAGAGGAACCGCTATGAAAAATGCGAGCAGGAGGGTTCCGCTCGTCCAGAAATCTAGCTGAAACCTTTTAGACAAACGCCTAGGGAAGGCTTCTATGTTCAATCCAGCCCCTGCACCCATGCCATCCCTGCTACGAGATTTGCCTTGAAGAAATCGTTTCTCACAATCAAGATTTAAAAAAACACGACCCCAAAAGCCCTGTATCCGCAAGGAGGATACTAAGGCTTTTGGGGTCTTGATACTAGCAGCTAATTGCTGGGGCTGAAGTTATTGTAGTCCACCTGGTCTACCAGCCTGGAGGCGGTAGCCCGCTTATTCGCCACTTCGGCCAGATTGATGGTATCAGCCTTGAATTTTCCCCATGAATCGACGAGCGGATGGGTCTTCACGCCCTTTTTCAACGGGTATTCATAGTTCTGGTCGGCATACAGTTTTTGCGCATATTCACCGCTCAAGAACTCGATGAGGCGAACCGCGTTTCCCCGGTTTTTCGCATGCTTGGCAACGGCGGCGCCGCTGATGTTGACGTGCGTGCCCCTATCCTGTTGATTGGGAAATACAATGTATACCGATTTCGCCCATTCTCTTTGAACTTTCTTTTTCTTGTTGGTTGCCATTTTCGCCATGTAATAGGTATTGGCCAAGGCGAGATCACATTCTCCCGCGTGAATGGCTTTCGCCTGCGCACGGTCGTTGCCTTGGGGCTTACGGGCCAGGTTGGACTTGAGGCCCATCAACCATTTCCTGGCTTTCGCTTCGCCCGAATGCGCTACGATGGAGGCGAACAGAGATACGTTGTAGACGTGCTTGCCGGAACGCGTACAAATTTTGCCCTTCCATTTGGGATCTGCCAAATCCTCATAGCGGGTGATTGCACCCGGTTTTACGCGTTTTTTGCTGGCGTATATAACGCGTCCACGCGTCGTGAGACCAAACCAATGGCCCTTGGGATGTCGGTAGGAGGAGGGGATATTCTGCTCCAGTACTTTCGATTTCACCGGCTGCAACAATCCGGCCTCATCCATGTCGTGGAGACGCCCGATGTCCACTGTCAATACCGCATCCGCCGCTCCTGGAGTCGCCTTGATTTTCTCGAGCATGCCTTTTTTCGCAAAAACGACGTTGGTCTTGATGCCCGTTTTTTTCGTAAACTCTTTCAGCATCGGCTTGATGAGGAAAGGTTGCCGGTAAGAGTAGAGGTTGACAACCTCTTCGGCGCTGGCCGCAGTCTTGCCCAGGGATAAGGCTGCCACCATGACAAGCATGGCAATTCCAACGTACAACCTCACACGCTTTGTTCCGTTCGATACAGCAAACATAAGTTCCATCTCCTGTCTAGAGGTATCGGCCAGATGGCCTATTTGTGTGAATAAGGCTCGAGAGCAAGCCTTGGGAAAAAAGTTAAAACACTTGCTGGAATCAGTCTGGTCGTTCGGGATACTTTATTTTTTCGTCATATCGTCGAAATCGATAACGCTGATATCGCAATGGTAAGAACACGTCGGGCATGTATCGACGCTCTCGCAAGAACGGCGGAACTGATGAAATTTCTCCAAAATTTCCTGATTGCCCGATTCCTCGAAAAAGCGCAGAAGATCGAGGAACCTGTCGATGGAGTTACCGCTCACGTAGTGCTCCATCACGCAAGCGTCGACAAAGGCCTGCGCTTCTTCCACTCCTAAAACGTCCATGAGGAAGTGCATCAAAATAGAGAATTTGCCGGAAACGCTCTTTGCCCGTTTTTCGCCTTCTTCCGTCAAGAGAATGCTTTCGTAGACACGGTGAGATACAAGCCCATTCGAGCGGAGTGTCTTTACCGCCGCTGAAACTGCCGGCTTCGCAACACCCAGCATGGAGGCGATATCCGTTACGCGCGCGTAACCTTTATTCTCCTGTAGGTCGAATATGGCGCGAAGATAGTGCTCCAGGCTGGGCGATAATGAACCGCGCGAGTGATGTGACTGTGGAGTCATGGTGTAAACCTCTTTCGAAATTAAACAAATGATTGTTAAGTTGCAGTCAATATAGTTAATCAATAATTAACAATGTTGCATTTGTTTTCTTTTTTGTCAAGACAAAATTGGGAAATTCTTTTGAGGCAAACACGAGCAGGGTGATCAGATGGAGAACTGGATAAAATAGATTGCAGTTAGGAAATGCGATAAATAGCTGATTCAACAAGCTTTGCAATTGCTGGGCCGAGACAAGAAGACTATTCGCTCAAGAAAGGTTGAATAGCGCCCCTGACGCCTGCCCATTCTCCCAATTTACCCACAAATACTTTTGATGAGCTGCTTGCTTGATCGAAAGAATTCTCCTCCCAGGCCATCTGGGCAAACGACAGGAAATGTTCTTTCGCGTTTACCAGACCGCCGACGAGAACGATACTCTCCGGATTCAGTAAATTCATGATGTTGGCGATTCCCGCACCGAGCGCATAACCGCCATTTTCCAAAATTGTTCTTGCTTCATCGTCTCCAGAACTAGCGAGTTCGGATAAGGAAATCGGTGATATTATATCGAGCGACCCGATGGCGGAATCCGGATACTGTTGCGCATGAGCTTTGGCATCTCTTTCTAGAGCCCATCCCGAAAAATATGCTTCAAGACATCCGCGAGAACCGCAAGTGCATGGCTTGCCGTTTTTTTCGATTACCATGTGGCCGATTTCTCCCGCCATCCCGGATGCACCCGACCATATTTCTCCATCAACAACAAAGCCTCCTCCCACGCCCGTGCCCAGCGTGATAATGAACATGCTCTCATGTTCTACCCCCGCACCGGCGAAATATTCCCCCAGCGCAGCGGCATTCGCATCGTTCATCATCTGAAGAGGAATAGGGGCGAAGCTATCTTTCAGCATTTCGAGAAGGGGAACGCCCGAAAGAGCAGGCAGGTTGGGAGAGTCCACGATTACGCCTGCTTCTGGATCCAGAACGCCTGCAACGGCGGTCCCGATGCCTTTGAGATGTTTATCCGAAGATAGAGATTTTGCGGCGTCTTTGAACAAATCGAGATAATCCTGCGGCCTCAGGCACCATTGCGAATCTATGGACCGCCGCTCTGCTAATTCTCCGTCCAGGCTGAAAGAAGACGCCTTGAGGAAAGAACCCCCAAGATCAAATCCAACATAGACTTCGCTGCCGGGCAATTGTCAAAACCTCGGTACAGTCGAATTCTTAGTTTGTTTGCATGAAGTGCGAGAATTCGCAATAAAAAGAATGAAAGCCGAATGCATTCTGAATCATTCATAGATCCAGGCAGTAGAGTCGGCTGCTTTTGCAAAACGGTTATATTCCTCGGCCATTGAAGTCCTGGACGCATCACCTTTGAATACGACATTTGCGAAAAAACTCTCCGCAACGGAAAGCGTATCGTCTGTATCTATCATCAACGCGATGCCACCGACTCTAGGCGCTGCAGAACCGAATACTCTTCGATAATCATCCATAATATTGCGGTTTTCGATGATCCATTTGTTGAGATTATCCATACCACTTCTGATGACGATGTAGTGAACCATCGGATTTTTGCGGCTCCTCAAAATCGTTCCCTCAGGTACGTTTGTCTCCCAGACATAGCCGATGAACTGGCTGTTAAAAAAACTGGGGAACCTGGGAAAGACAACATATACACCAGCTGCTTGGTCATCGGACTCAACGTATCTCGCATCCGCGCCATCCGGGAGTTTCGTCACTTTCCATTTCCATGAAAGAACCGGAAACTTCCTGGGGTCGAGTTTCACTTTCCGGTAAATGGAAACGGACGCTTTATCGCTCCTCATCCGAAGCACTTTCGCATGCTCGCTGCCGTCCTGGATGAGTCGAACATCAGCCCTTCCTTGCCATACTTTGAGCGCCCATCCTTTTGGCAACTGCTCGGAATTTTTCTGATTTGGACTCGAGACGAAATCCGTCACAACCACACTTCCTGACTGGGCAAAAGCTGAACCAGACAGTTGGATGGCCACAAAGACCACCGTGACGGCGAATATAGCCGGGTAGACGTGCCTCATGATTCTGTCCTATGGAATTCTCAACGATTGGGCGTACCGTGGGTTCACGGATAACCGCTGAGATCTAGATGCTAACCATTATTCAGCAACAAAATTACTAAATCCATAACGTTGGTTCCGCTCGGCCCGGTGTGCACACAAGAATCCAGGCGGCGGAGAAAATCGTGACTATTATTATCATGCAAATAGGCATTCGGGTCAAGCCCTTGATTTTGCGCCCTTTTTACAGTTCTCCCGTCGACAATACCACCTGCGGCTTCCGTCGGACCGTCTCTCCCGTCAGTGCCCGCGGCGAGAAGACAGATACTCTCGTGACCGCCAATTTCAATGGCAAACGAAAGAGCGAGTTCCTGGCACCTGCCACCCACACCGTTTCCAAGCACTTTTACCGTTGTTTCGCCGCCATATAGAAGGCATTGTGACAAGTTTTTTTTAGGAAGATTAATTGAGATCCCCTTGGCATCCTCCGCGATCGACCTCCCTGCGTCCTTTGCTTCGCCATGGAGGGAATCGGTTTGCACCTTAACGTTATAGCCCTTAGATTTTGCTTTTTCATAAGCGGCTCGAAGCGCAACTTTATTGTTTGCCACAACATGGTGGCTCACGCGCCGGAATATCTTGTCTCCGGGAGCAGGTGTATCTGGAATTTCACCCCTGCAACCGGCTTCAATTCTTTTTTTGATCGTTTCAGGCATTTCGCAGTACACGCCGTAGCTCAGCAAATACGCTTTTGCCTGTGAGAACGTGCTCGAATCACCGACAGCGGGACCAGAGCCAATAACGTCGAGAGGGTCGCCAATTACGTCAGAGACAAGAAGAACGATCATACGAGCCGGAAAAACTTTCCGGGCCAGATTTCCGCCTTTTAGATCTGACAAGTGCTTTCTAACACAATTCAGAGCTTCTATCGGGGCGCCTGCTCTCAGGAGGGAATTTGTTGCGGATTGTTTGTCCTCGAGAAATATTCCCGGCGCAGGCGCCGGCATCAGAGCTGAACCTCCACCGGAGAGTAGGAAAATCACCAAATCCTCTTTCCGGGCGTTCGTGGCTAGTTTTTCAATTTTCCGAGAGGCTTCTAGCCCCGCAATGTCGGGAACTGGGTGCGAGGCTTCTAGTATTTCTATGTGCCGGCATTTTTCCGTATAGCCGTATTGGGTGACGACAACTCCAACGTCAATTCGGTTTCCGAGTCGCCGCTCAACCGCACGCGCCATCTGAGAACTCGCTTTTCCAGCACCTAAAACGATGATTCTTCCCGTCTCATCGAGTGAAATTCTTTGCTTTCCGCATAGGAGGAACTCCCTCCCCTTTTTCTTTTCTATTTTCATATAGCGATATACGGCTTCACTGGCATGAACAGCATCAAGTCCTGCGCGGAAGATGGCGCGCGCATCTCTTCTTAGAGATTGTCGCCGCTTTGATTTCATATTTCGAACCATTTCATCGAGCGGGAAATAGAATATGGGTGATGCTTCGCCCTTGCGTTGATTCGATGTAATCTTGATTCTACCGGAATTTAGCGATACTTTCTTGGCCATGAAGGAGATGAAGTGGCAAGTGTCGGAATTATAGCCAACCCGCAATCAGGCAAAGACATCCGAAGGCTGGTGACGCTGGCAAGCTCATTTAGCAACAACGAAAAAGTTTTGATTCTTCGCCGAGTGATGGCGGGTCTCGCTGCGATAGGCTTGGAAAATATCCTTGTGTTCAACGATCTCGGTTCCTTGGGCGCCGTCGCAGTGGACGGCTTTCGTCATGAGAACAAGAATCCGGAAGTACAACTCTTTGAGGTGGATGCCAGGGGAGAGACGGCTGACTCCACCAAAGCGGCTAGCAAACTCGATGAACTGGGCGTTCGGTGCATCATTGTTCTCGGTGGCGATGGTACTTGTCGCGCCGTCGCCAAAGGGTGCCGCAAGATTCCCTTGATCCCTTTATCGACGGGAACGAACAATGCCTTTCCCTTCTCATGGGAAGGGACTGTGGCCGGTATGGCCGCGGCGATATACGCCCTTCATCCGAGAGTCTATGGAAGCGAGAAAAAAGTGACAAAACAGCTCCATGTAGACCTTGATGGTGATCCTGAGAGTGCCTTGGTTGATATCGCCATTATCAAGGAATCATTCTACGGAGCACGCGCAATCTGGGATGCTGAGCGTGTGGATTCACTAGCGCTCACGAGGAGCGAACCCGGGCGCTTGGGGCTTTCTTCATTAGGTGCTAGTTTGCGTCCAATTGATGCAAATGAAGCCGTGGGGCTGTGGTTGAAATTGGGAAGGCACAGGAAAAATAACCGTCTCGTCCTCTCTCCTATCGGGCCCGGGCAGGTAGCTTCTACGATCGTGGAGGAACTCGAAGTAATCAAAATGGGAGAAAGCGTGTACTATCGAGCGCCCGGCGAGCGTGTGCTGGCTTTCGATGGGGAGAGGGAACATCTGTTGAGTGAAGGAGCGGAGATAGAAATTTCGCTGAGACTCGATGGACCTTCGATACTGAATGTTCCTGCTGTTTTGAAGAAAGCGGCTGTCCGAGGCGACTTGCAAATGAGAAATTGACGGGAATGGCATCCCCGTAATTCGTACGAGAAGAAGAAATATATTCGAATGTGGTTGACAAATAGAGGCCTAGCGATTATTTTATCTTAGCACTCATTGCAATCGAGTGCCAACGTATTGATAATAAAGATTTTAATGGGTTTTCCTGTTCACCTCAGAAGTTCTCGGGATGTTTTAATCACACAAATGTATCGCTCAAATTGATATCAGCGTAGCGCAGAACGGCTTGGATGCTGGCGAGTAATTTTCATAGATTCTATCGGGGAGTTCTTCGTTGATTCGAGTTGAAAACCTCACGAAATATTATGGCAACCTCCGTGGTGTGGAAGACATATCTTTTCGAGTCGAAGAAGGTGAAGTGTTGGGATTTCTCGGCCCCAACGGCGCTGGGAAATCCACTACCATGCGCATATTAACGGGGTATATGCCGCCGAACTCAGGTTCCGCCTGGGTGGCGGACATCAATGTCTCGGAATCACCGCTGGAAGCCCAGAAAAACCTGGGCTACCTCCCGGAAAACAATCCATTGTACGCAGAGATGACCGTTAGAGCCTATTTGAACTTTGTTGCCTCCATGAAAGGCATGAGCGGCGCGGAAAAAGAAGCCGGGATTCGAAGGGTGCTCGGTAGTTGCGGACTCGAGGATGTCGCCCACCGCCTCATCGGCAATCTCTCAAAGGGATATCGGCAGCGTGTCGGCTTGGCGCAGGCAATGGTGAACGACCCGCCTGTGTTGATTCTCGATGAACCCACGTCGGGTCTGGACCCGGCTCAGATCGTGGAAATCCGGAATTTGATTTCTGAACTCAAGGGCAACCGAACCCTGATTTTGAGCACGCATATTCTTCCAGAAGTAAATATGGTTTGCGATCGGGTAGTCATCATCCACCAGGGCCGGATAGCGGCCGAGGGGGCACTCGATACGTTGGCGGCAAAACTGCAAGCCGACTCGACGATACGCATTTCGGCAATCGGAGTTGTCGACGCGCTTTCTGAAAAAATGAAAATGGTATCTGGGGTCGAGCGCGTAGAATTGTTAGGCGCTTCAACAGGAGAGGAAGCGCATTTCGAGGTGCACGCAAAAGGAGGTGATGACGTTCGCTCTGCCCTGGTGGCTGCTGTCTTCGCGGCGGAAGGAAAATTGACAGAAATTCGTCAAGTCAGGTTGACGCTGGAAGATTTGTTTGTTCGCACTGTCAGCGGGGAGCAAAAACACGATGAGGAAACTGTAAATGTATAACACCTTTTTCATATGCCGACGCGAACTCGCATCGTTTTTCTTCTCGCCTATCGCTTATGTGATCCTCGCTGCGTGGGCGGTACTGATGGGTTTCTTCTATTCCGGCGCTTTTCTCTCCTATGCTACCGTTTCAATGCAATTGGCCAGAAATCCCCAGGCGGCCGCTCAATACAACATCACGCCGACTTCCGCAGTTCTGGAACCGGTCTTCTCCAGTGTCACCGTGATTCTCCTGTTCGTCGCTCCTTTGCTTACAATGCGTCTGTTCAGCGAAGAAAAAAAACAGGGCACCATAGAGTTGATGCTCACTTTCCCTCTTCGTAACGGACAATTATTCCTCGGCAAATACCTCTCTGTTTTATCCATCTACTTGATAATGCTGGCTATTACTATCGTCTATCCGATCATTCTCAGTACTTTCGTCAAGGTGGATTGGGGCATCGTCTCTTCCGCTTATCTTGGAATGATACTGGCGGGCATGGCGTTTCTATCTGTTGGTTTATTGGCCAGTTCGTGGACTTCGAACCAAATTGTCGCAGCCATGATAGCCTTTATGATACTTCTCGCGACTTTCCTTATGGAAGCTCTCGCCATAGCGGCCAGCGAGCCGTTGTCTTCAATTCTCAGGCATCTTTCATTAGGCATGCACATGCGAAATTTCATTAGGGGCATTATCGATACGCGCGATATTATTTATCTCGTCAACATCAACATTTTGTGTGGCTTTCTAGTGCTCAGATCCCTTGAATACTACAGGTGGAGAGGGTAGGAACTTGGAAAACAGAAACCTATACTTGTTTATCGCCTCCGCCGTTTTATTACTGATTGGCATATCCGGCTGGGCCGGACATGACCAATTCTCCGAGCCTCCCCGCTGGGCTTACGCCATCATCTCCCTGGGGATAGTTTGTTTCGGGTATACGGTTTGGATCTCACGACGCGAACTCCAAGGCGGCATCCGGCTCCGCTCAACCCGAACAGGCATCCAGGTCGCGCTCATGATCGTTGTGGTAGCCGCTATTTTGGTCGTCGTAGAACTCATGAGCGTGAAGCACTTCAAACGCTGGGACGTCACACCAGGAAATTTCTACAGCTTATCCGCGAAAACCATGAATCTGCTGAACAAACTCGAAAGAGAAAAAAGGCGGATCGAAATCATCGCTTTTACCCGCAAGCTCGAAGAACCTGCGATAACGGAAATTTTGGAGCAATACACCCGGGCTTCGAAACAAATCTCTTTCCGGTTCCTGAACCTCGACGCCTCCCCACGCAGCGCCAAGAAATATGCCGTCGACTCTTATGGCACATTGGTCATAGTGCACCACTTCAGCAAAGAAGAAATCGAGAAGCAAGGCAAATCCACTTCCGCGGGCCAGGAGAAAAAACCGACATTCCGATCGGAAAAGATATTCGATCTTTCGGAAAACGCGATCGCCAATGCGATCCTGAAAACCATCCAAACCGAGCAAAAGCGCGTATATTACCTCACGGGCCATGGCGAACGACTCTTCTCCGGGCAAGGACGCGAGGCAATGAGAGCACTGGCCATCGGGATGAGGGACGACAACTACCTGGTGGAAGAGCTTTTACTTTTAAGAAAAAAGGGCGTGCCGGATAATACCAGTATGCTGATTATTGCGGCGCCCCAAAAGAATCTGGAAGAAATTGAGATCAAGTATATTGACGAATACATCAAATCCGGCGGAAGACTTCTCGTTTTCCTGGAACCCGATATGAAACCTGGACGTCTGACGGCGCTCCTGGAGAGATATGGCTTCGAGATTCCCCAATCTTTCGTCGTCGACCCCGAATCCGTCCGCTTCGAATTAGCTGGTGGGAATATAATCACTCCATTCGCTGTCAACTATGGCCTACACGACATCACCAAACAATTACAGGGTTTGGCGACGGTGTTTCCTACGGTAAGGAAGGTATCCGCCAAGGGTATGCCCAAGGCGGGGCTGCATTCCGAAGAGTTGGTCAAGACGGGTGCGGAAAGCTTTACCGTTGAGAGCATCGCCATCCAGAATGGTCAGCTTGCCTTTGACCCGAAAACCAAGAAAGATGGGCCCGTGCCGATTGGAGCCGCCGTCAGCGTCACACTGGATCTTTACATGCTGGCGCAGGGGCAGGGCTCTCAGGACGATGCGAACACACCCGCTAATCAAAAGAAAACGAACAAAAAAAACGAGGCTAGAATTGTCGTTTTCGGGGATGCCGATTTTGCGAGCGATGCCTTCATCGGCGCCCAGGGTAACGGGAATCTCGTATTCAATACCGTGAATTGGCTCGGCGGCGAGAAAGATTTGATCACCATTCGCCCCAAAAGCCGAACGGGCGAACCTCTCGTATTGGCCGGCGGGGAAGGGCGGTTCGTTCACTTGTTCACCGTCTGGGTCATGCCGTTGTTCATCATCCTCATCGGAGCCGCCGTCTACGTCAGGAGAAGGCAACTGCGGTGAACCCCAAGAAAAATCTCATATTACTGCTCGTTCTGATCATCCTTGGCAGCTCGTATTACGTCTATGGCGTGAAATGGGCCGCCGAGGAGCGCGCCGCCGAGGAGCGAAAGGTCAAACTCCTGAAGGGAATTGACGATAAAGCGCTGATCAGAATTGACGTAACGAGAGAAGAAGAACCATACCAAATCATCCGGACGGAGAAAGGGTGGCGCTTCGTGAAACCCGTTGACGCTGCCGTCGATGCGGATGAGGTCGAGAAACTTCTCGAGGCGGCGACGAAACTCCGCGAACGCAACCGCATCGGAAACGTAAAGGACAGAACCGAGTTTGGAATGGACAAGCCCGGGATGAAAATTATATTTGGGCTGAAGGATAAGGACGATGTTACCGTCGAAATAGGCGATAGAACTCCTACACGCGAATTTCGATATGCCGCGCTGGCGAAGACCCCCGAAATCTTCACTCTTCAACTCTCGGACATCGCCGAATTCGATAAATCGGTATTCAGCATTCGGGACAGATCGATTGTCCCGGTAATGCCCGAGAGTGCAAACAAGGTGATCGTCGAACCTCGGGACGGCGGTGATTTCACCGTCGTCCGCAAGAGCAAAGACGAGTGGGCCCTGGTGAAGCCCATCCAGGACAGGGCCGACGCCATTGATTCCGAGGGCATCGTATCTACTCTCAGATGGGACAAGGTGCAAAGGTTCGTTGATGAAAAACCCGGAAATCTCGCCCCATACGGTCTGGAGAAACCCAGTCTCACGGTACGTATTTTCACCGGGGACAATCAAAAACCCGAAGACGGGGTCATCCTGGGCGACAGAAAAGTAGAAGCGCCCGAGCCGAAGAGCGGCCAGAAAAAGCCAAAAGCTTATTATTACGCCAGGAGGCTTTCCGGCGGTCCCGTGATGCTCATCAACGAGAAAACGATCAAGGATTTACCCAAATCCGTATTCTCGCTGCGGCACAAAACTGTCATCGATTATGACGTCGACCACGTCACACGTCTTCTGGTTGAATCGAAATCCCAAAAACTCGACATTCTCCGAAAAGCGAAGAAGAAATGGGATATCCACGTCACCAAGGCGGACGGGAAGGAAGAAAAACTCATCGGCCGCCACAAGCACGTCGACGACTTGATGTGGGACATCAAATGGGTCAATTCGATTGACTATGTGGACGACCCTGGAGATGACTTGTCGAAATACGGCCTCGTGCAAGAGGGCGGCAAGGGCGCGCCGCTTCGCTACACAGTCTGGCTGAAGAAGAAAGAGGATGCACCGCTAGAGGATAAGTCTTTGATTATCGGACGGTTCCTGAAGGAGGAGAAGAGGGCGTATGGCCGAATCGAGGGCCAAAAACGCCTGTTCGCCGTCAAGAAAGAGGATTATGACAAGATTACGAAAACGCCCTATTTCCTGAGCGAGCGGCGTTTGCTTCTCTACGCGAAAGATGATGAAATCACTGAAGTTACGGCGCGTTTCCCCAACAAATCCTTCATGAAGCTCGAGCGCTTCGGCGAAGGATGGCGTTTCCTCTCCCCCGAGGGCAGGGAGGCCGAGCCCGGCAACGTGAACGATTTGGTAGGCGGACTCCTCGATTTCGAGAGGGAGGGGGAGGCGAAACCCGGCGAAGCGCCTGACTTCAAAGACTTTATCGTCGAACTCTCGGGCAGGGACATTCGCCACGGCGAGTGGGGTCCGTTTCGCTTCGCGGCCAGGGAAGGCTCGGATTTCCTCTATCTCCGTGAGGGCGGGAAGGTCTACCGCATCACCAAGAAATGGAATGAAGATAAGCTGCCCAAGTCTTTGAAAGATTGGGAGAAAGAAAAAGAAACCGAAGAGGGAACTTCCTAGGTTTCAAGCCTCTCCCTCGGCCTGCGCAACCTTTCCTCCCATGGGCGCGGGCACGGGTAATTTTACACCCCGCAACTCCCGGCATTTCCCGTCATCGACAGGCCCGCGAACCATGGCAGAATTCCCCTGCGCTTGGGTTCGAAACCGATTTTCGCGCCGCATCTGCCCGCATTTGCGCGCATTTCCCCTCGAAAATTTTCGGCAATTTATCGAAAAACCCCGTGAATTTATCGATATTTATCGAATTGTTTTCGGGAATTTACCGAAATCGAGTTGCCCTGCCGAGAGGACCTCGCTCGAAACGGCCGAGACGATTTCGGCCGATTTCGAGGCGCGGAAAATGCGGCATCGGGAGCGGGGCCGCGATCTCTACCGGCGCCTCATCCTCGGTAAGCGGGTGGCAGGAGTCGCTCAATCCCCGAAAGAGGGCAACGCCGTCCCGCGCGCGAATGGACGCTCCTAACGAGCGGCTCGCGTCGCGTCCGCCGCCTCATTTCCCATTCGGGCAGAACGCTCGCATGAGACCTCACGCCTGCTCTCCCGGTTTCGGCAAGATCAGGGCATTGCCGACAGGTCGTTTTTCGCTTGGATGTACGGGATAGAGCCGGGGTGTGCGGTTGAGCGTTGGCGTCCTGCCGTCGGCTCCGTAGGCGATGCCCCCATCGCCGATATCGTCGAGCGCCATGCACTCGACGGGGACGCCGAGCCGTCCTTCTTCGATATCAGCGGTGAGGCGAGCGAATGCGGGTTCCCACTCACCGGCGGCGCGACGAGTGGAGCCTGCAAGTTCCAACCAGCCCGTCCACCACGTCAGAGGCGCTAGAATCTGCACGATGGGAGGTTCGTCGGTAACATCCTTCTGGAAAAGAGCTTTCGCTTCACAGGCGATCACGTCGCGGTTGGCCGCAACGACGGCGGCGTAGCGTAAACCTTCCATGAGCGCCAACAAGGGAGAATCGCCCCGAGCGCCTGTGCTGCGAGGCTTCACCTTCAACTCGATGACCATCAGCCGCCCCCTGTCCGTGGCACCGAGTAAATCGACCTTGCCGACCCTTCTGTCCGACCGTCCGGCCTGTAGTGGAAACTGGTAATCGAGCAATCGCAACCAACCGCCGACGGGGTGCGAGCGCGGCCAGGGTTGCTCCAGCCTCCATAGAGCAAGCGCCGGATGCTTCTCGCCCCGATTGCTGTCGTTGCCGCCGCCTGGGGATGTAATCACTCCGTCGTGTCCGGTGAAATAACGCTTGCCCCTTTCGCTTCGCCTCGGCGCGCATCCGCGCAATCTCTCAAAAATCATCGAAAAGTTTTCTTCGATCGATGTTGGTGATGGTCTCGGCAAGTCCCGTCGTATGATTGTGCGACTTCCCGTCGAAGAGAATGGGGAAATTTTCTGCATAGGAATCGGGCATTCGGTTTCTCCATGAACACGATGGCGCTCGAACCACGGCATGTGTATTCCGTTGCCGCTTCAAATCCTCACTGGAACGAATCGAACGTGGGCGACTTGCTCCAGCCGCCGCTTTCCCCCTCCAGGGCGTGGGCGATTCTGTAGAGCGCGGCTTCGCTGAAGTCCGGACCGACGAGCTGCACCCCGAGCGGCAGCCCCTCTTCGGAAAAACCACAGGGCAGGGATATGGCCGGTGCGCCCAGGGTGTTGACCCAGCGCGTGAAGCGCGTGAGGGAGGCGATCAGCCCCCCGGCTTCCAAGCGCGCCTGCGCTTGAGAGGGCGCGGGCGTGGGCGTCGTCGGGCCGGCCAGGGCGTCCACGGCGGAGAACACCTCGCTCTCGTAATAGCGGATCAACTCCTCGCGCCTTTCGAGCGCCGCGCGGTATCCGGCCGACTGAACCCCGCGCCCGGCTTCGAAGCGCATCAGAATCTCCGGCGTCACCCGGTCCTCGTATTTCTCCAGACGCTCGCCGTGTATCATCAGCGCCTCGTATTTGAAGATCGTGTTGGCGAGTTCCTCGAGCTCTTCCGCGCGGGGAGGGGGCATCGCGACGAGACGCGCGCCCAGGCGTTCGAGCGCCCCGCATACCTCCGCATAAGCCGTTTGCATCTCCCCGGAAACGCCGCCGAGCGCCGCGCCCTCGAGAACCCCCACGCGAACGCCCGCGATGCTCTCTCCGAGCGCCCGGGCGTAATCGGGTACGGGCCGCGTGCTCGCGCTCGCGTCCAGGGGGTCCGCGCCCGCGATGGCGGAGAGCACCAGCGCGTTGTCCGCCACCGTTCGCGTGAGCGGGCCGAAGGTGTCGAGCGTCCAGGATAGCGGCATCCCCCCATGCCGGCTCACGCGGCCGTTCGTGGGCTTCAGGCCCACCACGCCGCAAAACGCCGCCGGCAGGCGGATGGAGCCGCCCGTATCCGTGCCGATCGCGGCCAGCGCCAATCCGCCCGCCACCGCGCACCCCGACCCGCTGCTCGAGCCTCCCGTGACATGACCCTGCTTCCAGGGGTTCTGCGGGTCTCCGAAATGCTTGTTGCGTCCCGTCGGCCCCATAGCGAGTTCCGCCATGTTGAGTTTTCCCATGTTGACGGTCCCGGCTTCTTCGAGGCGCTTCCAGACGCTCGATGCCGCATCGGGCGCAGGATCGTCTTCGAACATCACGCTCCCGCATGTCGTGGGCGTTCCCGGAATGTAGCAGAGGTCCTTGTAGGCCACCGGAACCCCGTCGAGGGGGGAAAGTTCATCGCCGAAGCGGAATCTTCGTTCGGATTCCCGCGCCGCCCTGCGCAACTCTCTTTCGCTGACGTGGAGATAGGCCTTCAGGCGGAGATTCCACTGCTTGATGAGTGCGAGGGCGTCGTCTACGACTTCGACCGGCGATATCTCACCGGCGCGGTAGGCATCCCGAAGCGCCGTTATCGTCCAATCGCTCATCGGCGGACACCGGGGAAGAGAGGGTGTTGAAAAAGCCTGCCATGCCGGGATGACGGCTGCGGAATTCCGCTTTGCCGGAGGACGTGTAGGGGCCGCATATATGCGGCCCTTGGCGGGTGGCGAAAAGGGCCGGGTCGCATATATGCGACCCCTACACGCCCATTGACAACCCGGCCCCAAAGGGACTTTTCCAACAACCCCCGAGGAGGGGGGTTAAAAAAACCTGTTTCCAGACCGGTGGCACGGAAGTTCACGCGGCGCGGGCGTGATGGTTTTGTAGGGACAGGCCTCCGTGCCTGTCCT
>JAPPHK010000238.1 GCA_028820795.1 Nitrospinota bacterium | reverse complement strand
TCGTTGCACGCATGGCGGCAGTAGGAGGTTCCGTTGAGCCGCGCGTATTTCTTCAAGATCGGCACTTCGCGGCGCGATATCTTCTTCCAGCCAGAGCCACCCACGAACTCGGTGATGTTCTCCCTGCTCGTCATCGAGATGATGAGCGAGTCCACGTTCGGGTTCGAGAGCACCCAGCGGAAGGCGGCCTGCGAAAAAGTGGCGGCGCCTTTCTCGTAGGGCCGCATGTCGTTCAGGCGCGCGCCCATGAGCGTCTTCATGGCGATGACGCCGACCCCCTTGGCTTTCGCCCGCGCAAGGGCGAGGGGCAGTTTCGGGAACCGGGCGATGAAGTCGAACCCGCGCGTGAAGCGCTGGTAGAAGGCCGGATCCTGCCCGAAGTTGTAGGCGATGAGGAATACGTCCACGACATTGTTGGCGGTGCAGTAGTCGAGGCACTCGATCAGGTTGCCCGCATGGCCCGACATGCCCGAATAGCGGATTTTCCCCTGTTTTTTCGCAAGCGCCGTGAACTCGCGCCACTCGGGGTTGCTCATCCTGTCCACGTCGTTCACGGCGTGGTTGAAGTAGACGTCCACGTAATCGGTCTGGAGTTTTTGCAGGCTTTGCTCTAAAGAGCGCATCATCGACTCTTTTTTATCGCTTGGCTCCGCGTGCGTTTTGGAGGCGATGTAGACCTTGTGGCGTTTGCCCTTGAGCGCGCGGCCGATGGTGGTCTCCGATTCCCCCCAGGAGTAGCTCTCGGCGGTGTCGAAATAGTTGATTCCCAGATCGAGCGCGTGGAGAACGAGGTCCTCCTCGTCCGAACCCAGGCGACTGCTGCCGAAGGAGATGTCCGACATCTTGATGTCCGTCTTGCCGAGTGCGACGTAGCGGCGCACCCGGTTCTGCGCGGCGTCCGCGTTCATGGCTTTTGCTAAGGGCAGGAGTCCCGCGCCGAGGCCGGCGAAGGCGCTTTTCCGGATAAAATCGCGTCTCGGCAATGAGTCGGTATGATGGGGCATCGGCTTTCTCCAGGATAGAGAAGTGTGGCGACCCGCCTATCTCACCCTATTTTTCATTCGAGGTCAATTCGGGGTATTTGCTGGTTCGGCGAGTCCAGGCGTTGGTGGAACGTGGACGCGAAAACGGCTTCCTCTCATCAAACGGGATTCAGCATCGCCATTTCAGTGTTGTGGTTCGGCATGTGTAGGTGGCAGCCCCTCCTCGGGGCTGCCCCACGCATATTATGTGACACGTGTTGTGGAGGCGAAAAGGCCGGGCCGCATGTATGGGGCCCCTACAAAATCACCTGATTGTGGAGTCCGTAGGGACAGGCCCCTGTGCCTGTCCGAGGTCAATCCCTCCCGTATGCGACTCACGCGTCGATGACCCTGAAACTCCTGTCCTGGGGGATGAGCATCTCCCAGCCATTTTCCTTCACGACGACCGAGTATTCGATCTGGTAGCCCCCCAGGCCGAACGTACCGATGGGCGCCTCGATGTTGATCACCGAATCGACGGGCAGGGGAATCTCCGAAGTCGTCGGGTAGAACGGCCCGTCGTGTTTGGATTCGGGACCGAGGATGAAGGGGAACTCCCTGGCTTCCAGGCCAATCGTGTGGCCCGCGAACGGGGCGTCGAACTCGGGAAAACGAGACTGAATGCCCTTGAGCAGCGCCTGGTATATCTGGTTGCCCGTGCAGCCGGCCTTTATCACCTCGAGACTTTCGTGAAAGCCCTCATCGACCCCCTTCCACTCGCGCTGCACGCGCGCGCTCGGCTCGCCGACCGAGCCGCAGCTTCCCGTGTCGGCGTTGTAGTTCCTGTGAAAAAGGCCCGCGTCGAACATGAAGCCGTCGCCTTTCTGTAGTTTTCTGTCCGTGGGCGGGAAGATGAAGACGCCCCTGGGGCCCGAGTTGAAGTGGAACCAGTGCCACATGCCGCCGGGCCGGGCCACCTCCTGCCGCCAGACCTCCGCCACCTCGCGCTCGCTCACGCCCTCATGGAGGAATTCGAACACCCTTGTGATGGCGTCTTCGTTCACCTGGGCCGCCTCGCGCAGGCGGTCGAGCTCCTCCGCCGTCTTCACGAGCCGCGTCATCAGAAACAGGCCCGAGCCGGGTATGAATTCGCAGCCGGGGAGTTTTTCTTTAAGAGTCGCGAACAGGCTGTCCGGGCAGCCCTCCTCGTCCAGGGCGATTCTGCCGGACGTGATGCCCCGGTCCCTGAGTGCTGCGAGGAGTCCGTCGAGGAGAGTCGCGTGTTTCGCCCCGCTTGCGTGGAGTTCGCGGTAGCGCCTCATTTCGTCGTCATGCGGCTCGTATCCTTCCGGCTCGATGTGGTTCGCCTGCCCGCCCCAGACGTAGACGTTTTCCGCGTGTCCGCCGTAGGCGGCGTAGTAGGTGTTGTCCGCGCGGTTCATGATGAGGTCGGTGCCGGCGCCCGGGTCGCTGGTGATGACGCCGTAGCTTTTGCGTGCGCGGTAGACCCGCTGCGCCCAGCCGATGTGGCCCGTCAGGTAGGTGACGTTCTCGAGCGTCGTGCCGATCATGGCCACCACGTCGTTCTCCCGCATCAGTTCCAGCGCGCGTTCCCTGTTGTAGAGCATGGTTTTCTCCCTGAAAAAATTTCTTTTGATTCGTGAAATTTTGTTGGAAAATGTCTCGGAGGGAATATGTATCACAACCAAAGCGCTCAGGGCGAGGCTGCGCGCCTTGACAGATTCAGGCCGAGGCGCAAGGTTGAATGACAAGAGTTGTGTTTGGTTTGTCATCTGTTTGTTCATCGTGAGGGGAGAGTTTAGCGTGGAACTGGATCGCGCGAGCGCCGAGGCGCTCTTGTTCGAGTGGACGAAAAGCCCGGGCCTGAGAGCGCACGCCCGGGCGGTGGAGGCCGCCCTGCGCGCATATGCGAATAAATATGGAGAAGACGAGGCGCTCTGGGGCGTCACAGGGCTTCTGCACGATATGGATTATGAAAAGCATCCCTCGCCCGAAGAGCACCCCGAAACCGGCTGTGCGGCCCTGCGCGAGGCGGGCTATCCCGATGAGATGATACAGGCGATTCTGGGGCACGCGCAGTATCTGAACGTGCCCCGGGAGACGCGCCTCGCCCAGGCGCTCTTCGCCGTGGA
>JAPPHK010000189.1 GCA_028820795.1 Nitrospinota bacterium | reverse complement strand
GGAGCGGGGGTGTTCGTTCAGGAGGCAGTATAGCATAGAGATAGATGAGCACCCTGTGGGGTTCATGCCTGGAATAACGCCACGGAAGAAACGCGGGCGGTTCGCGAACCGCCGCTACAGGAACGGTTTCGATTCACTGGGGTTTTCCGTAGGGACAGGTCGCGACCTGTCCCTACAGGCCCAATTACCAAACTTGACACATCAGCGGACCCCCTCATAATCTTAATCCCCAACCCCAACAGCGGAGGGTCCCTACACCATGCGATTCCAAATCGGCCAGATTCTATTCCCGAACCTCACCCAGCTCGACATGACCGGTCCGTACGAGGTCTTCACCAAGTTCCCCGACACCGACGTGCACCTCGTCTGGAAAACGCTCGACCCCGTCAAGGCGGGCGGCGGCATGGAGCTTCTGCCGAGCATGACCTTCGCCGACTGCCCGCAGCTCGACCTCGTCTGCGTGCCGGGCGGCGCGGGCACGAACCCGCTCGTAAACGATGCGGAGACGCTCGACTTCGTGCGCCGCCAGGCGGCGGGGGCGCGCTACGTCACTTCCGTTTGCTCCGGGTCGCTCGTGCTCGGCGCGGCGGGCCTCTTGCGCGGCAAGCGCGCGACGACGCACTGGATGTCGCACTCGATGCTCGCCGCCTTCGGCTGCGAACCCGTGAATGAGCGCGTGGTCGTCGACGGCAACGTGATCACCGGCGCCGGCGTCACGGCCGGCATCGATTTCGCCCTCACCGTGGCGGGTGAACTGCTGGGAGCCGAGGCAGCCCGCAAGATCCAGCTCGGCATGGAGTACGACCCCAAGCCCCCCTTCGACTCAGGTTCTCCCGAACGGGCGGACCCTCAGATGGTGGCCACCGTGCGCGATACATTCGCCGCGCGCCAGGCCGAGCGCCAAGCGGCCGTCAACGAGGCGGCGGGGCGGCTTGGAGACGGTTGATGCGGGTTCCGGTAGGGAGCGAATAATAACCTCTACTGCGAATCATTCGCGCCTCAATATCACTCCCCTCTTGGGGGCTGTTGAAAAACCCGGTTTTGGGAGCGGGGGCGTTCTTCTCGCCCCGCTTCGCCGCCGTATCGTCCTCACCCTGAGTAGCCGACGAAGGTAAAACGCGACTGAGAAGGGAGCGTTTGTATCGAAGGGCTTGCCCGAGTCTGTCGAGGGGAGCGCTCCCCTTTTTGGCCGGCAATCGCTCCCGCATTGGTCGCGATTGACCTTCGATACGCGGCTTCGCCGCTACTCAGGATGAGGCAGAGAGGACTTTACCAACAGGCCCTTGAGGGGGGAGTGGTTCCTTGCTTCTCGTCGGTAGCGACGAACCCTCATTCATCGGGGGCTTTTCGACAACCCCCTCTTTTTCCCTTGCGCGGTTCTTCCAAGGTGCTCATAATCAGGATAACCAACAAAATGGGAGGCGCGTGATGAGGATGACGCCGGTGATCCCGGCCGACGCTGCGCGCGACCGCAACCCGAAGGAACGACGAGGATGAACGAAGACGCCACGCCCCAAGCCGACGACGCGGAAGCGGACCCCGCAGAGGGTGGCGCCCCCTCCTACACCCGGGCGGGAGACGCCCGGAAACCCCCGCGCCAGAAGCTGACCAAGCGGGTGTACGAGGCCGAACTCGCGCGGCTCCAGGAAGAACTCGTGAAGCTCCAGGAGTGGATAAAGGACCAGGGTCTCAAGGTCGTCGTCATCTTCGAGGGGCGCGACGCGGCCGGCAAGGGCGGCGTCATCAAGCGCATCACTTTAAGGCTCAACCCGAGGGTGTGCCGCGTCGTCGCGCTCGCCGCCCCCACCGAGCGCGAGCAGACGCAGTGGTACTTCCAGCGCTACGCGCCGCACCTGCCCGCCGCGGGCGAGATGGTGCTCCTGGACCGCTCCTGGTACAACCGCGCGGGCGTGGAGCGGGTGATGGGCTTCTGCACGGAGGAGGAATACCGCGAGTTCCTCTACTCGTGCCCCACGTTCGAGCGGATGCTGGTGCGCTCGGGGATAGTCCTCATCAAATACTGGTTCTCGGTGAGCGACGAGGAACAGGAGCGCCGCTTCCAGGCGCGCCTCCAGGACCGCACGCGGCGCTGGAAACTCTCGCCGATGGACCTGGAGTCCCGCACCCGCTGGGTCGAGTATTCGAAGGCGAAGGACGAGATGTTCACCTACACCGACATCAAACAGGCCCCCTGGTACGTGGTGGACGCGGACTCGAAGCGCCGCGCGCGGCTCAACTGCATCAGCCACCTGCTCTCCCTCATTCCCTATGAGGACCTCACGCCCGCGCCGGTCGAACTCCCCCCCAGGCGCGATTCGAAGGCCTACGTGCGCCCTCCCCTGAGCGAGCAGACCTTCGTGCCGGAGCGGTACTAGGGAAACAAGTCTCCTTCACCAAAGCTGAATAAGAAATTCCGATATTAAGAGTTAATTCTAAAAACTTAATAACGAAGCCTATTTTTCAGTTATATTTCGCGAACGCTTAATAAGGAATTTATTTATTAAGGATTAATTAATAAATATTAATAATGGAGGTGCTGGAAAGTCCTGATTCCGTGATTCGGCGTATGAAGGCGACCGGGTAGGGAGGGTTCGACGCGAGGGGGCGTAGCCGGACAACCCCTCCTCGGGTTTATCCGGCCCTCCGTGGTTGTCCTTTTGCAGGATGGTTACCATCAGGACAGGCACGGAGGCCTCGGACAGGCGCAGAGGCCTGTCCCTACGGTATTTCTCCATCTTTGCGAGAAGTGCGGTTTTGTCCGTCATTCCGGCTTTCGCCGGAATGACGTCGATGCCAACCTTGATTGTATGTCGGACATATATGTCCGACATACATGCGACCCGGCCTTTTTCGCCGCCCGTCACGGGCCGCATATATGGGGCTGTTGAAAAACCCTGTTTTGGGAGTGGGGGCGTTCTTCTCGCCCCACTTCGCCGCCGTATCGCCCTCACCCTGAGTAGCCGCCGAAGGCGGCGTATCGAAGGGCGAGGGCAGTCGAACGCCTCGCGCCGGGCGAGAGGGCATCCTTCGATACGCGGCTTCACCGCTACTCAGGATAAGGCAGAGAGGACTTTTTCAACAGCCCCATATGCGTACATGGACGCCCCCTCAGAATGCAAGCGGTTTTTTGGGGAGGGTTCG
>JAPPHK010000244.1 GCA_028820795.1 Nitrospinota bacterium | reverse complement strand
AGATCCGGGCGGGAGACCACCTCTACGCCCTGGGCACGCCCGCGCAGGTGGAATCACTGCGCAAGCGCGTTCAAGCGTAGCAGGGATTCATTCCGCTAGCCGAGGGCGTCCAAATCCAAGGCCTGCCCCAGGCGAAGCAGCCTGCCCGCATCCCCGGTGCCCGGGGCAGCACGCGCGATAATCCCGTCCACCCCCTCCAGGTAAGGAATCACGCCCAGGAGCGGAGCGTCCGCCCCGCAAAGCTCGGCGACCGCCGCCGGGTTGCGCTCCGCCGCCGGCGTGGCCTCCCCCGTCGTGTCGGAGAGGATGACGCCCAGAACCTGAAGACCCTGCCTTCTCGCCTCCCGCACGCTCAATAGCGTGTGGTTGATCGCCCCGAGCTCAAGCTGAGCGACGAGCACGAGGGGCAGATTCGCGCGCAGGGCCAAATCGATCATCAAGGCGTCTTCGGTCAAGGGGGCGAGAAGACCGCCCGCGCCCTCGACGAGCAGAGGGTTCTCTTCTTCTTTGAGCGCTTTCACCTGCGCGACGATACGCTCCAAATCCGGCGGCCCGCCCTCGCGCTCGGCCGCGTGGGCGGGAGTGAGCGGAACTTCGTATCTGTAGGGGCAGATTTCATCGAGCGGCCGCGGGTCGCCCGCCGCCGTCTTGAGCGCAAGGGCGTCTCTGGGGACAAGGCTGCCATCCATAAGCGCGCAGTCCGATTCGGCGGGCTTCATCACCCTTGGGTCCAGGCCCTCAGCCGCCCAATGGGCCGCGATGACGCAGCCCGCCACCGTCTTTCCCACGCCGGTTCCCGTTCCGGTCAAAAAGATGGCAATATCGGACATCGGACGAACCTCACGAGGAGCCGAAAATGAGCCGCGCCAAAACCATCGACCTCACGGGCGAACTCTGCCCCATGAACTGGGTGCGGACGAAGCTCGCGCTCGAGGCGATGGCGCCGGGCGATACCCTCGAAGTATGGCTCGACGCGGGCGAGGCCGCCACCAGCGTCCCCAAAAGCGCCGCCGCCGATGGCCACGCCATAGAGAGCGCGACGCCGGATGCGCAAGGCCGCGTGCGCGTCGTTATCAGGAAGGGTTGACCCAACACCCCCAAGCAAACACTTCTCTGCATATTTCTTCACTCATCGATTTCATTTCCGTTGTTGACTTAAAGCCAACTATCTTCTATCTTTCAGGCGGAGGATAGGAAGGAATCGAATCATGAAATGCAACGCATGTGAACAAATCTACGTGGAATCAACAGGAGACTACCATTTCAAGTCTTCGGGGCTCGATAACGCATACATCGAGGATGTACGTCTCATCAAATGCGGATGCGGCGTCGGGTTGAAAATCAAGGCCATGGGTTCAGTACTGGACCAGCTCGGCAACGCCGTCATCAACAAGCCCGGCCCATTGAGCGGACAGGAAATCCGCTACTTGAGAAAAAACGCAGGCCTGAGCGCCCGGGAATTCGCCAGATTGTTGGAGGTGAACCACACCACGCTCTCCAAATGGGAAAATGGAAGAGCGCCCGGGCGGGCAAGCGACCTGTTGATCCGCTTCGTCTATGCGGCGTGGAAAGAGTACCAACACCCCAAGCGTATTTTCGATAGTTTCAAACAAGCGCGTAAACAGAAAAAGCGGAATATCGGCATCAAACTCATTCCCGCCGCCGGGGAGGGTTTCGAGGTCGAATATGCCGCCGTAGATAATCACGAATAATAACTTAGTCGATTTTTGGGGAGTTGTTATAACCCCAACGCATTAGAGAGCTTAAGAAGAAAACAGGAGCACTCTGGTTAAGGGTTAAGCTATCCTTCATCGGTTATCCCACCCTCTCTTTTCCCTCCTATTACTTGATCTACTCTGGTTCTTTTTTTTCCATCCTTTTGATTTTGAACTCCAAATAATCTTTCAGGTAATGATAAGCGCTTAATGGATTTCCGGAGAATTGGAAAATTATTTCACGGCCTTCATCGTCGATAAGCCGTTCCATTTTTATACTTCCTGTCTCTTCCTGGTGAGGAGTAAGAAGATCAACTTTGTCGTCTGGCTCTTTTGGAGCGTCTTTCTCTTCCTCCTCTTCCTTTCCAGAAGGCGATATCTCATCACTACGGTGCGATACGTCGGAGGGTAAAATATCGGTCTGATCTAGACCAGCAAAGGAAATAGTAGCCTTATACACATTCAAAAGGCCTTTGGCGCTGCTATCATTAAACATCTTGTCTTTGATTAGATAAGTTAGAATAGTGTTGTCCGAGGGAAGTTCTGCTCCATATTTTTCCCACAATTCACGATGAATTTTAGGCTCTTTAGCTGAAACTTGTATTAACTCTTTTTTTTCAGCAGAATCCGGCCGTAGATCTTTGAGAATATTCCAAGCATGCCTTGTTAAATAGACTCCGTTACTATTACCTTTTTCATATTCCATAAGGCCAAATTGCCGCAAAGCTGCGATTGTTTGACGTCCATTACTACTCTTTTCCCCGTATCCCCAAGCGGTGAGAACTGACGATAGAGGAGCAACATTTCGCCCTTCAATTTCCATTATTTTCTTCGCTCGCTCAAGAGCCTTTTCAAGAGAAATGAATGGATACGCAGGACTTCGGATCCGACGGGATTTTTGGTTTACCGTTTGTTCATCAATCATGGCTTCCTCCTTTTACTACACAATCTAAGCCAAAGAGGTATATTTGTCAATAGCAAAAATATATATCCAAAATTGTCTAATATTATACCTTTTATGGCTTGACGTGAAGGGCTTTCCAAGGTAAGGTTTCGTGCAAGAAAGGAGATTTTTATGAGAAGATGATTTAGCCTCTGGTTTGTATGCATCTCCACCGGAATCGGGGGCCACAAAATAGAGAGGCCCGGCCAAAGGAATCTTGGCGAGATACCTGAGGCCGGGCCGAGGTGGACATCATTTCAGTAATCCTTGAACCATTAGTTCAAAATAGAAGCCACTCAAGAGATATATTCCAATCTATAGACTGAAAATTATTGGCCGTCAAGAAGTCTTAACTGGACTTCCACTTATCTCACGAGCCAGTCCTGTGAAATTCAAGCTTACCCGTAAATTTCAAGAACACAGTGTGATCTATGAATGTTCCCCCCTCATGGCAAGGGCTCGTCCCTCAGCCAGCGGGCGAGGGCCTTCTCGGGGTCTGCGATCTCATCGA
>JAPPHK010000179.1 GCA_028820795.1 Nitrospinota bacterium | reverse complement strand
TCGATGAGCTCGCCTTCGACACCACGCGCGCCGCCATGCGCGACTGGCGGGAGCGCGTGATGGGGTAGGAGGGGGATATGAGATACATGAATGCCAGCCCCAAAAGTCGAAAACCGAATCGTTTGAAAGGATACGATTACACGCAGGCCGGATGTTATTTCGTGACGGTTTGCGCGCAGGATAGACGATGTCTGTTCGGCGACATCATCGAAGACCAGATGGTTTTGAACGAGGCGGGGATGATGGTCGCCCATTGGTGGAGCAAGACGGAAAGCAAATTTCCGCATGTCGACTTGGGTGAGTATGTCCTCATGCCGAATCACATTCACGGCATCGTTGTCATCGTAGGGGCGGACCCGCGTGTCCGCCCGCACGACAAAGATCCCGAATCGAGCAAAGATGAAAGAATCGAACAGCGACAACAAGAAGAACATCAACAAGACGGATTTCAAAACCAGGGCGGACACATGGGTCCGCCCCTACAGGAAATCATACAATGGTTCAAGACCATGACCACGAACGAATACATCAAAGAGGTAAAAACCGGACGTTTCCCGCCATTCGAAAAACGCATATGGCAGCGATCATTTTACGACCACGTCATCCGTGACGATGATGATCTGGGCCGCATCCGAGAATATATCCAGAACAACCCGTTGCAATGGGCGATCGATGAGGAAAATCCCGCCTATCGGGTGGTGCCGTAGCCGAACAGGCTCATTGCCTGTTCGGGGTCGCAACCTGTCCGAGAAAAGGACAACCAAGCGAGGGTTGACCCTGCCGGCGAATCCCCCCACTACGCCGTCATTCTGATGTAAAAACCGGGTAATCGTAGTGACAGCCCCTCCTCGGGGCTGTCCCACAGACCCGCGTGTCCGCCCGTGTGACGCGAGAACCTGTTTTCGTCCGTAGGGGCAGTTCGCGAACCGCCCCTACAAAATCAAAATGCAATTTTCTCGGGACCGGGGGTGTCCGGTAGGAAAATTCAAAAATCTGGGCGGACACATGGGTCCGCCCCTACAGGAGGTAATGCGACACGCCTCGATTCGGACAAACGCGAAGGCAGGCGCCTCTCCCCCCTACGACGCTCCCACATAAACAAGCGCGCCGGGTTTTAAGGGAGCGTTCTTCTTCGGTTTCTTCACCCGCAACTCCACCGTCATGCCCAGCTTGACCATGAAGTCGATCAGCCTTCCGCGGGAGAAGCGCGAGAGCTTCTCGTTCATGAGATACGAGGCTTCTGGCTGCTTGATGTCGAGAATGCGCATCACTTCCTTTTGGGTCAATTTTCTCGACTGAATCGTATTCGATATCTCGCTCAGGAGTTGCGCCCTGAGCATTATTTCATCCGCGTTCGGAAGTCCGAGATCCTTGAAGATATTGTCGCTGCCCTTGAAAATTTCAATTTCGCTCATATGCTCATCTCCTTTCTCACTTCGCACCTTTTCGGTTTTTTATATATTCAATCAATCCCCTGAGATTGGCCTCGACGACCCGCATTTCCCGCCGAGGCGTTCGGATTCCTCTTTTCGATTTCTTTTGAAAAACGTGCAAAACACAGACGGCTTCTTTAAATTTCACCGTGTAAATCGCCCGATACGCGTCACCGTCGTAATTTTCAACAATCTCCAAAACCCCGGCCCCTCTGAAACCTTGTAGAGGTTTGGCGGAGAGGGCTTTACCTCCCCATTGCGCTTTTTCCAAGGAGTAGAGGATATCCTCCTGCGCCTCATGGGGGAATTGCTCAAACGCATCCTTGCTCCTGCCCACCCACCATATCGGTTTGGGCGTCTTCGACCCGTTGCGCTGCACGGAAATTGTTCATCCTTTCTCCTCGTGATTCGGCGGCGAGCGTTCGCAGGAATACTGGGTGGGCCCTCTTCAATTGAATATAACATAATTGTTATATCAGTCAACACCGGGCCGATCCAGTCAGGGTTCGGAAGTCGGGGTTGTTGAAAAAGCCATCGCTCGATCGGCTCCGACACCGGAATGACGATGAACACTCCCGATCATATAATCGGGCCACCCGTTACGACTCATCCGGTTCACGAGAGGCGCGCGCGGCGCGGCCTCTTGTCCAATAAGGAGACGACAGATGACGCTATCCGCTGAAACGCTCGAGAAGCTGAGAGCGATCGACACGCCCACGGTCTCGAACGCGGTGGAATCCTTCGGCGTGAGGCCGAGGACACTCGGTCACACCGACGCGAGCATTGCGTGCATGTTCCCCGAGATGGGCGTGGCGCTCGGCTACGCCGTGACGTTCACGACAAGCGAATACGCCCCCGGCGAGGAGCGCACCCACACGTCGCGCATCGCGCTCTACGAGGCCGTGGCGGCGGCGCCCAGGCCCTGCGTCCTCGTGCAGCAGGACGTCGGCCCCAGGCCCCGCTCGGCGTGCCTCTGGGGGGAGATCATGTCGAACCTCTTCTCGCGCCTGGGGGCAGAGGGCGTGGTGACGGACGGGGTGGTGCGCGATTTGGAGGAGATGCGCGCGGCGGGCTTCAAGACCTGGTGCGCGGGCATGACGGTCTCGCGCGGCGACGTGCGCGTGGTGGCGGTGAACACGCCGGTTTCGGTCGGCGGGATGGCCGTTGTGCCGGGCGACCTGATCCACGCGGACGTGAGCGGCGCGCTCGTGGTGCCCAAAGAAATCGCGGCGGAGGTGCCCGAAGCCGCCGGGCGCGTGCTCGCCAGGGAAGCCGACCTCCTCGACGCCATCCGCGCGGATGAGTTCAGCCTGGAGGAGCTGGTGCGAAGGTTTTATTCGTGAGGGGCGAGGGTAGCAGAGGTAGGCCCCTGAACCTTCGTACTCAATAAGGAATAATTCTCTCGGATCACTCCCACCTTGAGGGGTTGTTAAAAAAGCTCATTCAAGGCTGTAACCCCCCAACCCCCCTTGTCAGGGGGGCTTTGATCTTACCCCCCTGTTAAGGGGGGGTTGGTTTTCAAGGCAGTGGGGGGACGAGCAGGGAGGGTTTTTCAACAGCCCCTGCTCGGTCGACAAAACGCAATCGCTCCTTCATCAGTCGCGATTGATCCTACCCGCCGGCGAGCCAGCGCTCGGCGGCCTCGCGCACTTCGGCTTCCTTCTCCGTCCGCGCGATGGTGATTCCCTCGGGAGGCGTCTGCCCCGTCCGCGCGTTGCGCCAGCAGTGGTAGCGGATGT
>JAPPHK010000026.1 GCA_028820795.1 Nitrospinota bacterium | reverse complement strand
AACCGGGCCTTCAGGAAATCCCCCCATGAGTCAGAGACTGCCGCCGCTGGTATAATACCTGCGCCGTCGCGAGAAGGTTGGGCCTGGCCATGCGGTGGTGCCAGCTCTTGCCTGTGCGGTCGCCGATTTCGCCCTAGTGCCCGATACGGAGCATGTTTCCCGTGCAGCGCCTCCGCCGTAGGCGCAAGGGACTGCAGGAGCGATCCCGTCAGGCGGTCGGGTGCTCCCACATGCGCGCCAGAAACGCCCTGGCCTCGATGCCGACGGCGGTGGTGTAGATGGCGGTGGTGGCGATGTCGGCATGTCCGAGCACGGCCGCAATGGTAGGCAGCGGCACGCCGGCCGTGACGGCGGCGATGCCGAAGGCGTGGCGGAGCCCCTTCGGACAGGCCTGCGGTCCGGAGATCCCGGCGCGCTCCATGACGGCGACGATGCGCCGGTGGCCCGTGGCGCGTGACCAGGGCCAGAGAAGCTCGCCGGCGCGCCTGGGGCGCACTCCGCGCAGCCCGTGGACGAGCTCGAGCGCGCGCAGCGTCTCGGCCGGCAGCGGGACCTCGCGCCAGTGCTCGGCGCGGCGCTTGAGGGTGCGGATGCGGATCGCGGCCGCGTCCAGGTCGATGTCGAGCGGACGGAGTGCGAGGACCTCGGAGAGCCTGGCGCCGGAATGCGCGAGGGTGAGCGCGAAGGTCTGGCGTTCGGGTTTCGGCTCGCGGGCCACGGCGGCCAGGAACCGCCCGCGTTCTTCGGCGGTCAGGTATTTGCGCCCGCGCCCGTCGACGAGCTGGATGGTGCCCAGGACCATGTTTGCGACATTATCACAGCCATAGTGTCCGTCGAGCGGATTCCGGGGCTGCCTAGGGGCGCCCGTGAGCTTCGATCCGGCCCCGCGGTGGACTGTGGTGCGGCCGGAATTGAGACACTACTGCAATACAGGATCAAGTTAGGGGGCTCCGCCGTTTGGTCTGTTGAGCTATTGGGGGTCCGGCCCACCACGCACGGGGATTGACCACCAGTGCGAATCGTTTGCTCCATGAGTCCCGATCATTCGCAATGAGGGCACTAATGCTGGAAAAGATCATTACTGGAGCGGCAGGCGCCGTGGTCGCTGTGCTCATTATCTCAGTGGCAACGGCGTTCACTGACTGGATCGACGTTCTCTTCAAGCCCACCGTTCCGGATGGAGCTGTCGTCGCGTTTCCGCGCCCGTGCCAAGAGGTCGATGGCTGGAAGGACTATGAGGCTAGCGCCGGCAGGTTTTTGCTTGGGGTTGGTGAAGGTATAGCGCTCCGTTCTCAAGGGGGCGAAGCCGCACACAGGCTCACAATTGAAGAAATGCCCGAGCACAACCACGGGCCGGGGAAATATCTCGTGAAGGTTGACGGTCACGACACTGTCCATGCGAAGACCGACGCAAGCAGAGGTGAGATCAACATTCGGCATGGAGTTGAGATAGGGACGGCCGGCGGTGGACAACCACACAACAATATGCCGCCCTATATCGCGCTGCACTTCTGCCAGAAAACAGGATAGAAGCAACCCTCCGGCGCAGGTCAGTGCGCTGCCGCTTGTGCAGCCCCCGACACCAGCATAGTTCGCGCGGTTGATCCACGAGATTGAGGACACGAAATGGTGCCGGCGCCACGCGAAGGTGACGTTTACGTCAGCTTGGCGGCTTCGTCGCCATCGCATAATCCGTCATCGGTGGTCCTCTTCCTCGCTCGCGCGATCCGCGCGCGGTGCAAATACGCCGAAAAGATGATCGTGCGCAAATGTGAGCGCCCGGAGTGCCGCCCGCGCCTCCATTGAGGCCCGTCGCCACGCGGGGCGCATAGATGATTGAAAGAGAGGGAAGATAGCGGCCGGGCACATGCCGCGCCCGGCCGCTGGGATTAGAGCGAGGAGAAAGGAGCTAACCCCCTGCCTTATCCATTGGGCGATGCATGATCGATCTGACGCATTTACTTTCGTATCTCATCTGAGAAATTATCCAGCGAAAACACACAGTTGGCCAGCGATTGCAATTCCACATCGACCCCATATTGATAAACTGCCAGTTCTACAAAATCACCGTCACCAGACGAAAGTAGAAATGTATCGTAATTATCAAGGTTTTTCATGGTATGCATAACGATTCCAATATCGACGCCCCTTTGTCGTTTCCTCTGAAGATCGGTTCCATGACAACAAGGGCAAATTAAATCGATCTTATGCTGGCATTTTCTGCAAAACGCTTTATGGTTCATATCGTCTTTCAGCGAATACAGCTCTACCCCCAAACCTGGTCCGAATGGCGGAGGTACGCGCAGCCACTTATGGAAGTCAGCTTGAGAGGATTTATGCTCGTCCGGCAAGCTCTGAAAAAACTCCCTTTCTCAATCTTACCGAACTCTTCGAGCTTGTTGAGCAGCTTTTTATAATCGAACCGAAAACCTTGTTGAATTGAATTTTGCCCATAGAAAAGATATCCAGCGTCGATGAGCCAAAGTTTCATAAGCTACTCCCTCTCCTGAGTGTTGGGAATCTTCCTTCGATCATCGGGCTCTTCCCTTTCTGTTTTCCGGGTTTCCTCGCCAGCATTGCTTTGGGCGGCCGTCCCCGGCGTGTTCCGTTTCAAGATCTGTTTGATCTCTTTGGGGTTAATGAACAGAAATTTCAAGGGCATGTGGAATGGCCTTTCGTTTGAGGTGGAGCGGCCGGGCTACGTTGCGCATGCAGCCCGGCCGCCCCGGATAGGTGCGGGGCAAAGGAGCTAAAGCCCCGGCGCTATCCCTTTGCTGGTCTGCCTAGACCCCCGCGTTCTTCGCGGCTTCGATCACGGCGTCCAGCCCGTACTCCTTGATCATCTTTAGGAGCACCAAGAACTCGCCTGCACTCATAGCCATTCTCCCGGCTAGGGCCGGACGCATCGAGGTTGGGCGAACCCGGGCCTACGATGCGCCCGGCGGTTGCGTTTTCGAGCTTTTTTCCAGCTAGAATTGGTAACGGTAAAATTTCACACGCTTTGGATTGACACTTTCGAACCTACTTCAACTGATCTCTTCGATGATCTTTGGACCTATCTCATGACCTTGCCATGGCTATATCAATATAGCTGGGAGCTCCATGGGATAATGTCAAGCAAAATCACCCCCTGATTCCCGGATAGGTTTCGATTTGGCTTCGGGGAAACGCGCACGCTGC
>JAPPHK010000225.1 GCA_028820795.1 Nitrospinota bacterium | reverse complement strand
TGTCGTAGGCCTCGCCCAGGGCGTCGTCCAGCGTGCCGCCCAGGTGCGTCACTTCCGCGTGGCCCTCCACGCGGTAGAAATCCGTGTGTCCGCCCGAGACCACGAAGCCCAGATGCGGGAACGTGGGCGGCGCGTCGTCTTCATCTCCCGTGGGCAGATACAGGGAATGAACGTGCCCGTCCAGATGGTGCACGCCGATGAGGGGAACGCCCAGGCTCCACGCCAGGCCCTTGGCGGCGGAGAGGCCCACGAGCAGGGCCACCACGAGGCCTGGGCCGCGCGTGACGGCCACGGCGTCGATTTCCCTCGCCGCAATCGACGCCTCCTCCAGAGCCGCCTCCAGGACGGGCGCTATCATCTCCACGTGGCGGCGCGCCGCGAGTTCGGGGACCACGCCGCCGTATCGCGCATGAATCTCGTGCTGCGAAGCCACGACGTTGGAGGCGACCCGGGGTGCGGAGTTTTCCCCGAACCCGAGAACGGCCGCCGCCGTCTCGTCGCAACTCGTCTCCACGCCCAGGATATACACGTTCATACTCCTCGCTTTGCGCAAACCTCATCAAGCTCTGGTTCAAGTGGATACGGGAATTTTCGCGGGGAAGCAACGCCCGGCGGGGCGGGAAGGCGAGATTCAGGGCCCATCATCGGCGAATATGAGGGTTCGGGGGAAACGGGGGAAAGCAGTTTGAGCGGGAAGGACCCTGAGAGGTTTCCATGTTACTCCCCCCTTGAGGGGTTGTTGAAAAAGCTCGATGCGGCGAAATCTTTCTCCTCGTCCTGCGCAGCCCGCCGCTCCGCCTCACCCTGAGTAGCCGCCGAAAGTAAAACGCGACTGAGAAAGGAGCGTTTGTATCGAAGGGCTTGCCCGAGTCTGTCGAGGAGAGCGCTCCCCTTTTTGTCAGGCAATCGCTCCCGCATTGGTCGCGATTGACCTTCGATACGGCGCTTACGCGCCTACTCAGGATGAGGGTTTGGGGCGCTTGCTCGGGATGAGGGCGTCAAGCGTTCTGCGAAACCGATATCGCGCGGCGGGTCAATCCCGACAGCGACCCCTGCACATCCTCTCGAATGGCGACCGTAGGGACAGGTCGCGACCTGTCCCTACTACAGCAAACCGCAATCCCTCCCTCCCCGGCAGACCGGACGACAAAAAAGGAAAAAGTCGGCCTACACCGTGATGGTGATGCCGCATCTAAGTCCCGCCAGACGCACGTCCGAGAGAAACGTCGTGTCGAACATTCCATCGCGCGCGTTCAGTATTCGGAAATCCTCAGGTTTTACGCGGTCTCCGAAGAAGAGGTACGCGGTGTCCGGATCGCACTGGTTCGAAGTCCAGAGCAAACCATGGACTTCGGGAAACTGGTGGTGTATGGCGCTCGCCCACCGGGCGGTCTCGGGATAGAGCTCAGGTGATGCGCCGATCAACGAACTGCGAGCGATGCGCCATCGCCTGAGGTCGGGGCCGCGCAGGGAGGCGAGGCGCAAGTCCCGCAGGACTTCCAGTTGGACGTGCGCACGACTTTGCACGAGCGTCCTGGGAACGGTCTTGCGTTTCGCCGTTACGGGAACATCGTGGAATATCGTTTCATGGATCGCCGCCTCCAGTGTGCCGGCCGCGTAAAGAGACGGGACGCATTTGTCCGTCGCATCGTAGACGGGAGCGAAGCGCGTGGGAGAACCCTTGCAAGGATTGAAAGCGCTGCCGCCGTAATTCCTGTCGTGCACACGGTGCACGAATGCGCCGGCTCCGAGTGTAACGACGTTTGGATCGGCGAGCTTAGCCTGAGGTTTTCGAATCGTCATCCAGGGGACGCACCCTACCCGAGCGCCGGATCGGCCAGCCTCCGGGCCGCATCGACGACGGCTTCCGGGTCGGACAGGCTCTCTTGCGGCTCGTCGCCTTCCAGCCAGCCGTTGCCGGATGCGAACCACATGGCGATTTGCCAGCCGGTCATCTCCTCCGGGAGGGCGGCGAGAATCTCCTTGATGACCGGCCGCGGAGCTCCGTCGGCGAACTGAAAGGCCGGATAGTGGTCGATACCCGAGCGGCGCACCGCGAACAGTCTGCCCTCCCGTTTCCAGCGGGAGGCGGGCTCGCTCTTGTTGCGCGGGTTGAGACCCGAAGCGGCGCGGACCTCGGCCCCGGTCAGAAGGGGCGTTTCCTGAAGATACCGCGAGCGCAGCCTGGCGTTGTCGATTTCGAGTTCGTTCTCGACCCGGTGGCGGGGCGCGTCCGAGAGAATGACGTCGAGTATTTTCTCGATATTCGCCTCGGATAATCTGGACCTGCGCTCGGCCGCAAGGGAAGGCAGCACTTCGAGCGCCCGTTCGAGGAGTTCCGCCCGCCCCTCCGCGCGTTCGCCCACGAGGAGCCAGGCGCAAAACGGGGAATCCTTCGAGGGCGAGGAATCGCCAAGCCACCTGCGGAGTTTGTCCGGCAGTAGCTCGATGTCGTCTGGCGTCAGATCGATCAGGGACAACCTTTCACTCATGCGGACATCCTCCAGGATGAGGCGTGAGATCCAATAATAATTATAATATAGTGAATATCATTCCTAACGTCAAGCCCGCTCGTCATTAGGGGCCGTTCGCGAACGGCCCCTACAACGGGGCAGTATTCGCCCGTTATTCCGTCGAATCCTCCCTCCCCGGTCGGGTCCGACACCGAAAAAACAGTGGTCTATCTCGGTTGATGAGGATGCCCCGAGGGGGGATCGCCCCTGCGGCAAACGCGGCTTCGCCGCCATGAATCCGAATGGATTCAGACAATGGGCAATGATGTTCTTAGTCAGATTTCAGTCGTTTTCTTGCTGCCTGCGCCCCAACTCCCTGCGCGAAAATCGGAACAGCGACCGGAAAACAGGAACCACCGCCTTCACGCAACGGCCGGGCTAGTCGCGCCTGGCGCCGAATACGCCGGAAACGTCATGAATATCTCCACCGATCCTGTCGTTTTCAGGAACGGACGTCGTGAAACTGAACAAGCCGCCCACTTCCTCGTGGTTCGGGCCGTAGAACCGGCCGGAAATGCCTCTCCTCGCAGGATGCCGGCTGGCATCCGCCTCGCCGTCGCTGACAGGAACGACTCCGAACGACCCGTCTTCGAGCGCCAGCCCTTCCCAGGAAACGTCATCGAAATCAGCACCCGATAGTTCGTCTTTCATGTTCCTGAACTCGACATCGACCCGCAGATCAGGATTTCCTTGCGGATTGGAAACCGTTATCGTGGCATCTCCCTTGACGAAACCATCCGGTTCCGCAATACGGATACCAACCATAATCCCGGTCCACGTCGCGGCGCCGCCGGCCAAAACATCCGGATTCGAATCTATCGAGTTTCCTACCGAATAGGCGCCATAGTAATATGAGGGAACCCAAATTTCTTCAGGCGCCACCCTGATTCCAGGGGTCTTGAGCAGGAAAAAACTATGGTCGAGCCAGCCGGCCAGGGCGCGGTAGTTGGTCGTATCGCCTCCTCCTGAAACCTGCGTCCTTTCCGCCAAAGACACGCCGCGGCGGCGCCCGGTGAAAAGAAAGCCGGAAAAGTCGAACTTGCCGACCGCCCTGTAGTGAATCGGTCCGAGCCCACCTTCACATCCCAATAAAAGCGCCGCGCACGTTACGACGTCGGGAGGTGGAGGATCAGCGCTAAATCGAGCCAACGCGGGAGATGTCGAATCGCTCCGCAAGCCGCTCAAAACGCTTTCGATTTCATTCGTCTCCAGAACCACGGACATCAGGGAAGGCATGCCGCCGGCGACCTCGTACTCGACGGCGCCGTCGTCGGCTACGCTCACCACGCACGCCGGGCCGCCTGCCGGACACGACACATCGACGTTGCCATGCTCCTCGGTGGTTCCGGGCTGGACCGTGAACTCCTCCATCGGGGCAAGTCCGTGGTTCGCAGGCGCCCCGGCCAGAGCCACCTTGGCGTCCATCTCCACGGGCGGCACGGGCGCCGGAGCGACCACCGACCCGCCGCCCCCACAACCCGTCAACATCGCCAGGAACGACACGACTGCTGCAAGAAGTAAAAACCGGTTCCTCATTCTCGGCATTGTTTGTTCCTTCTGATTGTTTTCGGCTTCAGACTCACCGCCCCGCGCGCAGAATTCACCAAACCAGAATGCGTTCCAACCGGGCGCTCTCAGCGGATGCTTTCGGCGTTCCTCCCCTGGTTTTACTGGCCTGCACCAATTCGTTTCCTGGAACTGTAGCTCAGGTTTGAAGTTGAAACAAAGGGAGGGATTCCGAGAGGCTGATCGCCCGGCTATGGATTGAACAGGGACCGTCCGAGCGATGCGGATTCTAAATTTCCGCTCGAAATCATCCACGAAGGGCCTCGGACAGACCGCGCTCATCCTGAAAAAAGACAACCACGGGGGGGGGTTGTTCTCGCTTTGGCGCGAACGGAAGATCCTCGTGTAGGGGCCGCATACATACGGCCCTCCCTTTCGCCGTCAAAGGCGGGTCGCATGTATGCGACCCCTACGGAAGAAACGAAGACACGGTGGTATCACAGTCCTTTAGCGGACAGGCACGGGGGCCTGTCCCTACGATTTGACGAAGTATCTGATGAAATTGAACACACGAGTGCCGACACGCCGATCCTCGTACAGGTCGTGACCTATGACAAGCACAGGGGCCTCGGACAGGTCGCGACCTGTCCCTACGGAAACACCAACAAGATACGGAACCCAAAACGCGAGGGCGGACACACGGGTCCGCCCCTACGGAAGGTGGACTGGATTGCAGGTAAGGAATCCGGTCGTAAAACCCGATCGTTCACGCCCGTCCGCAGGCGATCAGGCACCCATCTTCTTGCTCAGGAACGATTCCTTGAGATATTGCACGGCGCGCTCCAACTGGGCGTCTTTCTCCTGCTCTGCGGGAGCTTGCGCCGGGCCGTCTTGAGCGCCGCCAGTACTATCGTCTTTTTTCTCCCCGTTTTTCTCCGCTTCACTCGGCAGGTGGCCGGGCAGGTCCTTCTCGCGCATCGCGCGCATGGCGGCGGCGCTTCTCTCCGCCTCGCTCACGATGTCGGGCTCGATTCCCTCGCCCTGGATGCGCCTTCCCTTGGGCGTGAAATACAGCGCGGTGGTCAGCCTCAGACCCGAGCCGTCCGAGAGCGGAACGACGGTCTGCACCGAACCCTTGCCGAACGTCTTGACGCCGATGAGCTTGGCCCGCTCCAGGTCCTGGAGCGCGCCCGCCACGATTTCGGACGCGCTGGCGCTGCCCGCGTTGACGAGCACCGCCATGGGGATCTCCCCGCCTTGCGCCTCGTGCGTGGAGGTGAAGCGGTGCTCCTGGTCGGTCATGCGGCCCTTGGTGTAGACGATGAGGCTGCCCGCCTCGAGGAATATGTCGGACACCGATACCGCCTGGGAGAGGAGCCCGCCGGGGTTGTTCCTCAAGTCGAGCACCAGGGCCTTGGCGCCCTCCTCCTCGAGCGAGGAGAGGGCGTCCAGCACCTCGCGGCCCGTGCCGTTCTGGAAGCTGCGAACCCGGATGTAGGCGATGTCGTCCGGCAGCATCCGGCTTCTCACGCTCTTGATGCGGATGATCTGGCGCGTGATGGTGAAGTCGAGCAACTTCTCCTCCTCCTTGCGCCTCACGCTGATCTTCACCTTCGTGCCGGGCTTGCCGCGAAGCTTCTTGACGATCTCCTGGAGCGAGAGGTCTTTCGTCGGTTCTTTCTCGATGAAGATGATCTGATCGCCCGCCTTCACGCCGGCCTTGTACGCCGGTGTGTCCTCGATGGGCGTCACCACGGTGAGCACGCCGTCTCGAATCGAAATCTCGATCCCCAGGCCGCCGAAGCGGCCCGTGGTCTCCACCTGCATCTCCTTGAAATATTCAGGGTTCAGATAGGTCGTATGGGGGTCCAGCGTGCGGAGCATGCCCCGGATGGCGCCGCGAATCAGCTTTTTAGCGTCCACCTTGTTGACGTAGTTCTCCTCGACGAGGCTCAGCACCTCGCTGAAGGTTCTCAGCTCCGAATAGGCGCTCGTCTCGCTCGCCGCCGGCTTCGCGGCGGGGCCCGCCGCCATCCCGGCGACGAGCAGCGCAAGGGCGCCGGCCCAGATCATCCACCCCGACAAACGATATTTTTTCGACATCTCTCGCTCCTCAGACGATGCGGCACAAAAAAGCGATTCTACTCCACGGGGCGCGATAACGCCACATGAAAGCGCCGGCTGCGGATCACGGAAAACGCGCGGGGCGCGCGCGCAGCGGGGGCGGGTGAATTTCGATAAATTTCCGTAAAATTAGATAAATTCACGGGGTTTTTCGATAAATTCACAGCGTATTTCAGTCCATTTCCAGCTCCGCGCGGGGGCGCAACTCTCCCGCCGCCTGGAACAATCGTGAGGATACACGCCTCCGGGAAGGTTCGCGCAGCGGCAAATGCGGGCGCCTGCGGGGAAATGCGCGGGTTGTTTCACGGGGAACGTTCAGAGGATGCTCTTCGTCCGCTCGGCGACGCGCTCGGGGGTGAGGCCGAAATGCGAATAAATTTCCTTGTACGGCGCGCTCGCACCGAAGCGATCGATCCCGACCACGGCGCCCTGATCCCCCACCCACTCACGCCAGCCCATGGTGGCGCCCGCCTCAATCGCCAGCCGCGCCTTCACACTCGCCGGAATAACAGTATCCCGATAGGAGGCGGATTGCTCCCGAAAAAGCTCCCAACTCGGCATACTGACGACCCGGGCATCGATTCCATCTGTCGCCAATATACTTTGCGCTTCGATCGCTAGATGCACTTCCGATCCCGTGGCCAATAATACGGCCTGGGGGGAATTCCCTCTTTCCGGCGAGACGACATAGGCCCCCCGCGCCAGCGCATCCGCTTCGTTCTCCTGCGACCGCTCCAGGACGGGCAAGCCCTGACGAGTCAAGACGAGCATGGTCGGGCCTTCAAGACGCTCTATCGCCACCCGCCAGGCGACGGCGGTTTCGTTGGCGTCACACGGGCGGATGATGGTAAGGCCCGGCATGGCGCGAAGCGACGCGAGGTGCTCAATCGGCTGGTGAGTAGGGCCATCCTCGCCCAGGCCGATGGAGTCGTGCGTCATCACATAGATGATGGGCAATTCCATGAGCGCCGCGAGACGAATGGCCGGGCGGGCGTAGTCGGTAAACGTGAAAAATGTGGCCGCATAAGGGCGAATGCCACCGTGAAGAGCCATTCCCGAGCAGGCGGCCCCCATCGCGTGTTCTCTAATTCCCCAATGTATATTGCGGTTGGCGTACTCTCCTTTGGCGAAATTACCCGAATCTTTAATGAGCGAATTGTTCGAAGCCGCCAAGTCCGCGCTTCCACCAATCAGCCAGGGTATAGCGGAAGCGATTTCATTCAATACTTTGCCGGATGCCGCCCGCGTAGCGAGCGCTCCATCATCGTCTCCAAAGCGGGGAATGCAACTCTCCCAACCGGCAGGAGGTTCGCCTTTAAGCGCCGCCTGAAACTTCTCGGCCAACTCCGGATTCTCCGATTCATATTCCGCGAACCGTCGATTCCAATCTTCCTCAAGCGCCGCGCCGCGTGAAACCGCCTCTCCCATGTGGGCGCACACCTCATCAGGCGCCAGAAACTTTTCACTCTCGGGCCAGCCATAGTTCTTTTTCGCGGCCTCGACTTCTTCATGCCCCAAGGGCGCACCATGTGCGCGCGCGGTATCCTGATATCGGGGGGAGCCATATCCGATATGAGAGCGAACAATGATCAAAGACGGGCGTTCGGCCTCCGCCTTCGCCAGGCTGAGCGCACCGGATATCCTGGATAAATCCTCTGCGCTATCACCCAGGTTTTGCACATGCCAGTTATACCCCTCAAAGCGCTTCACCACGTCATCGGAATAACTCAACGACGTTTCACCGTCGATGGTGATGCGGTTATCGTCATAAACACAAATCAATTTACCGAGACCCAGATGGCCCGCTAAAGAAGCTGCTTCATGGGAGGCGCCTTCCATGACATCGCCATCGCTCATCAACACATATGTATGGTGATCTACAATCGAGCGCCCCGGCCGATTGAAATTGGCCGCCATATGCGCTTCAGCCATCGCCATGCCCACTGCATTCATAAACCCTTGTCCGAGCGGGCCCGTGGTGGTCTCCACACCCGCCGTGAGGCCGTATTCGGGATGTCCCGGCGTCTTGCTGCCCCACTGACGAAAGCGGACGATCTCTTCAAGCGGAAGTTCATAACCACTCAGGTGGAGAACCGCATAAAGAAGCATGGAAGCATGACCACACGAAAGCACGAAACGGTCTCGGTCAAACCAGCTTGGATTTTTGGGGTTATAGCTTAGGTGATTCATCCACAGTTCATACGCCAGTGGCGCAAGAGCCATTGGCGTGCCCGGATGGCCACTATTTGCCTCTTGCACCGCGTCCATCGAAAGTGTGCGTATGGTGTGAATCGATTGTTCGGCGATGCTCATGCGGGAGAACAGCTCTTTTTCTTTTGGGAAATTCGTCATGCCAAATACACTCGCTTGTCCAGTGAACAAACTGAAAAATTGGATTACTCACGCCATCCAGTCATCATGTCTCGGTCTTTCGAGCAATTCATCCAACAAGTGCGGATTGGGTTATGCGTTTGCTTTGCGCCGATGCAGCGTTTCGAGCCAGCCTTCCAGAGTTTGCACAACACTCTCGTCGGCAAGAGAGAGAACCGGCGTCGACCGGTCTTTATCTTCTTCCACCTCATTCCGCAACAGCGGTGCGGTAGATTCTTCCGCTTTTCGCTCAAGCGCTGAAATTTTTTCTAATATCCAAGAAGTGTTTTCTCCCAGGATTAGCGCCTTTCTACATATTTCCAGCGCCTGGGATTCGTTTTCCTCTTGGATATAGAGTTCGATTATCTTTTGCAGAATGGTATCGTCGACTTCCTCGCTATCTACATCTCTTGCCGGAATGACGCTGGGCTCCCCCCCCTCCTTATCGACTGCCGATGCTTTATCCGTCAGGGATAAGTCCTTACCAGGGCCTTCAAAATTAGCTGATGATGTTTCTGCGCAACTTTCATCCGACACCATTTCTTCAGACGTGACAACATCCGGCTTTGCCTCAGCGGGCATGTCTGCCTCGCCTTTAACTTCACCTGCTATGAAGTCGAGATTTTCTTCCGTCCCGGGGTACCCCGTGGACGCATCAACATTCTCGTACTGCGATATTTGTTCTCTAATAGCAGCTATTCTCTCATTCCATTCGACTTTAGCGGGCTCTGACTTCAAAAGACGCTCGTAGACGTCTTTTGCCTTATCCAAATGACCTTGAGCAATATAAAGCTCGGCAAGAGCCGGCGTTGCCACTTCGCCCGATTCTTCTTCAGGACCAACAACTGGAGCGCTATCAATTTCGACATCGCTACTCAGACTTTGGGGCGCCACCTCATCGGTCTCGAACATATTGACGGCTCTTAACGCGACTTGCGCGTCTACCTCATCGCCCTCTTTCGCATGACATTCGGCCAAAAGACGCTGAGCTGAAATGTTCCAGGGAGCAATTTCAAGCGCTTTAATGAGAAAGCGAGATGCCTGTTCGTGCTCATTTTTCGAGATGAGTATTTCCCCAAGCAAAACACCTGCAGCTGCATAGTTGGGATAAGTTGCAAGTCCACTTTTCAGAAGATTTTCGGCTTGCTCTACTTCGTCTTTCTCTAATAATAGGGATGCCAATGGGAAAAAAGCAGCCGATGAGGGGTATTGTTCCAAACGACCTTCCAAAGCTTTGATTCGGGCTTCTGGGTTATTCAATCGATGTATCATTTACACCTGAATCTCGGTGGGGGATTTAGGGCGCATTCGTGTGTATAACCAAATGCTAGCAAACGACATCCTACTCTGACAAGAGCTCACAACTCCTACTATGGCCCAAGCTCTCAAATAAGTACGAGTTATGGGTTCGGAACTACTGTCATGAATCCACAACAGCCATGGCATTCACCTCGATAAGACAACGCGGATCTGTAGCCAGCTGAACCACCTGGACAGTGGTTGTAGTTGGTTTGTTGTTCCCGAAATACTCCGCCCATACTTTATTCAGAGAGTCTTGCTCCCCCAAGTCGGCCACGAATCGGTTGGCGGAAACGACATCGCTAAAACCGGCGTCCACCGCCTCAAGACTTTTTTTCAAGTTTTCCAGCGTTGCCCGAGCCTGCCCGTCCATATCTCGGGGCATGGCATCAAATTCTTCCGGCCGATGCGGATGATGATGATAAACAGGCGCAGCGGTAACTCCGGCCAGAAATACAAGACTACCCCCAGATACTTTGATAACCGGCGCATAAGGCATCCAAAGGTCAGGTGCATCCGGCCAATGCAGATGCTCTATCTTTTTGCCCATTTCCATTCCTTTCAAAGAGCAATTAACCCACATTCCAAATATTTTCTCAGATTTTGAAAATTCCCCGGCAATATTGAGCAATACTATTACTTGAGTAGACCAAGGAAATTTACGCTTTCAGTTTCATATCATATCACCAGCCGCCAGGATGCCCGCACGACCCCTGCGAACTCCAACTACAAAAACGTTGATTTTCCATTCTATGGCCAGAATCCACAACACTATAAATGTATTTACCATCATCAAAATCTGTTCGATAATCACTACCCGTAGTTTTTTCTTCATCGCAAAAGGATAATTCATGTCAACAAAACTACTGTCGGAAAAACGTGTCATCATCACGGGAGCATCAACTGGGATTGGAGCCGCTATCGCCCAAGAATATGCCAAGGCAGGGGCTCACTTATGGGGTGCAGGAGGTAGCGACCCGCAAGGACTGCAAAGCACCATAGATGCTTGTAACAGCTTTGGCGTAAACGCCGGTGGAAAATGTTATGATTTATCTAAAGCGCAACGTACGTCTCAACTGATTCGAGATGGCGCCGACTTTCTGGGTGGACTTGATATCTTGGTCATTTGCGCGGGTACACGAGCCTTCAAACCCATTGTCGAAATCACGGACGATGAAGTAGACCTCTTATTTGAAGTCAATGCGAAAGCCGCCTACATCGCCGCCCGCGAAGCGGCGAAGATGATGATTCCTCAAAAAAGCGGCTCTATATTGATGATAGGCTCATCCGCTGGCCACCGCGGCAGAGCCGATACGAGTCTCTATTCGGTGACTAAATCTGTGCTTCACCACCTCACGAAATGCTTGGCCCTGGAACTAGGACCTCTGGGAATCCGCGTGAACTGCCTTGCGCCGGGCCTGGTTGCAAGCCCTCGCGTAAAGGCACGGCTCGATGCAAAACCTGAATATCTTCAGTCCAGACTAGAGGGCATTCCACTCCATCAACTGGGAACGGTCGAAAACATGGCGGCCACCGCTCTGTTTATGGTCTCTCCAGGAAATGAATTCATGAATGGCTCGATCGTGCTTTCAGATGGTGGCGTCACCGCAGGATAGAAACCATGCACGATGCTATGATGATAAATTCAAGAAAAAAGCTTTCTTTTCTGATAGCTCTAGTCTGCACTCTCACCTTCTATCCAAATCTAAAGATAGTTCAAGGCGAAACAACCCTAGACACCCACCACACACTTACCGCATTAGTCTCAAGCAGAACGAAGTGGTTATTGACAGCACCTGCCGAAAAAGGCTCCTCTATAGCAAATCCTACTCTGCTGGCCTTTACAATGGATGGCGATTTTCATCCCATCACCTTCAGGAAATCAGGCGGACTTTTCAGTGCGCATGTGCAAGACCACCCCACACCCTCCGACTTGGCTGCAAATGTTCCACCCACGCAATTGCCCGACGGGAGCTTTGTCGGTGCAGGAAAAAGCGGAATGTTCATCAATGTCGACACTCTCGAACGGCGTTGGTTGTTCGTCTGGCCAAGCATTCGCCCTTCGATTCTATCGAAACCCGCTGTATTGGACAGCCATAATGTAGCAATGGTCGGCGTCGATGGCTCCCTGCTTTTATTCCAAAAAAAAGAGGGTAAATGGCTCCAAACCCAACTCATAGAAGCGGAAAAAGCAAGGGTATTGACCGATGCTGTTTTAACGACGGCTGATCTGGATGGAGATGGGAGAAAAGAGCTTATTGTGCCTGCTGTACCATCCAAACGATACAGGCACGCCGTACTCGGTGATGACATCGAACCCACAGAAATTCATGCATATCGATTCAATCAACAATATCTCAAACCAATGGCTCAATTCACCGCAGAAAAGAACGGTGTATTTGAAGCCATTGGCACCGTCGCTGCGGATTTGGACAAGGATGGGAAACAGGAAATTCTGGTCACGCAAAGCGACTCCGACAGTGGGGCGACCCACCTCGTTTTGGGAATGAGGAACAAAAAACTCATGCTCAAAGCGCGAAGCGGCGCAACCGGGACTGGGAATCGCTGGGCGCATCTATTGGGCGCATTCAATATAGATGGTAGCGCTCCGAAAGTACTTGCCGTTGAAACGCCGCACTTGTCAGGCTTTTTGCTGGCGTTGCGGCTAAGCGGCAATCGACTCCGCGAGCGAGCTCGAATGGCTGGTTTCACTACGCATTCGGTGGATTCTAGAAACCTTTGGAAATTCACCTTGCTAAGACGCCGTGGCGTTGTGGAAATCGTTATGCAGGAAATCGGTCGGAAGCATCTGAGTGGGCTCGCGCTCTTTGGAAACCGCTGGCACTTCAGATGGTCGCGAGAAATTCCCTCACCTGTTCGCTCCAACATACTCGCAGCAGATTTCAACCAAGACGCGAAAGACGACATCGCTTTCGTCGATAAATCCGGCCTCGTGCATATCTATCTTTCAAAATAAATTCCCATCAATTCTAAGATAGATACAGTAATCGATTCAATAGATGTAACATCTTCAAATTATTAACAATTTTCTAGAATGGCATACGGAGAACTACTAATTTCCCCGAATATTGAAAAATGCGTCGCGTCCAGGGTAAACAGCCGCATCTCCCAACTCTTCATTGATGCGAAGCAGTTGATTGTACTTCGCCAGTCGATCCGAACGACTTGCGGAACCTGTTTTTATCTGGCCCGCGTTCGTAGCAATCGCCAAATCGGCAATCGTCGTATCTTCGGTTTCGCCCGAACGATGTGAAACAACGGATGTATAACCAGCCCGTGTCGCCATCTGGATCGTATCGAGAGTTTCCGTCAAAGTGCCAATCTGATTCACCTTAATCAATATACTGTTGGCCACTCCTTCAGCGATACCCTTGGAGAGTATCCCTGCACTGGTGACGAATACGTCATCACCGACAAGCTGTACTCTATCTCCAATTGCTCCGGTCAAAGCGGCCCATCCATACCAGTCATCTTCGGCACAGCCATCCTCAATTGAGATGATTGGATATTGACGAACCCAGGATTCATAGAGCGCGACCATTTCATCCGGTGTCTTCTCGCTATTATCCGACCAGCGGAAAACATATTTCCCCTTTTCAAAAAGCTCACTCGACGCCGGATCTAGGGCTAGGAGCACGTCACTCTGTGGTTGATAATCCGCCTTCACGATAGCTTCGAGAATCGTTTCAACCGCCTCTTCGTTATCCCGCAAATCAGGGGCGAAACCTCCTTCATCTCCAACGGCAGTGCTATACCCCCGGTCTTTGAGAACCACTTTTAATCGGTGGAATATCTCAACTCCCATCCTCAATGCATCCGGAAAGTTCTTTGCGCCGACAGGCATAATCATGAATTCCTGGAAATCCACGCAGTTATCTGAGTGCGCGCCGCCGTTTAGGATGTTCATCATCGGAACCGGAAGCGTGTGGGCACTCGCACCTCCGATATAGCGATATAGCGGCAAATCACGCGCGACGGCAGCTGCTTTCGCTACCGCCAGAGAAATCCCCAGAATCGCGTTTGCCCCGACCCGACCCTTATTTTCCGTTCCGTCAATCTCGCACAAGCGAGCATCGATTCCTTTTTGGTCAGTTGCATCCATACCGAGCAACTCGGACGCCAGTGTCTTGTTCACATGATTCACCGCACTGGTAACGCCCTTGCCAAGGTAGTAAGTATTCTTCCCATCGCGTAACTCGACCGCCTCGCGCTTTCCCGTGCTTGCGCCACTGGGAACTGCCGCGCGTCCGAAACCACCCCCTGCCAAGTGAACATCCACCTCGACAGTTGGATTTCCCCTTGAGTCCAGAATTTCGCGCCCAACGATTTGTACTATGCTCGTCATGTCGTCCCTCGAATTTTGAAACCATTCCGTTCGCCCTGTGCTGCAAGGTCGCTTAGAGTAGCCTATCTTTGGGAGTGGATAAAAGGCCGGAAGGACCTCTTACGTTTTCATTCAATTTGATCTTTCAAACGTCGAGTGATATCGCAACTAAAACCCGGTTTGTTTCCAATAATCAAAAAGGAATTCTGAATGATGCCACTGACAGGCGTACGTGTACTGGACTTGAGCCGCCTACTTCCCGGCGGGCAATGCACTTTGATGCTCGCCGATATGGGAGCGGATGTCATCAAAGTTGAAGAACCGCTTCGAGGCGACTACATACGCCTTGCATCCCCTTTCGATGAAAATGGCGTTTCCCCTCTTCACCTCTGTTACAACCGTAACAAACGCTCATTGGCACTGGACCTGAAAAACCAAGACGGTGTGTCCGCGCTTCTCAGTTTGGTGAAGAATTCAGACGTGCTAGTCGATAGCTTTAGACCCGGAGTGATGGAGCGCCTTGGTATTGGCTATCAAATACTCAAAAAAGAAAACCCAGCCCTCGTCCATTGCTCTATAACCGGATATGGTCAAGAAGGTCCGCTGTCTAGAACTCCGGGGCATGACTTGAACTTCCAGGCACTGGGCGGCGTCGTAGAGCTCACCGGCGCCGCTGGGTGTCATCCGTATGTGCCCGGAGTGCTCATCGGGGATGTGGGCGCCGGCATATGGGCGGCTTTCGCCATACTCGCGGCCTTGCGCCTCGCAGAGCGGACCGGCGTCGGGCAACTTATCGACATGTCTATGCTCGATGCCGTAATGAGTTTTCTGTCCATCCATGGGCAAACATACCTTTCAACGGGACAGTGCCCAGGACGCGAAGAGATGCGACATAATGGCCGGAGGCCATGTTATCGCCTCTACCCCACCAAAGATGGTCGGATGCTTTCCGTAGCATGCTCGGAGCCGAAATTTTGGGTGAATTTGTGCAAACTAATCGGGCACGATGATTTTTATGACGATCATGGAGCCAAAGGCGAGCGCCGCACAGAGGTGATTCAAACACTCGATAAAACTTTTCAATCGAAGACTCTTGAGGAGTGGACAGCGTTTTTCGAAGGCGCGGATGTATGCGTGAGCCCGGCGCTGAATATGGGTGAAAGTTTCGAGCACTCACATGTCAAATCTAGCGGCCTCGTAAGGGAATTTCAGCACCCTGTCAAAGGTACTTACCCCGGCACAAGGCCGGCGCCAAAATTCTCGAACCTACCCATAAGAGACTCTCTCCCTCCACCCCGACTGGGAGAGCATTCAGCAGAAATATTAAAGGAATGTGGGTTTCAAGTCAAAGAAATCGAGAGTTTGCTGGCATCCGGCGCTACCCACCGGGGTGCTGACCCTGTCGGTGAAACTATCAGTGAATAAAGCTAATTCAGTTGTAGCATTCATAGGACAGAAAAGACTGTGCATGCATACGGAATTTCGCAGAATCGCGGGGAAAAACAGTGTAACGAGACGTACGACTCTTTAGTCGTTATTGCTGCGTTCTTCAAATTTCTCCAACTCAGCTTCGAAATCTTTGAGAGTCCCGAATGAGCGATAAACCGATGCGAAGCGTACATAGGCCACCTCATCAACAACTCTCAGTTCTCCCATGAGTTTTTCACCTATCGCTTCCGTCGAAATTTCTTTCTCGCCACTATCAAGGATATAGCGCTCCACTCGGTCGACAATCGCCTCTTGATCCTCAGCGGATACTGGCCTTTTCTCCAGCGCCTTCTTGATGCCTATGCTGATTTTATCACGAAGATAATTTACGCGTGTGCCATCTTTTTTTACTATGAGTGGCCAGGAGACTTCCGCTCTTTCATAGGTTGTAAAGCGGTGAGCACAATTCTCGCATTCGCGTCTTCGTCGGATGGAGTTGCCTTCTTTGGTCGTTCGGCTGTCGACCACTTTGCTATCAGAATTACTACAAATCGGACATTTCATAAGAATCCGGTCCGGGCAGTTGAATCATTGGGACGTCGGTTGGGGCGCGTCTTCCATATCGGTAATCTTACCCAAACGGCGAGCGTGACGCCCGCCTTCAAACTCTGTTTCCAACCAGATGATTACAATTCTTTTTGCTTCATCGAGACTCACCATCCGGCCGCCCAAGGCTAAGACATTGGCATCATTATGCAGGCGGCTCATCTTCGCCGCCCATTCATCGTGGCAGGCAACGGCACGAACACCCGGAAATTTATTCGCCACGATGGCCATTCCCGCGGCTGACCCACAGCAAAAAATCCCTCGCTCGGAATTGCCTTCGCTAACCGAACGAGCGGCGGGTTCGGCATAATCGGGATAATCGCAAGATTCATCCGAGTTCGTCCCGAAATCATGGTACGGAATCGCTCTTTCATCAAGAAGTTGTTTCACAGCTTCTTTGAGTTCATATCCTCCATGATCAGCTGCAAGAGCGATTTGATTCATTGGGATTCTCCGGACGAGAATTTATCCGAGGGTGCAAGTCTCTAAAAACCTAGGCTCTAGCAGATCACAAGTCAAGCGATCATTCACTTACTTTGCCGCCCCGACACCTTTGCAATGCAAAAAAACATACTTGAATTACAACCATCACTATGTGAAGTCCTAACGTTATTGATCGAGCAATCACAACATTAAAAAACAGACGCTATCAAAACGGCTTCAGCTCCGTTCCAGAAATTGATTTCCCTAAAAGAATTCTCGAGGCCTCTTGTGCGGTTTTTTTGAACTCATTCTCAGCAGCCAACCTCTCTCCCTTTTCCTGCAAACATCGTGCTTCAATCAAATGAAGAGCCAGACGTACCCAAGAATCCTGACTTTCTATCGACACAGCCATGGCCGATGCCTGCTCCAAGCTTTTATCGACTTTCTCGATTTGACCTGCTTCGAGCATCAACGCCGCGTGTAGCACGTGATGATGGATATCCTTCTCCCTGCGCTTCCCTGCAGAATAAATATTTGCAGCGGCTTTTTTTATCGCATTTTGTGACTCCAGAGGCCCGACTGCCAACGCCAACCGTTGCAAAAACTCCAAACCACCCAATTCCTGATAGCCATTTTCCCAAGTACGTAGAGCTCGCCTCTCCCGGCCTGCTGCTAATTGTGCATCACCCAATAATAGATATGCTTTTTTTTCTTTGGTGAGATAGCGCTGCGCTTGTTCTAAAAATGAAATGGCGGCTTCTGGATCTGAATTATTTAATTTCGTCTCACCTACCGTAAGATATGCGCGGCCAGCGGTTTGGTTGTCTTCTTTTCGGACCAAGTCCGATCCACCCGATTGTGAGAGTTTCTCACAAATTTCGATAGCAGCTTCGAGACGACCATTTTCCAGGTACATATCCCGGAGTTTTCGCAACACCAAGGGGCTCGCGCCTCTACCTCTACTGTTTTGCGCAAGCAACTCGAGAGCTTTTTTCGCCTGGCCGGAATGATCGAGAGTTTCCGACAATCGGATTATGGCGTCAGGTGAGTTGTTCGTAACAGCACGAAGGCGCTCATTCCATTGAACAGCGTCATTGGGGTTGCCAGAATCTATCGCCAAATCTGCAGCTAGCCTCAAGGCGGGAACGAAGGAAGGATCATCCTTGAGTGAACGCTTAAGTTCTCTTCTGGCGCGCCTTTTTTTCCCTTGAATACCAAAGCTTTGGGCCCTAGCAAAGCGCTCCTGGGCGCGATGCAAACGTTTTTGTTTCTTTGCCATTTTCTTGCGCGTAAACCAACTGAGTGCAGCCTCGCCCCACCCTAGAACGGAAGCCAGAAACGAACCAACGAGAGCCGCTCCGATTACCACTAGAGCTAATGGAACCCGCACAGACCAAGCATCGGTGAGGCGCAGGTCTATGATTTCTCGATTGTAGTGAAGAAAATAGACAGCAGCCGCAACAGGAACTGCCAGAATGAGGAGAGTCCGAATTTTCATTCGCAACTCTCCTCACGGTTTTTAACTACCACCGCGCCTTTCAATTGCATTTGAGCTGCCACTGTATAACGCGCATAGGGGATCGCTTCCAGGCGGGAATAGGGAATCGGCTCATCCGACTCCTCACAAATACCATAAAGTCCATCTTCGATCCTCTGGAATGCCGCTTCCACCTCCCGCAATCGCTCCCGCTCCCTTTCTCCCAAATCCATTAATACCTGGCGAGAATACGTGTCGGCAGCCATGTCAGCAATATCTTGCGTCCCATCATCGCCAATTTCTTTGGTGTGTATCTTGCTTTTTTCCACATCACCAAGTATTTCAAGGCGAACTTCATTCAATCTTTCTTCTAAATCTCTCAACTGTTTTTTAGTCAAATGTTTCACATTGAACCTCAACTTTCATACAGATGTCCTAAGCACTAGGTGCCATTGGCTTGATGACGGATGCGTGTGACCATAAACCTTCCAGCCTGTAAAAGTCTCGACTCTGTTCGTTGAATATGTGAACAAGGAAATCACCACAATCCATCAACACCCAGTTTCCCTCTGCTAACCCTTCCGTCAAAAACACAGTATCACCAATTTTCTTCAGTTTTTCCCTTGCCGCCTCACAAAGCGCTTTCACATGCCGGAGGCTCGTTCCGTGGCAAATCAAAAAAGCATCCACCTCGACGCTTAGAGGCCGAAGATCCAAAAGCACTACATCCATCGCTTTCTTCGCTTCCAATGATTCCTTAAGAGCATGAAGCCGACTCTCTAGTTTCTTAATGGGTCTTCATCCTCCTCATTTTCAGTTAACAATTCCCGAATGCCCATATAATCGGCGGCGAATTATAAAGATTTCGACTTCGCGTGGCAATAAATGATTTATGGAGCAAGAACCCTTGATGCACTGTCTGATCCGGGTTGCAGAAATATCAACTTCAGTAATCGGAACAAATTTTATGACTCGCTTTCTGTCAGTAAATTCCGCTTCTTTCAAGGACTTGTCCATGCAATAACCTGGCTCGATTTCTTGTATCACTCGGAGAAGCGCTTCCAAATACTCTGGAGTATTTTGATCTCCTCTCAAGGTAACAGCAAAATTCACGGCGTTTAAAACCTCTTGCGGCTTGTGCCATGTACTCAGTTCAAGAAACGCGTCCGCACCGATGATGAAAAACATGTCAATTTCGGCAGATGTCCTTCTCTCCAGTTCTTCTAAAGTATCAAGTGTATAAGATGGGCCTCCCCGCTCTACTTCAATGGGATCACATACATACGCAGGATAATCCTCCAAAGCAATCCGAACCATTTCCAGCCTGTCAGCTGCTGCGGCGACTTCATCTTGCGGCTTATGAGGTGGTAGAGCGGAGGGAATAAATCTAATTTCATCAAGCAACAGCGCTTTACGCACCTCTTCAGTAGAGCGGAGGTGCCCATAGTGAATCGGATTAAATGTTCCGCCTATAATTCCTATGCGCAATCGCTCTCCTTGGTTTTTCCTGTTATTCCTCAATCAAAACGAAATTGTTTCGGTGAATGATCTCATCGTAGTCTTTGCTTCCAAGTATCGCTGCGATTTCTCTGGTTTGTTTCCCGGCGATTCGAGCAGCATCTTCACTTGAATAATTCGCCAGTCCGCGGCCAAAAGCCACTCCCTGAGTATCTTGTATCTCCACCACGTCACCAAACTTGAAATTCCCACCTACGGATACGACACCACTGGGTAAAAGGCTTTTCCCTCGTTTCAGCATGGCGTTTACGGCACCACCATCGAGCTTGAGCCATCCGCGGGGTTTAGCCGTGGTTCCTATCCAACCCTTTTTTCCTTTTAAACGTGCGCCATTAGGCACAAAAAGAGTCCCCAATGGTTCTCCCATAACTACCCGTTCAATGACGTTGGGGTCTCTTCCTTTCACGATAAGGGTGCTAATACCCACTTTATTGAGGATGTTCACGGCCTCAACCTTCGTGCGCATTCCCCCGTGGGCAAGTGGGTTCGGGCTGGTTCCTGCGACCGAGGAAATTTCCTTAGGCAAACCTTCAACACGGGGAATCAAACGCGCCGTTCTTGACCGCCTGGGATCTTCATCATATAAGCCCGCCACATCTGATAAAATGATAACAAGTCCTGCTTGAACCATTTGCGCTGTTTGGGCAGCTAGTGTGTCGTTATCTCCAAAACGTATTTCTTCAATGGAAACCGTGTCGTTTTCGTTCACAATCGGGAGTACGCCTTTACTAATCAATGCCTCAAAGGTATTGCAAGCGTTCAAAAATCGGCTTCTCTCATCTAAATCTGAATGAATGAGCAAAACTTGCGCCGTCTCAATCCCCCTTTGCTTAAATGCACGGCCATATGCTTCCATCAAGATGGGTTGCCCAACGGCGGCGGCGGCTTGGCGTTCAGGAACTGCCTTTGGAATTTCCTTGAGTCCTAACCTTTTCACACCAGCCGCAATGGCTCCAGATGAAACCACAACGACTTGCCTGCCTTCTTCTCTGAGTTTCGCGACTTGGGTGGCGATCCGTCCCAAAACCCTACGGTTGACACCCAGTTCTTCAGATGCCGTCAACACCGAACTGCCCACTTTGACCACAATACGTCGGCTATTGAGAACCGGATCATCTCTTTTTGTCATATTCTCACTCATGAACTCTTTGTCTGCACGGTTGGAGTGAAATCGTTTCCCAGCTTTCTCGTTTGCCCGAGCATCTGGGATATCTTACCCAACAGTTCGTCTAAACCAAGGCCCGAAACCGCCGAGATGGCATGGACTTTCACACCACGCGCCATGAGTCCCTCTCGTAGTTTCTCAAAATGATCCTTTGATTCTGTTACATCCATTTTGGTCAAAATCGCTAATCTATACTTCTTCGCCAGCACAGGCGAGAAAACGGATAATTCATAAGTTACCGCATCAAAATCCGAGAGCCCGCGCTCATACGGCAAAGAAGCATCAACCAAGTGAAGCAACAATTCGCAGCGTTCTACATGGCGCAAAAATTCCAGCCCCAGCCCTTTGCCCTTACTAGCTCCCGGAATTAATCCTGGGATATCGGCTACCACGCAAGAACTGTAATCACCTAAATCCACTACCCCCAGATTGGGCTGAAGCGTGGTGAACGGATAATCAGCAATTTTGGGCTTGCTCTCGGAAATTCTCGATATCAGGGTGGATTTTCCGGCATTAGGCATCCCTATGAGCCCGACGTCCGCGAGTAATTTCAATTCCAATTCCAAGAGACGATCTTCTCCTGCTTTTCCTTTCGTAGTTCTTCTCGGTGCTCGATTTGTTGAACTCTTGAAATGCTCGTTGCCGAGTCCGCCTCGCCCTCCTTGCGCGATGATTACTTCCAGATCCTCTCCTGAAAGATCGACCACTATTTCTCCCGTATCAGAGTCACGTACGATGGTTCCAAGAGGAACTTCGAGCAATAGATCCTGCCCATCTGCCCCATGCTTATTGCTTCCCATTCCTGCCTGGCCTTTTTCCGCCTTTAATAGCGGTTGAAACCTGAAGTGTGTCAACGTATTCAAAGACGATGTCGCCTTAATAACGACATGTCCCCCACGTCCGCCATTACCCCCGTCAGGTCCGCCTTTCGGCACAAACTTTTCCCTCCGGAAGCTAAGACAACCGTCTCCCCCATTGCCGGCCTGTACACGTATTTTAGCGGTATCAACAAACATGGTAGGGGCGGAGCCTGCCCATTGGAGACTACTCCGCCGGTATGACACTGATAATTCGGCGGCCCTTGGCTTTGCGTTCGAATTTCAATTTTCCACTTGCTTTGGCAAAGAGGGTATGGTCATTTCCTAGGCCGACGTTCTCGCCCGGATGAAAGACCGTACCGCGTTGCCTGACGAGGATGGTTCCCACGTTCACGCTTTCTCCCGCAAAACGCTTAACGCCCAGGCGACGCCCGGCACTATCTCGTCCGTTCGATGAACTTCCACCCGCTTTTTTATGCGCCATCTTCTAATCCTTTCATCCTGATGAGAGGATGTCTGTCACTTCTATTTGAGTATAAGGCTGTCTGTGTCCTCGTTTGGTCCGGACTTTTTTACGGCGCTTGAAGCGAAAAACGATGACCTTTTTTCCCCGTCCGTGTTCACGAATCACCGCTCTTACCTTGGCATTGCCCAACGCCTCTTTGCCTGCAACAACTTCTTCCCCATCTACAATGAGCCGCACATCTTCAAACTCTACGCTTTCTCCAACATTACCGGACAAGCGCTCGACCAGGATTCGATCTCCCGTTTCGATGCGCATTTGCTTACCACCGGTTTCCACTACAGCATACATTCAAAAAATCTCCTTGAGACCCAAATATGCTTTGGTCTTAAAAATCAAGTATTTCCCTAACTTTCGGTCATAACGAAGAGGATATCTATCAATCCAGCCCTCAAAAGTCAATTCAACTTCTTTACAAACTGATTATCTTTTTCCTTTGTCTTATTTTCTTTTTTTCTTGATTAAACTAAACGTCACTCGTTCGGTCCGATAGGATATTGTACGTCTTACAGGCAAATATCCCTTTTTCTGAACCGATACGGTAAAACCCTTAAAAACATCTGACATACCCACCTTGAATTTTAGGCGTAGGGGTGTTTTCCCCTGGTAAACATCGTTGATGAAAACTTCAGCCTGTGGCGGATTTGACGTAACGATCAGTTGACGGTCCTTGAAGCCTTTAACCGGGTTTTCAATGTTCCTCTCCCACCATTTACTCATTTGTTTCCTGGTTTTTGCGCATCCCGACATACCTGGAAGAAGTAAGAGGAGTATACAGAAACCCAGAATAAGCCTTAATGAAGGCTGAAACATATATTCCTGATTCGATTTTCGAGACATAAACAAAACCTTATTGAAAATCGAGCTTTATGCGAACACTTAAAATTATCCAAGGTGCCAGCTTACACTGAAAACCTTAGGAGGAAAAACACCTCATTATGAGGCGGCACTCAATTTTATTGCGGCTATCAACTATGCCGATGGTTCGCCCACCTGCTGCCCCGACCATTCCTCAAACATTTGCAGCAATTCCGTCTGATCAGAATCCGGCCCATATTTCTGTAAACCAAGTCCATAAATTTGCCGGGCATGATTTAGATAAAAAGCAGTCACACCGTTTTCGCGCGCTAAATCGCTCCCCATAGAAAGATCTTTGTGCATCAATCCCGTGGAAAAACCACAGGTAAAATCTCTCGGTAGAAGAAAGCGGGGCCATTTATCTTTCGTGGCGCTGTTCATGCCTGAGCCGCCATTTAAGACTTTGAGTGCTTTTTCTGGTTCGAGACCTAACTTCGTTGCCAAAACCATGGCCTCCATAGATGCGAGCAGGCTGGTGGCCGAGAGGAAATTGTTTACACATTTCATTGCGTGCCCAGATTCTGGTGCTTCATCGATATGAACAATGGTCTTGCCCAACGTTTCGAAAATAGGCATCGCCGCATTCACAATCTCTTTTGGACCTCCTGGCATGATAGCCAGGGTGGCTGCTTCTGCACCTACAACACCGCCCGAGACCGGAGCGCCGATCAAGTGGAGACCCTTTTCCTCTACCCGGGAGGCAAGAGCACTCGTCCTCGTAGGATAAGAGGAACTCATGTCGATTATCAATTTTCCCTTGTCCAGATGCGTGGATATACCATCCGGTCCATCGACCACTGCATCCACGACATCGCTATCGGGTAACATTGTGATGACAACATCGACGCGCCTTGCGAGATCGGGCAAGCTCTCAGCACCTTGAACACCATCATCCCTCAAGGCCTCGACATTGTCAGGTCTCGAGTCAAAGGCAACGACAGCGTAGTCGCCACGCCTCAGATTTCTCGACATGGGTGTTCCCATCTTTCCGATTCCGACGAAACCGATAGTAACGCTTCCTGGTTCTAAAGTTTTCATAATTTCCTCGCTAAGAGAATAAACTGGTTATAGAAGACGCCATCAACACGTTTAGATGTATTTGATTCGCTCTAAGGTTTTTGTCAATCCCCAACTGGAATGGTAAGCTTGTCCGAAATCTCAAGCTTCTCACCAATCCGCCCCTTTGTTTATCCTTATGCGAGCAAGGAGAACCAAAATGGCGCCGATTTCGGCGAATGATGTAGTATGTTATTTGGAGGAGAATCCTGGATTTTTCATTGAACATCCAGATTCACTCCGCCAAAGTGGCCTGCTGACGCAAGACAACCCTTCAGCAAAGGTCCTAAACTTACGAGATAAACTTTTTGACCGTTTAAAAGGGGAAAGAGAGGATTTAATTCGGCTTCTCGATGAAACGATAGAAATCGTCCGCCAAAATGAACAGATTGAAAAAGATTTCATCGCCATTGAGCAACTTCTCTTTGAGCAAGCACCTTCATTGGCAAGTCTTAATGAAATCGTAAAAAATATTGAATCGCGCTTCGGAATTGAATACGCGGGCTTTTTGCTTCTAGAGCCCGTAGATGGAATTCCTGTGCTCGCAGTGAAATCTGACGAATCATCCCGCATTCGCCCTCTTGGGAAAATAGAAGAAGAACACGTCCCCATGGAGGGAGCAGTTTTGCTCAAAGGCAAATTAGATGGGGGTGGAGGTCCGTTGTTCCCAGTTACTTTGAGCCAAAGTATCCAATCGTCTGCTATTGTTCCTTTAGAAATTCATGAGAAAAAAATCGGCTTTCTAATATTGGGTTCTAAAGACCCCAAACGATACCAAGAAGGAATGGCGACTCACCTCCTCAGACGTCTTGCAATGCGTTTGGCTTTGGGAATTTCCATCTTTCAGCGATTCAACAATGGCAAAACGGTACAAACGACTCTTTAAAACGTAGTGCTAGTTTCGCCATGTCCTTTTTCCCGCTAATGAATCATCACGCTGGAACTCCCTGCGCCTTAAACACAAGCTCCATGACGTCTGAAATACTGCTCAGGTTTTCCAGATTTCTCACCCGCTCGATGAGCAAATCACCCGTTTCTTTTTCGAGTACTGGGGCTGTCATCACATAGAATCGTTCGATCAACTCATCCCAAGTCAACGGATTTCGCGAATCTCCCTTAGGATAATCCTGATGCGCCTCGAAAACGCCTCGATCCGTCTCGATTTCGACATGCGCTTGCCATTTATCCGGAAATTCTTTTTCCATTTCAGTATCGCCGTAGCATTCAATTTTCTTGATGATGGAAGAGTAAACCTGAGAGCGGAGGAAATCGTCGGCATATTCATCAAGCCCCGCGGCGCGCCTGATAATAGCTACAGCCACGGCGTATTGAAGGCTGAACTGCGCATCAACGATATTTTGCGGATTCGTTTTCATATCATAAGGTTCGATGACGACCATCACGCTCGTCTCTGGAACCCGGACTTTTACTCGTCTTATTTCCTCAGGCTGAATATCATGCGCTTTGCAAATTTCGATTGTGGCGTCAATCGAAGCATGGTTATAACGACAGCAAGCGTAGGGCTTTATGGCACTCTCACAGATTTCCCAATACTCACCAAAATGCTCCACCACATACTCCGGCGTATAGTCGTCACTATGACCGTGCAAGAATCCCGTTTTCCCGCCCAGAATATCTTCCGGTCCCGTATAACCCTCCTGGGCCAGATAGGCGGCGATGATGCCGCTATGCGCTGCCCACCCCGGGTGAAACCTCTTCGTCCAAGCGCCGTTATCGAGATATTGCATCGAACCCGCCGCCTGGCTGCCCGCGATGCCCATCGCATTGGAGGTGGCCTCGACCGAAAGCCCCAGAAGCTTCGATGCCGTAATCGCAGAGGCGAAAGTGCCGCATGTGCCTGTAGGGTGGAATCCACGCTCATAGTGGCTCGTTGGATTTACGGCATTTCCAATGCGATTGGTTACTTCATAGCCCGCCACGATAGCGGCGATTACTCGCTTCGGATCAGGCCGATGCGCCTCGGCAACGGCTAACGTGCTGGGCATGACGCTGACTGCAGGATGTAGGCTCGATCGCGTAGTCACATCATCCATTTCCGTAGCGTGGCTCACGCCGCCGTTTACCAACGCAGCATGAGGGGCATCAGTTTTCAATGCCGAGCCTATGATAGTGCATGGCCCGTCCTTGGGAGCGCGTTTTTGAGCAAAATTATGAAAAACCCGAGAACTGGCCGCTTCCACCGCTCTCAACGTAACGCCAATGTGATCGAGCAAAAAATACTTTGCGCGGTCCCTGGCCTCATCTGGCAAAGAATCATATGTAATGGCGTGAACGTACTCGACAAGCATTCGGCTGATATTCATTCAAATATCTCCTTCCACTAGAAGCCAGCATGTAATCTTGAGCTATAAGCCTGCGACTGTTCAGGCATTTTTCTCTATCCCCAAAAATCATACCAGAACTTGCTATATCCTGCCTAAGCGCAAGGGTGGACAAACTATCTCAAGCCCTTGGAACACAGATGTGTTTGTCAGAGAACATCGCTTGCGGATAGAATCTTCATCACTATCGCACCCTCATTATTGTGGAGATATGAAATGCAATCTTGCATCTTTTGCAAAATCGTAGCAGGTGATATCCCCTGCAAAAAAGTCTATGAAGATGATGCATTGTTTGCATTTGAGGACGTCAACCCGGCGGCTCCAACGCATATCCTGATTATCCCGAAAAAACACATGGAGACGCTCCACGAAATACAGGATACGGACAAGGAACTGATTGGCTCGATATTCGTTGCGGCGAATGAAATCGCCCGTAAACAGGGAATCGCCCAAGAGGGTTTTCGTATCGTCGCGAATTGCGGTGAAAGCGGGGGCCAAACGGTCTTTCACATCCACTTTCACCTCCTGGGAGGGCGTCGTATGGAATGGCCGCCCGGCTAGCAAACCCATCGTCCATGAAGATGTGTAGCTGTACGGCACATTCGGGGAGTTCGCTGCGCCGCAAGGCTACCGATCCAAAATCGCCAAAATGAGTGGACTCATAGTAACTAGAGCACTCGGAACCTCCGCTCCATGGCGCGCTTCCATTTGTTCGCATGCTCATCATCAAACAAAATATCTTGACCGGCAGGCGCCATATACCAGTCTCCACGCCTCATTTCGTGCTCCAGTTGTCCGGCGCCCCATCCGGTATAGCCGACTACGATTACGAGTTTCGAGGGCCGCTTGCCTTGGGCCATGGCGCGGAGCACCGAATCCACCGTACTGACCGCCACATTCCCATCCACTTCATAAGCGCCATCGAATAAATGCTCCCTCGTATGAAGCACGAAACCGGAATCGGGCGACACGGGTCCGCCATAGTGAATATCCACCTGGCTCATGTCTCGAGGCGCTTTCATGCCAAAACTCATGAAAAGCATAGCGAGTGGCATCTTCCGCACCACACGGTTCACTATCAGACCGAAAGCTCCTTTTTCATTGTGCTCCACCAGCAGAATGACGCTCTGGCGAAATCGGATGTCCGGCATGCCCGGGCTCGCGACCAACAGCTTTCCTTGGTGATGGCCGAACAGAGGAAGATACGCCCCTTCGGGGTTCTTGTCCTGCTCCTGGGCGGAGGCGGCCACAGTGAAAAGCAAGACCGTCACAGCGAGAAGGATTCGTTTCACTTAGGCCACCCAACCACCGCCGAAGAGTACGTCGCCCGAATAGAAAACGGCCGCCTGCCCCGGCGCGACGGCTCCGAGATACGTGGGATCCCGGGGTCTGATTTCGACGGTTCCATCCCCCTCGGGCGTCACGTCGCAAGAGGCCGCGCGTCCCCGGTGCCTTACCTGCACCTGAAGACTCGCGTTTTCGGGGGGTATCGACCAGCGCACGTCCCTGGCGAAGAAAACCTCGCGCGAGAGAGCCTCGCGCCCGCCCACCACGACGGTGGCCGAATCCGCTTCGAGTTCCACCACGTAGCGCGGCGGACCGCCTCCCAAATCGAGGCCCCGTCTTTGCCCCACGGTGAAGTTGGTCACGCCCCCATGCCTGCCGAGCACGTTTCCCTCCAGATCCACGATGTCGCCCGGTCTGTCGACCCCCGGTTTTTCGGCCTTGAGGAAAGCGCGATAATCGTCCTTGGGCACGAAGCAAATCTCCTGGCTCTCGGGCTTATCCGCGGTCGCGAGGCCGAGTTTTCGGGCGTATTCCCTCGTCTGCTCCTTCGTGAACTCCCCCAGGGGGAACGCGGTTCGCGCGAGTTGTTCCTGCGTCATGCCGAAGAGGAAGTAGGTCTGATCCTTGTCCCTATCGAGACTCCTCGCGACGCTCTGGCTCCCCTCGACCTCCACCCGCCTGGCGTAATGGCCGGTCACGAGCAACTCCGCGCCGAACGCCATCGCGCGCTCGGCGAGATAGTCGAACTTCACCACCTGGTTGCACTTGACGCAGGGCACGGGCGTTCTGCCGTTTTCATACTCGGCTATGAAGTCCTCGATCACGCTCTCCCTGAAGGATTCGCGCACGTCCATCACGTAGAAGGGAATGTCGAGCCGGGCCGCCACGGCGCGCGCGTCGGCGAGGTCGCGCGGCGCGCAGCAGCCCCTGTGGAACGACTCCTGCGCAGGCCGGTCGGCGAGGCGGAGCCCCACGCCGATGGTCTCATGGCCCGCCTCCACCATGAGGGCCGCGGCCACGGAACTATCCACCCCGCCGCTCATCGCCACCACAACGCGCTTCGCCATCAGTTCCTCCAGGAGAGCAACGCCCAAAGCCTCGCCATGTTATACACCACCCGCTTCGCCCGAGGCCACAGGGGGAGCATGGACGAGCAGCGGTCCGACCGGCGGGCGCCGCTGCGGGGAAATGCGGGCAAATGCGCGGTCCGAAAAAAATTCTTGTTTTGCGATATTTATTAAAGTATTACTTTAGGTATGGATTGTAACAAATTGCTTATATTCCTTGATATTAAAATACTTCTTTTCAGGTATTTATCGAAAAACCCCGTGAATTTATCGGAATTTATCGAAATTTTCGGAAATTCCGATTCGGGGATTATTTTCGCCGCCTCGGGAGACCGCATCTTGGGAGCGTCTCCCTTTACGTCCGATCTTTTCCGAAAAACGCGCTGAGCCACCTGCTTCACCTTTCTGAAACGGCTGCGAGGGATTTCGTTACGCCCCCGGGTCCGCCCATATGAATCGGGCTGCGAGGCATGCGGTTTCTCCACCGGGTCCGCCCATATCAAAACGGCTGCGAGAAATACGGTTACCCCACCGGGTACGCCCGCATGAAATTTTCTCACGAAGATTCTGGCGCTTTCCCGAGACGGCGGGATAACGGCAAATGCGGGGAGTTGCATCTCAAAACCGATTTTCGGGAGGGACCGTCATTCCGGCGCATGCCGGAGATGGGCTTTCCTGTCTTTCGATAAATCAGATTCATTGGATATTTCGGGGCGTTTTCTTCGGCGGCAGAATCCATATATCTTATTGATAATATTTCAAATATATAATTTACCGAAATGCGTTGAAATTCGCTTTCCCCAACCCGTAATCAAACCGAAAGCGGATTCGTTACAACTCGTGCGTATCCCGGGGGGTCTCAGACGGTAAACGTGATGTAAACGTTCATCCAAGCTGTCATGGCAACGCTCGAGGGGGAGTGATTCTTCGGAATTACCATGAAGAGTCGACATACTCCAGACTGAATTGTCAGAGCGGAAAATGGATGCGAAGCAGCCTGATATGTCGGCGTCCAACTTCAGCCATTTTTCCTTCCTTCTCATCGCGTTCCGCCGAACCCGGCGGACATGTCGTTTCTCTCGACGACGCCGCCCATTCCTTCGTGCCCTGCTCCCACCTCCACCGCAACCGTAGAGCGCGAGAACGAACAAAAGAAAAGCAGCGAAAACCTTCATCGGCTCTCCCCTGTTTTATCCGGCGCGGACGTCCTTATCTCGTCCCGCCGAAGGCTCCGAGAATTCTCTCCGCCGCATCATCCAGAACCCCCGCCGCCTCCTCGTGGTTCGGGCCGTAAAAGCCACCCACCACCTTTCCGTCCGCGTCCGTGAACCCGTTCGCCTCGACCGTCACGTCATATGCCAGGCTGGATTTGCGCCATCGCGTTAGCCGCGCCCGCGCCTCCACGTCTACCGCCGTTTGAAGATTCGTGAACCGCACCGCGCCGCCCAGCGTATCGGCGGAGAGAACAATTTCCGCGTTGCCGAACACGGGCGCGAAACTGGCCATGTCACTCGCCAGCAGAGAGCCGCTCCAGGTCAATGTTCCCGTATGCGCACCGGCGAAATCCGCCACCGACGGGTTCCCGAAAACGTCCGCTTCCACCGCGATATGATCGGTGATGCGGGTGGAGGTGAAGGTCATGCGCCGGGCCGACGTGACCACCCACGCCGAATGCTTCGCCCACGCGCCGTAGCTGTAGAGCTCGGGCTCGGCAGGGTACTCGTCCGTCACGGTGTATCCGATATCCTTCATGTAGGCGAAATCCATTTCATGGGGAATTACAATGTCATCTCCGCAATAGGACATGATCATCGGGCAGGCGCCCAGATGACCGAAATCCGGCTCGCCGTCGCGACCCTCCTGGAAGGGCACGTTCCTGCCTCCATTCGCCGCCGTCGTTGCCGGGCCGGTCCATACCCCCCGCTCATAGTCCACATGACGGGTAATCGCCTCCGGCGGCCTATAATTTTGTGTCGCATCGTGCCCGATTGCGTGGCCCATCTCATGAGCGGCGATATAAGCCATCCAATGCGTTCCTCTATTGATGTCTATTGCCGCCAAATTTATGTAACTTGTCCTGGCTGTAAAATCCTTCCCGACCACCTGTTCGTACCGAAAGGTCCCGGTGGAATACCCCCAGACATAATCCCACGCGGGGTTCTCGAAATCAGAGTCAATGTCAATCAGAATCCCGTCAACCAGACGCGGTATCTGTTGCCCGAATTCATCCAACCCCTTGCGGGTCACTACTGAATCTCCTGACTGGTAAGGACCAAGCACATCCTTGAGCCTGTAGGACCAGGCCTTGCCGGCTCTCTCGATGGCTCCCCGCACGTAATCCGGCAACGGGTCGAAATACCCGGTGAAGTCGATGTCGATCGTGTCCGTCGGGCCCGACATCCGCTGCGCGTACGTGATCCCGTTCTTGGAGCCCAGAACGGAATAACCCGACGCGTCCAAGCCCTCGAATCGGGGGAGACTGCCGCCTTCTTCGAGATCGAAATAGGAGACGATCGGTTCGGTCGATTTCCACGTATCCCGAATGTCCACCCCCGCTATATTCTCAATGCCGGATGGTTCGGGAATATTTTCCATCTCAGGAGAATCCGGCATAACAACAGGTGTGGGAATAGAACCTCCACCCCCGCCGCCACAGCCGGGCAACACCAAAGCGAGCGCGAGAAGAACGCTGAAAGCCTTTTGCGCGAAACGATTCCTGTTTCTCAAGTGGGTATCCCTACCTATAAAAGAGTGAATTTTGAAGCGCTTCTCATCGCGTTCCGCCGAACCCGGCGGACATGTCGCTTCTCTCGACGACGCCGCCCATACCTTCGTGCCGTGCGCCGAAGAACGCGCCCGTCACCTCGCCGGCGTCGCCGCCCGTCTGCGTGAACGTGTTGCCCCGCACGATGACGCCGTAGCCCAGGTCGCCGTCTCCCCACGTCGTTCCTGAGCCGATTGCGCCGGGCGCCGCGTTCACGCCCCAGTGCTCGAGGCCGGTGAAGTCGATCTGTCCCCTGAGGGTTGCCAGGTCGATGGTGAGGTCCGCCGCGCCCGCGAGCGACTCCGATTCGGACGTGAAGCCCAGGAGGCGGCCCGACCAGCTCGCGCTGCCGGTCAGCGCCGGGTTATCCGCCAGGTTCGTTTCCGGGCTCGGCCCGTGCGCCCAGGGCTGAATGAGACCGTTGCGCGAGGAGGCGCCGAACGACACGTCGTCCATATCGCCGCGCAGGTGGAAGGATACGTCCGTCCACGGGCCTAGGT
>JAPPHK010000070.1 GCA_028820795.1 Nitrospinota bacterium | reverse complement strand
AGCGCTCGTGCCCGTTCGCGGTGGCGAGCATGTCGTCGCACAGGAAGAACACGTAACGGCTTTCGGGCCTGAGCCCGTGCATCTCGATGAAGCGCGCGAGGTGCACGCCGCGCCAGTGGCATATCGCGCTCCAGCCCTCCACGCAGATGTGCTCCACCGTCTGTTCCAGCACCGGCATTTCTCGAAGCTGCGCAAGCGTGTACTCCCGGACCCAGTGGCGCTTCGTCATCCGGCCCTCCCGCAGGCGGGCTTCGCCCACGACGAGCGACCACTCCTCGGGAGGCGTCTGGATGAGCCGGGAGTTCGGGGTGACCACCGAGCCGTTGGGACGCATCTGTTCGGGCTGAACCGCGCTTCTGGGGTAGGTGCGCGCCAGGCGGTGGTTGCTGTCCGTCATGAGGCCGACCTTGTGGTTGAGCCGATCGAACCAGCTCAGCACGGCCTGCACGCCGGGCTCCTCATTGAGGCGCGAGCACCCGGCCATGAAGGCGGAGGCGAGGCCAAGGAGCATCTTCATGAATCCGCGCCGCGACGATGCGGGCTTGTTTCCACCGGAGACGTTTCGCATTTCGCCTTTTTTCATTTGCGCTCTCCGGCGTTCTCCTCGGGCGGCTTCAGCACCCTGATGACGACGGGCGCGATGATCGGGACGGCCAGGACGAGGGAGGTGGGATACAAGATGCAGGCCCACGTCAGGAACCCGAATTCAAGGCGCGTTACCCAGGCCATCGGCCCGCTCAGGAGATAAGCGGCGGCGATAGCCAGAACGGCGTTGATGCAGACGACGCTCGACACCAGCCTGCCCACGAACAGCCTGCGCCTGGCCAGCCTGGTCGGCAGTACGAATTCCGTTTGTTCTTCCGTGCCCATGGCTCAGCTTCCCGCTTTCGCCTTACGCCAGAAATCCCCGGCTCTCTGCCCGCGCATGAGGCCGAATCGAACGAGGAGATACCCCGGCGCGCCGAACCAGGCGCCCGAGGCCTCGCCGCCCAGGACGGCGTTCATCATAACGGCAACGAGGCCTCCCAGCCAGAAAGAAACCACCAGGATAGCCGCCTCCTCGGCGACGCGCCCGAGATTTTTGGCGAATTGACGTTGTCTGGCCCGAAAGGCGTCGCGCTCCGCCTTGATCCCGACGATCATGGGCGCGAGCCCGCGCCGCCATCCGTGGGAAATCACCATGAGGAAATGGCCGATCATGAAGACGACGAGAAACAGCATCACCAGAAAATGCAGGAGCCGGCTCGGCTGATAGCCCCCGAAAAGCCAGGTCAGCCACCCGAGCTGGACGGGTTTCAGGATGGCGAGTCCCGTCAGGACGGAGAGGATTCCGGCCAGGATGACGACGTTGTACGCGATTTTCTGGATCGGGTTGAATTTCCCCTCGCCGGGGGGATGGTGAAAGGTCCTGACGGGATGCAGGAGCATCTCCTTGGCGCCTGCGAAATCCGCTTTCTTAATCCGGTAGTGCCGCCCTTCTTCCGTCAGGAGGAGCAGGAGCAGGAAGATCAGCCCGTTGATGGTGTAGGGCCACATGAGGGCGAAGTGCCAGCGCAGCGCGCCCGCGAGCCATTCGCCGATGCCGAAGGTCTTCGTGAGGCCCTGGACGAAGACCCTGTAGTCGGCGCCCAGGTTGATGGCGCGCGGGTCGACCCGGGTTTCCGCGCCCCGGAGCGCTTCGTAGATGGCTTCGGGGTTGGGCATGTCCGGCCCGAATGCGGGGTACGCCCACCATATCTGGAACCCGCTCGCCATCATCAGGAGCAGGAGGGGCACGTTCAGCCAGTGGGTGATCCTGAGTAGCGACGAATAGGGATAAGCAGGGGCTTCCGGGGCTTTTTGCGGCGTTTCCTCGGTTTCCATCACTCGGCGAGGAGCTTCACGATCATCGCCTCGGTGCGTTCGTGGTTGCCCTCGCCTATCGTCTTGAAGCGCACGACGCCCTTTTTGTCGATCAGGTATTTCGTGGGCCAGAAGCGATTCTGGAACGCGTCCCAGTTGGTGAAGTCGTTGTCCAACACGACGCGGTATTTGATGCCGAGCTTGGCCATGGCCTCTTTTACGTTCTCTTTTTTCCTGTCGAAGTTGAACTCGGGCGCATGGTTCCCGATGACGACCAGCCCTTTGTCCTTATAGCGCTCGTGCCACGAACGCAGCGTGGGGATTTCCCGCACGCAATTGATTCAGGCGAACGTCCACATGTCGAGGAGAACGACCTTGCCGCGCAGATCGGCGAGCTTCACGGGCTCTCCGCCAATCCAGGGCCCGCCCTTGAGTTCGGGCGCGCGCGCGCCGGGCCCGAGTCCCGATGCGCCCGCCTGGTAGAACGTCCAGAACACGGCGAGCAGTGCGACGGCGGCGATGCAGATGAGGGATCGCTTCATGGTGGTCTCCATATGAATAAGACGGCCTGTGAACACTTTAGGAGAAGGTTTGAGCGGATGCAAATACGGGGCTGTTGAAATAGTGTTGAATTCGCGATTCGGTTGTGCGCGCGCTTTTGCATTTCACTCCCCCCTTGATTGGCCTGTTGAAAAACCCCTCAGGGGGGAGTCATGCCCCAAAGAGCACCGCCAATGCGGGAAGGTGGTTTTGCTCTTTGCTCTTGCTCGTCATTCCGGCGCATGCCGGAATCCAGAGCCGATCTGGATCAATGCGGTTCGGTTTTTCATGTTCTCACCTCTTGGACGGTGAAAGGCGAAGAGCAAAGCCGAAAAGGCAAAGTCCCTGGATTCCGGCATTCGCCGGAATGACGGTGAACACTCTCGATTGGCGGGGTCAGTAACCCTTTTTGGGAACTTTTTCAACAGCCCCTTGAGGGTCGGGCTTCCCGAGGGGAAAGCCCGACGAAGAGGCCGAGCCCTTGGGCGAAGGCCGATTCGGTGGGGGGTAAAACGCATTATGTCTCCATTACGAATTCTACCCCCCACCAGTTCGCTTTCGGGCTTACGCCCTTAGCTCACTGTCGGTCTTCCCCGAGGGAGACCGACCCTCAAGGGGGGAGTGAATCTTGTATCCCCCGGTCGGCGACATGATGCTCCCGTAGGGACAGGCCTCAGTGCCTGTCCTGATTGCAATCATCCTGTAAAGGGACAACCACGGAGGGTTGTCCCTACACCGCGACTCCTCATTCATCGGACCTTTTCAACAACCCCCCTCAAGGGGGGAGTGATTTTTTCTCTCG
>JAPPHK010000074.1 GCA_028820795.1 Nitrospinota bacterium | reverse complement strand
CAAAAGCTTTGAGGGTGACGGTGAAATCGGTTTGCTCCTCCGCCGCTTCGCCCGCATCGCCGCCCGCCACCATTCCCGCTCCGGCCATCATCATGGGCGCGGCGGCGGTTACGCCGAACTTCTCCTCGAGCTCCTTGACGAATTCGCTCAACTCCATCACCGTCATGTTTTCAATGAAATCGATTACTTCTTCTTTGGTTGCCACAATTCGCCCTTTCCTCGCATTCGCAATAGACCATCGGCCAGATCAAGGCCATTTTATTTTGGGAAATTTCGCAGTTTGCCCCCCTTCTAAGGGCAAACAGTAATATTACACTTATTCTTTCTTTTTGGCAATGGCGTCAACAACATTTATGAACTGGGAAATGACGCCGCTCAGAACTCTCGGCAGACCCGCAACGGGGGCCTGCAAGGCGGAAAGCAACATGGAGAGCAACACCTCGCGCGAGGGCAAATCCGCGAGCGACTCCACCTCTGTGGTTTCCAGGAACCTGCCGTCCAGAACTCCGCCCTTGATCTCGCCGGCGGCCTCTCCCTTCACGAAGTCCTTGAGTATCTTGGCAGGAGTCGAGGGATCGCCATCGGTCGTTACGATGGAAATCGGCCCGACGAGCCTTCCTCTCAACTCCTCGAAACCCGTACCCTCCACCGCTCGCTCGGTAAGCGAATTCTTGACGACGGAGAGACGAACGCCCGCCTCGCGCGTTTGACGCCTGAGCGCAGTCATCTGCGCGACGCTCAGACCGCGGTAATCGAACAACACCAAAGAGGTACTCTCGTTAAAGCGAGTCTGAAGCGCCTCTATCGCCTCGACCTTGTCTTCGCGGGGCGCCTTGCCTGCCCCCAGCCTCCCCTTCTCCACAACTGCTGTCGCCATTTCAGGGACTCCTTATTTCAATGCCGCGAGAAGAGACTGGTGGTCGACCTTCACGCCAGGCCCCATCGTGCTGGAAATGGTAAGCCCCTTGAAGTACACCCCCTTGCTCGCCGCGGGCTTCGCGCGAACAAGCGCGTCTACGACCGCCGAGATGTTCTCCGAGAGCGCTTTTTCCTCGAAACTAACTTTTCCGACCGGGGCATGGATTATGCCGGCCTTGTCTACACGATATTCCACCTTGCCCGCCTTAATCTCCCGGACCATGCGGCCTACGTCGAAGGAGACGGTGCCCGATTTCGGGTTGGGCATCATGCCGCGCGGCCCGAGCAGGCGACCGAGCTTGCCCACGACACTCATGACATCGGGCGTCGCCACCACGCGGTCGAACTCCATCCAGCCGCCCTGAATCTTCTCGGCCAGATCATCCGCGCCCACGTACTCCGCACCCGCTTCCTTGGCCTCGGCCACTTTCTCTCCCTTGGCGAACGCTACGACGCGCTCTTCCTTGCCGATGCCGTTGGGCAAAACCACGCTTCCCCGCACCATCTGCTCAGCATGTCGCGGATCCACCCCGAGCTTGGCGGAGATTTCGACGGTCTCGTCGAATTTCGCCGAGGAGACCTCCTTTACCAGACCAACGGCTTCTGAGAGTGGAATCTGTTTTTCCCGATCAATTCGTTCCCGAGCTTCTTGGTACTTCTTGCCGTGCTTGGGCATTTGTCTGCTTCCTCCATCGTGGTTCGAGCGGCGCCCAACCCGGACGCCTCCCACCTGATTCAATAAAATGCTATTCGCTGACCTCGATTCCCATACTGCGGGCCGTGCCTTCGATGATCCGGACGGCCCCTTCGAGGTCGGCGCTGTTCAAGTCCTCTTTCTTGATCTCCGCGATTTCCTCGAGCTGTTTGCGCGTCACGCTGCCCACGCCCTCGCGCCCGGGTTCCGAGGAACCTTTCGCCAAGGCGGCGGCCTGCTTGAGGAGAGCGGAGGCGGGCGGACTCTTCATGATGAAGGTGAAGCTCTTGTCCGCGTACACCGAGATCACGACCGGTATGATCGTGCCCTCCTTGCCCTGGGTCTGCGCGTTGAAGGCCTTGCAGAATTCCATGATATTCACGCCCTGCTGGCCAAGCGCAGGACCGACCGGCGGGGCGGGGTTCGCCTGACCTGCCGGTATTTGAAGTTTGATGATGCCAACCGCTTCTTTCGCCATTTTTCCCTCTCAAACGCTCAACGCCTGACGCTTCGCCCGATCCTTGCCTCTATTTCCAATTCCAGGCGCCCGAACACCGTGCAGAGATGCGGGACCACGCCATCGTTGAAACTTCTCCCCTATACCTTCTCCACCTGGAGCATTTCGAGTTCCACAGGGGTCGCGCGACCGAAAATGCTGACCATGACCTTGAGCTTTCCTCTGTCGGGATGAACCTCGTCGATCTCGCCCGTGAAGTTGACGAAAGGCCCGTCTATCACCCGAATGCTCTCGCCTTTTTCGAAATCTATCTTGGGCTTGGGCTTCTCGGCTTCACCGCTCATCTGCTTCAGGATGTTCTCCATTTCGCCTTCGGAGAGAGGACTTGGGCTGGTTCCGCCCAGAAAACCCGTTACCTTCGGTGTGTTCTTGACGACATACCAGGTGTCCTCGTCGCACTCCATCCGGATCAGGATGTAGCCGGGGAAGAATTTACGGGAACTCGTGCGCCTTTTCCCGCCTTTCACCTTTACGATCTGCTCGGTGGGAACCACGATTTCGCCGAGTTTCTCCTCGTATTCCTTCCCGCGAAACTGCTCTTCGATCGAACGCTTCACCTTGTTTTCAAAACCCGAATAGGTGTGCACCACGTACCAGTTCATGGACATGCTGGAATCCTGACCTAGAAGCCGAAATTAAGGAAATAGCTGACAGCCCGGGACAACGCCAAGTCGACGAGGCCCAAATACACCGCAATGATGAAGACGAACACGAGGGCGACGGCGGTTTGCGCCGCCGTCTGACGCATATCGAGCCACGTCACGCGCTTCGCTTCGCTCTGCACGTCGCGCAGGAAGGTGCGCCCCTGATGAATCCAGCCCATCACCTTGTTACTCATCCATCCACTCTCCGCAGCCGTCCCCGACGTTTTCGAACCAAAGTCCGGCCCCAGGGTTCTTGGCAGGCCAGGAGGGACTCGAACCCCCAACCGCCGGATTTGGAGTCCGGTGCTCTGCCAATTGAGCCACTGGCCTTTAAAATCTTTATTTTTCTGAAATGACCGCTCTTACCGCTCTACTGGACGACTTCGGTGACGACGCCGGCCCCCACCGTGCGGC
>JAPPHK010000024.1 GCA_028820795.1 Nitrospinota bacterium | reverse complement strand
ACCGCTTGCATTCTGAGGGGGCGTCCATGTACGCATATATGCGGCCCTTGGCGGGCGGCGAAAAAGGCCGGGTCGCATATATGTGTGGGGCGCTCCCGAGGAGGGAGCGCCACCTACAACACGAACGGCAATGACGTCGAAATGACGATTGAAAGCCGCACGTCTCGCAATGATGGAGAAAAACCGTAGGGACAGGTCGCGACCTGTCCCTACAAGACGCGACCTGTCCTTGCAAGAAAATCCCAAACCTCTCTGTCCCTCTTTGGCAGGGGGTAAAGGCGACATCCCGGCGGGGCGGCTTTTTCCGCGGCTCCGATTGAGGCAGAGTGATCGTGGTATTTCGTTTTTTTGCGCTTTTTGCAGTCGGGGAGGAAGCCAGGTGGCCGGCGAGGGATCGATCAATCCGAAGCTCGCGGTTCTGGCGAGGTGCCTCACGTTCGTGCGGATTTTATCGATTCCGCTTTTCATCCATGCTTTGTTCGAAACGGAATCCGCGCCCGAGGGGATGTGGCGGTTCGTGCTCATCGCCGTCTACGCCTACGCGGTCCTGAGCGACCTGGCGGACGGCCCGCTGGCGAGGCGGGCGAACGCGAAGAGCTATTTCTGGGGGCAGGTGGACGCCTTTACGGACATCGCCTTCAACGCGGCGGCGCTTACGGCCGCCTTCTTGACGGGCGTTATCGGCCGCTGGGCCGCCGTGGGCGTCTTGATGCTGGGCGCGCAGTTCATTTGGCGCTGCTGGGTCGAGGCGGGGAGTGCGGGCGAATCCCTGCCCGAAGATGCGGCGGGCAAGTGGGCGGGGGTCTTTTTCTACGCCCTGGTGGGCGGGGTCGTCCTGGAAGCCGGTCTGTCCTGGGGTTGGCTCAGACCCGTACTGCCCTGGCTCGGCAACCTGGTGTTTCTCTACGCCCTGTGCCTGTTCATCAGAAACGCGCTCGCGGCTTATAGAAGCCATTAGGGTTGCTGTTGAAAGAGCCTGCAATGCCGGCGGCAATGGGAAACAGCCTTGGCGAAGGGAGTGTAGGTCGGACATATATGTCCGACATAGTATGCGGCCCGTGTTCCGACGCCGAAAAAGCAGGGACGCATGCTATGCGTCCCCTACATCAGGCTCACGACCGGAGCGACCCGCGAGAGAGAACACGTGTTCAGCCTCGACTGATGAAGGAGGGGTCGCCGCCTACCCACAAACAAATTTTCCCTCACCGGGCTTTTTCAACAACTCCCTTCAAGCGGCGCGCCTCTTTCCGAACAGATCCGAATACGCCTTGGGCATGAACAGCAAGCCTATGGTCCCGTTCGCCAGCATGAAAGTCAGATGCGATACCAGACTGTAGGCGAGGAGGTCCGCTTCCGCCGCATAGTCCTTGAAGAAGAATATCCACGCGGCCTGCGAGGTGCCCAGGTGGGCCACCGTCACCGGGAGCGCCCCGATCATGAAGACGAGCGGGAGGAACGTCAGGAGTTGCAGCAAGGGTATGTCCATTCCGAAAAGCGTCAGGGCGTATTTGTGGACGAACAGGGAGAGCAGGAAAACGGAGCCCTTGAGCGCCAGGACGGTGAGGCCCTGTCTGAAGCGGACGGCCCGGAAGGTGTTGAGCAGGGTGTGGCCGCCGATTTTCTTGCCGATAGCGCCCAGTCCCCCGCGCGCCACCTGGGTGATGAGGAGCCAGAAACAGGCCAGCCCGGCGGGCAGGGCGAATAGAAATAGCGGCGCGCCGCCCGGAAAGGCGATGAGACCGACCGTGGCGAAGGAGATCAGGTTCGTGACTTCGAGCAGGATGAGCATGGCGACCGTGCTCGTGATCTCGGCGAGCGGGGTCTGGAACCTGCGGTGAAAATAAAGCGCCAGCGCCACTTGGGCGAGCTGGGTGTTGATGATGGAAACGACGTAGGTGACGGCGCGAACGGGCAGCAGCGTCGGGAACGTCAGCGGGCCGTGGAACCAGCGGATCATCCTGCTCAGGACGAAGGTGTCCATCAGGAAGAAACAGATCGAAAAACACCCCATCAGTATGAGGAATGGCGCAAGCCTCGCCTTCGATATGGCGAGGACGAACTCGCCGAACGGGATCCGCCAGAAGATGATGACGAAGATCACCACCGTGAGGCCTATGGGGATGAGTCGACCGGCTTTGCCTGATTTGTGCGATTCGTGGTTTTGCTCCAATGCGAAACTCCCTGAAGGCGCAGAGGCTATTCCTGGTGTGGCAGCGAGAGGTCCAGTGTTTCGTCGACGCCCGTGCGGGCGATTGGCGCGCCGCTTCCGGCTTCCTCATCGTTGCACAGATGCTCGTAGAAGATAATATCGAAAACGGTGCGGCTCATGGGGGAGGAGGGGGAGAAGCGGCCGATGGCACTCGACGCGAGCCGAGCCGGCCCCCTCGGGATCGGCAGAATCCTGGGCCGTTTTCCGATCCTGAGACCTGCGCGCATGAGCAGTTCGCGGTAGTAGAGCGTTTCCGGCCCCGCGAGGTTCACCCGCGCAAGCGGCGCTTCCGGATGGAGAATCGCCCATTCTATCGCGCTGATGACGTCGCCCAGGAATATCGGCTGAATCCGCACCGCGCCTCCCGCCACGAGGGGGATCACCGAGGAGCCGAACAGTTTTCTTATCTGGTTCATCGCCGGTGTGTCCGGCCCCAGGATCATGGGAACGCGGAAGATTGCGCCTGATGCGAAATTCTCCGCAATCACGTCCTCCGCCTGGCCTTTCGTCCGCAGATACTCGTTTTCGGAGCGTGCGTCCGCGCCGGGAAAGCTCAGGTAAACGAAAGATTTCACGCCGCAGCTTTTGCTCGCCTCGGCGACGTTCTTCGTGGTGAGCAGATTCGCCCCGAGCAGGGAATCGCCCGCTCTCGGGACCAAAGAACCGGCCAGGTGGGCCACGCAGTCCGCGCCGTCCACGGCGTGAATGAGGCTTTGCGCGTCGTCGTAGTCCACTTCCATCAGTTCGGCGGGGAGGTCACGCAGGTTCGCGCTTCGGCTCAAGTCCCGTACGAGCGCGTGCAGGCGCACCGGCCCGATGGCCGCATTGGAGCCTAAGCGCTCGATAAGCGCTTTGCCGACGGCGCCGTTCGCGCCCGTGATGGCGATGTCGATGGGGCTTCTCCCGTCAGGTCTGATGGCGGCCATGCGTGTTGGGTACTTGCTTGTCCGCCGCGACTTGATTGCGGTCTTCGGCCTACACCGTGAGCAGTTCGTGGGTCGGCGCGGTCATCTTCTCGATGGGCAGC
>JAPPHK010000025.1 GCA_028820795.1 Nitrospinota bacterium | reverse complement strand
TAGGCCCCAAACAGGGTCAAGAACGGGGCTGTTGAAAAAGCCTCGCTTCGCTTGGTCGAACCCTCATTCATCAATCGGATTCGACCTTCACCTTTGCTCGTCATTCCGGTGTCGGAGCCGACCGGGGAGGGAGGGTTCGACGGAATCCTGAGTCGGCGAGGAAGCCAACCCCCTTGAGAAGGCAACCCCGTAAAGGCAACCCCCCCTACCCCCCCTGTCAAGGGGTTGTTGAAAAACCCCTGAAGCGGTGTGGGTGCGATGGTTTTTGTAGGGGCCGCATATATGCGGCCCATGACGGGTGGCGAAAAAAGGCCGGGACGCATATATGCGTCCCCTACAACCCCCCTAATCCCCCTCCGCAGAGGAAATTTTTCAACAACCCCAAGGAGGGATGCGTTCGAGACCGCCTCCAAACTTTACGGAGGCTCAAGCCATCGGCTATGATAGCAGGAGTTGAAACCTTCATCGTTGAATTTTCGCCAGTGAGCTTGAAAGGACAGTCCCGGATGAACCAGCTGACGAACAATGGAGTGAAATACAACCTCGAAGTTCGCGAACATGATCTGTTTGGGTTCGGCGTCGATGTTTTTATGCTCGAACAGGATGGCGCTCAGCCCAAAGAACCTATCGCGTTCATTCCCGGAAAAGACGAGAACGCTGCGACCATATTGACGCAGCAGTGGCTCAAGATCGCTTTTCCGGCGGAATTGCCAAAAGGCAAGAAAAAATAGCGCCGCCACACAGTAGAAAATCCAATGGGGTAGACTATTCCCTGATGTTCAACCGGGGGGACGCCTTGGAGTCGCCTCAAACCATTCAGACAAACCAGGCCCCTTCACCCACCGGCCCTTTCGTTCAGGCGCGCCGTGTGGGGAACCTTTTGTTCATCGCCGGCCAGCGCGGCATCGACCCCGATTCGGGGGAACTCGTAGAGAGAACCATCGAGGCGCGCGCCAGAAGGACATTCGAGAACCTGAAAGCCATTGCGGAGGCTGCGGGCGGGTCGCTGGCTACCTTCGTTTCCACCGTCGTATATGTGAGCGATATGGATGCCCACCGCCCGGTCATCAACCGGCTGTATGAGGAATACTTCGGCCCGAACCTGCCCACCCGCACCATTGTGGAGGTGAGCCGGTTGAACCAGGACGACATCGTGGAAATCGAAGCGGTGGTGATGGTCCCCGGCTCGAAAACTTAGACTGCGGGCGTTGCCGGAGCTGGAAGCGGCTCCCACCATTTCTCAACACCCAGCTCCTCTGCAATGACGCCGGCGGCGTTATAGCCGGGTGCGCCGTTCAGACCACCTCCCTGGCAACTCGAACTGCAAAGATAGAAGCTCTCCAGAGGCGTCCGCATGCCTGAGAGCAGGGGATGGGGCCTGTTGATGCCCAACTGTTCGGGAATATACGCCCCCATGCGCACGCCGCCCCGGACCATGTTCTTGTTTCCGCGTTCCACGTCGAGCGGGGTGTAGAGTTTCGCCGCGCGGACGTTGTCCGGCGTGAGGTTCGGTGCGTATCCGCGCCAGGCGTCCACGAGGCGTTCGGTGTATTCCTCTTTGATTTCATCCCACTTCCGGGGGCCGCCGTCTTTGAGTTCATAAGGCGCGCCCGGCCACCAGAAGGCGACGTGGCCGCCGTCGGGCGCATATGAGGGGTCGTGCTGGCTGTTGCATGAGCCGTTGCCCATCGGTTGCGACGGGATGAGGCCGTTTCTGCGCTCCTCGGTGTTTGCGGCCATTTCCTCGCCGGAATCCGCGCCGAAGATGATGTTGTAGGCCCGGCCCACGTCCGGGTCGAAATTCTCCGCGGTATATCGCGGGGGTTCGGCCAGGGCGAGATGCAGCGTACTCAGGGAGTGGAAACCCCAGTCCCAGTTCCGCACCTTTTGGTTCACCTCGTCGGGAAACGCGTCTTCTCCCGCCAGTTTGATAGACGCCGGCGCATTGAGGCTCGAGGCGACGAATTGCGTCGCCATTATCTTCTCCCCGCCTTCGAGCAACACGCCCGTCGCCCGGCCGTTTTCCCGTATCACCTCGCGCACGTGGCTGCTTCTCAAAACGACGCCTCCGTTCTGGATGACGATGCGCTCGAGCGCCAGAGGCAGCTGAATGGCGCCTCCCACCGGAAGGCCGAGCGTCGTGTGGGTGGAAAACAGGCTCGGGAGAAAAATGCCCGTGCCCGGCGCGTTCTCGACCGTGATGGCGTGAGAGAACAAGAAGAACAAGGCCCGCATTTTGGGATGCTCGAAATGCGATTCGATGGCCTCGAAAATCGAGGTTTTCGCAAAGCTCAAAATTTCCCGCCCCGCGTCGCTGTCCATGCGGGAGGCGATTTCCTCCGGCGGGAGCGGTGGATGAAACAGGAAACTGCGCATGAGCGGCGCGAGTTCCACGGCGAACCGCCGGTGGAGATAGGCGTATGATTCTGCGTCTTTTTGCGAAAATTTCGAAATCGACGCCGCGCTTTTCTCCGCGTCGCGGTGCAGCAGAATGGCCGTGCCGTCTCGAAAAAGTGTGGCGTGCTGCACGTCCGGCGTAAGCCACTTGAACCCGTGTTTGTCGAGTTCCAGGTCCTTGACGATTGGAAAATCATCGAGGCCGATGAAGAAATTCGCGTGCATGTTCGATTGGTAGCCGGGCAGCAGGAATTCCTTGGTGCTCGAGCCGCCGCCGATTTCGGGTTCACAATCCAAAACGGCGACTTTGAGTCCCGCCCGGGCGAGATACGCCGCGCACACCAAGCCATTATGTCCCGCACCGATCACAACACCATCGAATTGCGCCATCGGGTTCTCTCCTCAAGATAGTGGATGCAGATTTAATAGCTTATCGAATCGGGGATGAAAGGGCAAAATGGCGAACGAAAAACACCCTGCCGCAGGGGCAGGGTGTTTGATTCATATGGGTGAAGCGAAGACTAGCTCTCTTCATTCTCCTTGTTGATTCGTTCCTGCTTCACGCGGGCGACCTCGGCCTTGACGTCGTCGATGACGTCTTTGCCCCAAAAGAGCTTTCCCTCCACCACGAACGTGGGTATTCCAAAAATGCCCAACCCTTTTCCCTGGGCACGCTGGCTGTGGAGCGCGCCGATGTAGCGTCCCTCGGCGATGACGGCCTTGATATCCTCTCCGTCGAGGCCGACCTCCTCGCCAAGCCCGGCGATGACGTCCAAATCCTCGAGGTTCAGGTCGTCCTCCCAGCGGGCCTTGTAGCAGCGATCCCGGAATTCCTTGAACTTTCCCTTGTCGCGGGCGTAATAGGTGGCCATGTGGAGGTTTGTGGTGCGGTAATCACCTCCCGCTACCCGGATGGGCACGTTGTACTTCTCGGCGAGAGGTTTGTGGTTATTTTCGTAATTTTCCTGTTTCTGCTCAGGCGAGTAGCCGGCGAACTCCTGTCCGGGAGGTCTCCCTTCCCAACTGACCCACTCGACGACGACATCGGGGTCTTCTTCAATAACGGGCGTGCCACCAACGGTGGCGACATAGCAAAAAGGTCATGTGTAATCAGAATATTTCACCACAACGATTGGTTCTTTCAACTCACTCATGGGATTGCCTCCGTCTGGTTTGCAACGAATCTCTTGAGAATACCGTTGAATATGTATCCAGGCAGCAATTTTTCGATTTATACCACTTCGGCGCGGTCGTGGTCGATGGCGTCATGCCCACCGGGGTCGACCCACACCCCCATATTGCGCAGTTCCGTGACCGCTTGCGCAATTTCCTCCTCGTTGCCACCAAATTCGCATACCTGCCAGCCCGATTGGGCATCCAGCTCGCTTCTCATGATGTTGATGGAAAACGAGTATTTTCTTCCTAATTCCCACAAAATGGGTTTCTTGACGAGATGACCCGGCACGGAGAGAACCAGCCGTTTGCATCCCCGTGGTATAGGAGTCGCATCAATGCCGATTGGCCCGCCGTTTTCGAGCCTCTTGAGAAAACCCCCAACGATCTCGGTAAGCTTATCGTATTGAACCAGAAAGGCATCGTGCCCGTAGGTGGATTCCACTGTATGCAGCTCCACCTCGTGGTCGAGTTTTTGGAGGATTTGGGCGATCTCCATGCTTCTTTCCGGCGGGAAAAGCCAATCGGATATGAAGCATACGAGCAGGCATTTGGTTTTGAGCCGGGACAGCGAAGCCTCGAGGCTCTCGAAACCCAGGGAGGCGTCATACAAATCCATCATGCGAGATATATACAGATATGAATTGGCGTCGAAACGATCGATAAATTTTTCACCCTGGTGATCAAGGTAGCTCTCCACCTCGAAGCGCGAGGCGATATCGTCCAGCATTTTATTCTTATCCCTGATTTCGCGGCCGAATTTCTCCCACATGATTCCTTTACTCAGGTAGGTGATGTGGGCCAGCATGCGTGCCGCACTCAGGCCCTTGCGTGGTCCCTCGCCGGCGGCGTAGTCCCCATCTTTCCAATCGCTGTCCGCCGTAATAGCTCTGCGGGCGATTTTGTCCCATGCGATTCCCATCGGGTCGAGACGTGCGGCTCCCGCGACGGGGATGACGGAGTCGCAAAAATCACTGTAGCGCAGGCCCCATTCCAGGGTTTGCATCCCGGCGAGCGAGCCGCCGATAACAGTTTTGAGGCGTTTAACGCCCAAAAGCTCCAAGAGCAGCTTATGGACGCGAACCGTGTCCTCCACCGTGGTGACGGGAAAACTGGTGTTGTATGCCCTGCCCGTACCGGGATCGATTGAAGCGGGTCCCGTAGTTCCAGTGCATCCCCCCAGGTTGTTGGAGGAGACGACGAAGTATTTTCGGGTATCGATGGCTTTGCCGGGGCCTATCATCGGGTCCCACCAGCCCGGGCGCGGATCGTCGGGGCTGTGGAAACCGGCTGCGTGCGCGTCGCCCGTTAAGGCGTGAATAACCAATACGGCGTTATCGCCCTTGGGAGATAGTTCGCCATATGTTTCATAGGCTACTTGGACTTCGGGCAATGTTTCGCCGGAGTCGGACCGGAACGGCTCAGGAAGGGTGATGGTTTGTGTTTTCGTAAGGCCGACTGATCCGGGCTCCTGCGGAGATTTTTTTCGATTCATGATTTGGCGTGATTTCCTTATCTCCAAGACTAGACGATATACTGATTTGTAACAAAGTTATGTGTTTTGCACACGTAAGTTCAAGTGTATGTTTGATTTCGTTGTTTTTCTTGTTTGCTGCTATGGCAGTTGTTACATTTTTCATCGGCGAAATAAAATACTGATAGGTCATAGACTTGGAGATTCAACAGATTGGAAATGCAATCTCCGCCGTTTTCTGGTGTCTTAAATGATTGTTTGCCCCCGAGATAACCATGTTCGTCTCATCAGTCAACATGACCACGCCCGGGCCGCGGGTACGATTGCACGGAATTGGATAGGTATTGAATCGCTGCCCTCACCGCCCGATGAACTCAGAGAGAAAGTGTTGTTCGCCGTCGATAATCATGATGTCGGGTGGTGCCGCTCGGATGCCACGCCGAAATGGGATGAAATGACAAGACTGCCTTATAGTTTTTTTGGCATAACGGCGGATAAGGCGGTGGAAATTTGGTCGGAGGGCATTGATTCCTGCGAGTCTTTTCACCCCTTTTCGGGTTGTCTGGTCAGCATTCACTTCTCTTCGCTTGCCCAGGGAGGAAGAAGGGGCGCTCCCCTGGAAGTTTCCAAGGTGTTGAACGACTTCATTCACGCTGAATCGAAGCGGCGCAAAAGATTAGACACTCTCATTGAGCCTGCGCATAAAGATGCGATTGAAAATTCCGTGTCATTGCTCAGAATTTGCGATACGTTATCTCTTCTGGCTTGCCGGGCTCCTGAGATCATTCCGCCGGATGACGCCGTTCATCCCTTAACACAAAGCGGCTTGAAAGTGAAAACGGCCAACATGGATGATCTGGAAATTTCCCCTTGGCCGTTCTCAAAAGATTCTCTAAAGCTGCGGATGCCGGGATTGGTTCTACCGGGCGAGCATTTTACGGATGAGAAAGAGTTGGCCGAAGCGTTGCCCCTGGCGGAACCCATTGTGTTTTCCAGTGTCTTGAAACGATTGCCGGACCATTCAGTACCTGAAACTGCACGGAGTTGATTTCTTGGAGACGGGATGAAGGACGAAGTTGTCACTTTGCAGCTAAGTGTCGTCGCCGGAATTGTTTGGAAAGAGGGGCGTATTCTCATTTGTCAGCGCCCGGCGGGTGGCCATATGCCGGGTTTCTGGGAGTTTCCCGGTGGTAAAATAGAAGATGGCGAGAATACTCGGGAAGCCTTGCAACGCGAGATTCGCGAGGAACTGGGGGTCGGAGTGCGCGTTGGTCGTCTTCGTTGGGAGACCCGTCACCGCTATCCCGACAGATGCGTACACCTCCGCTTTTATGATTGTGAATGGGAAAGGGGGGTGGCAAAGAATTTAGGAGTAGCGGGTCACGAGTGGGTGTATCCTACCTCATTGCGCGATTTTGAATTCCTGCCCGCGGACAAGAAGTTGATAGAATCTCTCATGAATGTCGAGGAAACTCGGAATTCGGGCAAAAGAACAAAATCCGTAACGGAAGCTGATTTAAGCGCTGCTTATGATGCATGCACGAAAATCGTAGTCGGCCACTATGAGAATTTTCCCGTCGCCTCGAAATTATTGCCGGCGAGGTTAAGACCGCATGTCGCTGCGGTTTACGCATTCGCCAGAGGCGCCGATGATATTGCGGATACGACCAGGCCCGTCAATGAGCGCCTTGCTCGACTCGATGAATGGGAAGAACAGCTTATATTGGCCCAGGAAGGTATCGCGGAAACAGACGTTTTCATTGCGCTTTCTCACACGATTCAACAATTCGATTTACCACTGCAACCTTTCCTGGATTTGCTCTCGGCTTTCAAACAAGACGTAACGTTTCTCCGGTATTCGAACTATGAAGCTTTGCTCGATTATTGTCGCCGGTCGGCAGATCCCGTCGGGCGAATCGTTCTCATGCTGCACGGGATACGTGATGAAGAAGCTTTTCACGCCTCGGACGCGATATGTACGGCCCTTCAGATAGCGAATCATTTGCAAGACGTGAAAGAAGATGCCGAACGGGGCATTGTCTACATGCCTCAGGATGAGATGAAACGATTCGCCGTCTCCGAGGAAGATTTGCTCGCAGATGTGGCGACGCCTCAACTGCGCGCGTTCCTGGTTTTTCAGATAAAGAGGACAAAGTGTCTCTTCAGGCAGGGTTTGCCACTTTTGTACCGCACCCGCGGCGCATTGGGCCGTGAGCTTCGTGCGATTTGGCGCGGCGGGGTTGCGGCGCTGGACGCTATTTCCCGTGCGGAATGGAACGTCTGCGCGGGTTCGCCGCTTTTGAATGGCCGGGATAAGGCCAACTCGTTGCTCGCTGCCTTTCGCCCGGTCTGGCGACTCGAATCCAACGTGGATCGGCATGCCGAAGAGGAGTTGAACCGTGCATACTGCCGCTGGTTCATTCGTGCGAGCCGGTCAAATTTTCACCTGTCTTTTTACAGCCTGCCTTCGGAGAAAAGGCGCGCCATCATCGCGGTTTATGCGTATTGCCGCATGGCCGATGATATCGCCGACGAGCCGGGCGAGATATCTGGAAAAAAAACCTCATTGCGTGAATGGAAAGAAGCGCTGGATCAGTTGAGCGAGGAGAATCCATCTCACCCGATTATTGGAGAACTTGCCTGGGCCGCGCGGAAATACGACTTACCACCGGAGCATTTCCGTAATATTTGCGACGGCGTGGAAATGGATTTGGAAGAGAGCAGATTTGAAAATTTCTCGGACCTTGAAAATTATTGTGACAAAGTGGCGTCTTCGGTAGGACTGGCGTGTCTGGGCATTTTCGGCGCGAAATCGGAATTTGCGAAAGATTACGCCATTTCTTTGGGCAGAGCGCTACAGTTGACGAATATTTTGAGAGATGTTTGGGAGGATGCGGAACTAGGGCGCTTTTATATTCCGCGATGCGAATTGGTAAAATATGGCGTAACGGAATCTGATCTGAGAAACAAAACAGATACCCCCCAAGTTATCAGCCTTCTTGGTAATCTTGCAGACCGTGCGCGTAAATACTACGAGGGGGCGAATGAAGTCTTGAGTCACGAAAAGCAAGAGAACCTTCTTCCCGCGAGAATCATGGGCCGAATTTATCGAAGACTTCTAAGTGAAATGGAGAAGAATCATTTTCGGCATATAGATTATCGCCCTTCTTTGAAGTCCAGAGAAAAATTACAAGAAGTGCTTCGCTGCTTTCTGGAAGCGTGAATGTCTGTGCCCGGGGGATTCGAAAGGCCGGTCATCATCATCGGAGCAGGCGCAGCGGGCCTGGCTGCTGCCTTGCGTCTTGTCGAATCAGGCGTGAAAGTAGTCGTCCTCGAGGCGGGTAAGCTTCTTGGCGGCCGGGCGCGAAGTTTCATGCACTCCCCCACGAGCATGGAGTTGGACTGGGGCCCGCATTTATTCATGGCAGCCAATCCGGCATTGCGCTCACTGCTGGAAAGAGTAGGCGCCACCGATGACGTTTTTTTCTCTCCTTCTTTGGAGGTGAGCTACCGTATCGGGGAAGCGGAATCGGCCAGAAAGACACAATTGTCCTTTCCGGAGGGCGGAGGGGTTTTTGCGCAACTCAGAGGCTTGCTCAAATGGCGGGGCCCCCGCTTTTCGGAGAAAGTTAATCTTCTGAAAGGCCTCTCGAAGATTATTTCCAAATCGAGTGATGAGAATCAGAATGAATCCATGAGTGAATTGCTCGTACGTCTTGGCCAGAAAGATGGGGCGGTGCGCTGGTTTTGGGAGCCATTTGCGCGTGCGGTGTTAAATCTCCCTTTGGAGCAGGGGAGTGCGGAATTGTTCAAGGCTGTGATTCGTGAAGCCTTCGCCGATGGACCAAAGGGGGCTGCCTTGGGAGTGCCGATGAAGGCCCTGAGTGCGTTATGGGCGAACAGGGCAGCTCAGCGTATCCAGAGCCTCGGAGGAGAGGTGAGGGTTCAGCAGCCTGTACTCGGATTTGACATCAATAATGGGAAAATCAGCGGCGTGATCCTGAGGGAACGTGAGATATTGCATGCCGGTGCAGTCATTTCCGCCGTGCCGCCCGATGCTCTTGGGAAACTGCTGGGTGGCAGACTTGTTGAGCAGGCGCCTTTTTCGCATCTGGGAAAACTGTGTTCAGGGCCTATCGCCAGCGCATATTTTTGGCTTGAACAACCAGATGAAGGGCCTCCTTTCGAGGCGATTGTAAACGAGGAGTGGGACTGGCTGTTTCGTCCTGAAGCTGGCAGAGAAGGTGCTGAAAATCTAATGTGTCTGTTGGCCGGAGCAGAGGATTCCATCGCATCCGAGGAACGATCGACTATCGAACTGTCCGCGAGAGAGTGCCTGAATCGCATGATTCCCAATAACCGAATTCGGAATATCTTGGTGGTGCGGGAGCGCGCCGCTACTTGGGCGAACGGGGTGGCGGAACAAAGATACCGGATGGATACGGAAACGCCGATAGAGGGCTTTCTTCTGGCTGGAGATTGGACTCGCACAGGACTGCCGGCCACATTAGAAGGAGCGGTGCGAAGCGGAGACAAAGCCGCTCAGACGGTCTTGAAGTATATCAGGACCGTTTTGTAGCCTTTACCCGCTGAAGCTATATGTGTGAGGAAAATTATTCTTCTTGTTTGGTTACATTCGCCGCCTGAAGCCCTTTGGGGCCTTGGGTGATCTCGAATGTGACCTTTTCACCTTCTTTCAGTGATTTGAACCCATCCGCAACGATGGCCGAGAAGTGAACGAATATATCGTCACCATCTTCCCGAGAAATGAAGCCATACCCCTTCTTGTCGCTAAACCACTTTACGGTTCCTTCTGGCACCTACAATCCTCCCGCGCGGAGACCTCTCAAAAGAGGTCGAGGATATCATGCCCAGCCCCTGGCCTGGGCTCTGATTCACAGGGAAATGACAATTCCCCCCATCTATGCGAACGAGATACAGTATAACATGCGTTGTTGAGAGGTTTGTGTCAAGCATAAAATTTTCATTATTCCGCGCGAACGTCTTTTGAGCCTACATAGCCTTCGGGATTGATGACGGCATCGATAACCCAGGGTTTTTCAGACAAAAATGCGCGGTTGAGCGCATCTTTCAATTCTTCTTCGGAAGAAACTCTCTCACCCTCACAACCCAGCCCTTTCGCCACGGATGAATAGTCGGAATCGCGAAACTCGGTGCCAAGACGCGGGAAGGATCTGTTGTCTTGTTTGATTTTGATCAGGTTCAGATATCGATCGTTGAATATGACGGTGACGAAGGGGATATTTTCGCGAACGGCGACTTCCATATCGCCAATCCGCATGAGAAATCCACCATCCCCGGTAAGGCATACAACAGGCGCGTCCGGTTCGACTAGTTTGGCGGCCATGGCGGCCGGCGTGGCGACTGCCATCGAACCCAGCCCGCTGGAGGTCAGATAACCCAGAGGACGTCTCGTCTCCCAGATGTCGTTGGCCAGGACCTTGTGACTTCCCGCATCGGCGGTCATGATGCCTTTGTCGGGGAGACATTCCCGTGTTATCCGAATGACGGCGCCGGGCATCAGGCCTTCTCCGGATGGGAACAATGCGGATTGCCTCATTTTTTTATAGGAATCTAACTCCTCGGTGTTCCAGGCATGATTAGCGGTGAGGGAGGTGCTCAACTCTCTGAGGATGTCGGCGAGATGAGCGACGACCTCTATTTCCGGCCGAATCAAATCATCGAGATGCGGCACTTCATCCAGATTGATCACTTTCTGGGGATAGCTCCAAAACCCGGGGGCGAATACTTCCACCGTGTCGAAGCCCACTAGAATGAATAAGTCCGACTTGTCTATCAATTCCCGTTCAGAAGATGCGCCCCGGAAGGTTCCCATGGCGAGGGGGTGCTGTTCCGGCAAGATACCCTTTGCTGATGGTGCGGCGAGAACCGGCGCTCCGAGTTTCTCTGCGAAGCGTACGAACTCTTTTTCTGTTTCTCGCCCAGAGCGGTTTACCTGAAGGCCTGCAATGACTATCGGGTTTTGCGACTCCGAAATCGCGTTGATAGTTGTACAAATGCCCGGATGAGCAGACCCGATGCGGCCAATATATTTTTTGGGGTTCTCCTTTGGGGGAAAATCGGTTTCCTCGGCGCTCGCCAGCATGACGTCGTAGGGGAGATCCACGTGCACGGGGCCCGGCCTTCCTTCAGCGGCCAGAGCCAGCGCCCGCCTGATGGCCACCGCGGCGTTGTCTTTCGCGATCTTGAAGGTGCCTTTCGTGATGGGACGAAACAAACGATCCTGATCTAATCTTTGCCGGCCCTGACGGCGAAACTGCTCGTCGGAAAAGCGGTCGGTCAAAATGAGGCATGGTGCTCGTTCGAGAAAGTTGTTCGCCACGCCATGGAGGACGGCAGCCGCCCCCGGGCCGACTCCTGTACTCACGACTCCCGGTCGTCCCGTCATGATGCCGTACGTGCCCGCCTTCACGGCCGCGCTACTTTCGTTGCTGCAAAGGATGTAGCGTATGCCGCGTTTTCTCGCGGCTTCGATCAACTCGACGGAACTCAAGCTTCCCGGAACCCCGAAAATATATTCGATGCCCGCGTCTTGAAGTACTTCCGCCACCACATCGGCATACGTGGACATGCGATTCTCCCCATCGGGCGCAAATTGTTGTTATGTGTTATTGATAATACCATATTTCAACAGTAGGAAGAGGGAAGATACGACCGCGAACCGGGGAGAGACAATTTGTCGTTGAGTGATTCGCAATTAGAGGCCGTTTGTCGATTGTTGAGTGATGGTTCGCCGGGAGTGACGACGGTTTTGGACCGCCAGGTTTCCGAATTTTCGACTGAAGATCAGAAAAGACTTCTGGACATGATGAAGAAGCGTCAGTCGAGCGAGGTGGTCCTGCCACCTTCGCTTATGGAATTCCATTACAAGCAAATCGAAATCGCTTTTTCGGACTGGTCTCTTTCCTCGGTGGAAGACGTGGATCTGGAGGATGCTTGCTTCTTGCTGGCGTCTTTCGGCCATCCGCTCGAAAACATGGAGATGAAAAAAGACGAACTGCTGGGCATGGAAAATCATTTGCGGAGGCGATTGGAGGGGATAAGTAAAGCCGACGCCGTTGTCGACGAAGTCGTAGAATATCTACATGGAGAACTTCGCTTCGATGGCGAACGGGGTAATTACTATGATGCGCAGAACAGTTTCATGAATCGTGTATTGGAGCGCAGACGCGGTATCCCTATATCGCTTTCCGCTTTGTATTTGATTCTCGCCTGGCGGTTGGGACTTCCCTTTCACGGAGTCGGGATGCCGGGGCATTTTATCGTCAAATTCCAAGGCGATGAGGAGCCCATATTTCTGGATCCCTTTGATAGGGGAAAACGCTTGAGCGTGGGGGATTGTGCAGGAATCTTGCGGGGACTTGGCTATCATTTCGATATGCGGTTTTTACAGGCAACCCCTCCTCGCCGTATCGTGGAGAGAATGATCAACAATCTGCTTGGAATTTATAAGCGTGACGGACAGGATGAAAAGGTGACCTGTCTGCTTCGTTGTAGAGAACTGGTGCAGCGAGTCTAATGGCCACCGAAGAGGGAAAAGCGCATGGACAGCTTTAATTTGGCGGAAAATCTCGTGTTCGGCAGCCAACCGGGGCGGAAGGATATGGAGCGTCTGGCGGACGTGGGAATAAAAACCGTGGTCAATTTGCGTTTCGCCGATGAGGAAGAACCTGAGTTGCCGCCCGATGCGGAACGAGAGTCGGCCCAAGAGTTGGGGATGAACTTTGTGCATATTCCCGTAAGCGCCGCGAACATCAGCGACGAGTTGTCCGGAGAAATCCACCAAAAGCTCAGCGAGGCCAGGAAAGACGGCCCGGTGTACGTTCACTGAAAAGGCTTGGGGCGAGCCGGGATTTGCTCGCTGGTTCATCTGGCCGAAGAAGAAGGCTTGAGCGGAGACGAAGTGCTGCAAAAAGCCCAAGAGATTGGCTTTGACTGGCCGGCTTCCTCCATCGGAGGCTATTTCGAGGAATTCGCCAAACGCAGAAAGAAAAGCGGCGCATCGTAGACAGCAACGCATCCAAAAAAAAGAGGGGAGAAAACGACTCCCCTCTTTTTTCATGGTCAGCGACTATTCGTCCGTTACGCATCCCTCCGATGCGGAAGATACGCACTTGGCATACTTGTAGAGCGTGCCCTTGGTGAATTTAAGCGGGGGCGCGCTCCAGCTCTGCCGCCGCCGCTCTATCTCCTCCTCGGGCACCTTGAGTTCCATGACGCGGTTTTGGGCGTCGATCAAAACAATGTCGTCGTCTTCAACGAGAGCGAGGAGGCCGCCGGTTTGGGCTTCGGGCGTGACGTGTCCGACGACGAAACCATGCGTGCCGCCCGAGAACCTCCCGTCCGTGATGAGGGCGAGATCGTCCCCGAGGCCGGCCCCCATGATTGCGGACGTAACCGTCAGCATCTCCCGCATCCCGGGACCTCCCTGAGGGCCTTCATAGCGGATGATGACGACGTCTCCTTTTTGAACCCTGTTTTCCTCCAATCCCTTGAGGGCGTCTTCTTCGGAGTCGAAACATCGCGCAGGACCCTCGAAGCGTTCTCCCTCTTTTCCAGTAATCTTGGCGACGGCGCCCTCGCTCGCGAGGTTCCCGTAGAGAATCTGGAGGTGCCCTGTTTTCTTGATGGGAGACGATAGCGGCACGATGATTTTCTGGCCAGAATGAAGGTCGGGCAAGGCCTCGATGTTTTCTCCGAGCGTCTTGCCCGTGACGGTGAGGCAATCACCGTGGAGCAGGCCTTCTTGCAGGAGAAGTTTTTGAACGGCCGGCACGCCGCCAACGTCGTGGAGGTCTTCCATAACGAATTGTCCACTTGGCTTCAAATCCGCGACGTAAGGCGTTCTGTCGCTGATTTCCTGAAAGTCGTCGATCGTGAGTTCAATCCCAACAGCCTTGGCGATGGCGATGTAGTGGAGGACGGCATTGGTCGAGCCACCGAGCGCCATGATGATGGTGATCGCGTTCTCGAACGCTTCTCTCGTCATGATGTCGCTGGGCTTGATATCGTTTTCGAGTAGATGATAAATGGCTTTCCCCACGTCGAGGCACTCGTTTTTCTTGTCATCGCTCATGGCCGGATTCGATGAACTGTATGGCAGGCTCATTCCCAGCGTTTCGATGGATGAGGACATCGTATTTGCCGTGTACATCCCCCCACAGGCGCCGCCGCTCGGGCAGGCGTGCCGGATGACCGCCTGAAAGCGCTCTTCGTCAATTTTTTCCGAAAAATATTCGCCATAGGCCTGAAAGGCGGAGACCACGTCCAGTTTGTCTCCATTGAGAAATCCCGGGCTGATGGTACCGCCATAAACCATCAGGCTGGGCCGGTTGAGCCGGGCCATGGCGATAATGGAGCCGGGCATGTTCTTGTCGCACCCGGGGAGCGTGACCAAGGCGTCATACCATTGCGCACCGACGACGGTTTCGATCGAGTCGGCGATGAGGTCCCGGGATTGCAGGGAGTACTTCATGCCCTCCGTTCCCATGGAGATGCCGTCGCTCACGCCGATCGTATTGAAAATGAGGCCGACCATTTTCTTCTCGGCGTTCACGCTTTGTTTGATGTATTCGGCGAGCCGGTTGAGGTGAAAATTGCAGGAATTTCCCTCCCACCACATGCTGGCGATGCCGACCTGGGGGTTTTTCATGTCGATTTCATCCAGCCCGGCGCCGTAGAGCATGGCCTGTGAGGCAGCCTGTGAGGGCGGTTGGGTAATGCGCCGGCTAAATCGGTTCAGGGCGGTTTTCTGATCTGCCATGTTCATTTCTCCTATGCTTTTTTTCTTCAACTCATGAAAACGATTCAAATCGCGGTGCGATGAATTTTGCGTTCGGGTCGGAAGCGTACTCATCATATGGCCATAGATTCTCCAACGTATCTATCAACCAGGGACATCATGAACGACTCTACCACAACCTCAAGAAAATCGCGGAGGGGAAGTTCTCAGAGGCAGGGGGAAAGGTCTTTTTCTTCGCAGGCTCCGATGACTGGAGGACCGGTGGAGCCTCGCCGGGTTTTTCTGTATTTTCGGGGTTTTGCGCGAGAGAAACACCGGGAGGCGCGTGAGTCTGCTGTTCTTCGCGGTTCGCTCTGGTTGGACTCTCCTGAAGATTCGCTTCCAGCTTTTCGTGTCGTGTCGCTTGCGGTGGTTCCTTGACGGGCGTTTTGGTGTGGTTCGCGTTGGCTTGATGGAGGACGGAACCGTTATTCGCCGCATTGCTTGGCGAAACGGTCGCTTTCGTCTTGCGGACTTGAGTCGCCTGAATTTTTCGTTCCGGATGTGCGCCGTTGCGGGTGGGCGGCGGTTTCGGTTTTTCAGGCACGGACTTCGCTTTTTCGATCTTTTGGGGCCGTTCTCCGTGCGCCGGGGGAGAGGGTTTCGCTTTCGGTTCAGGGGTCTTGGTTATCCTCTTTTTGTCAGGGATTTGTTTCGTCTTGGACGCAGGCGACGGAGTTCGTTCTTTCGGTGTTTGAACTTGAGCCGGTATGGCTTGAATCCTGTTTCGTCCGCAATCGCGCAGGCGATCGAGATTTTGCGCATCCAGGGGCTGAGAACACGCATCTCGCGCGTTCGAACCGTGGGCGATCTCTACGCCGTCGATGAATCCGTCCCCATCGCTATCGGCAAGGAGCGGATTCAAGCCATGAGAAATCTCGTCCCCATCGTCGAGCAAGTCGCCATCCGTATCCGCTTTGAGCGGATTGGTCCGGTACCGGCGGATTTCCAGGGAGTCTGAAACCTTATCCCCATCTGTATCCGCATTATCAGGTTTCGTTTTGTATTTGCGGTATTCCGTGAGGTCGGTAAGTCCATCGCCATCCGTATCCACACATTCTTTATTTTGCATCTTCTCTTCCGCGCGTTTGATGGCCGTACGCGCCCTCATGATGAAGCGGGTCAGTTGCGCCATAGTGGCCGTTCTTTTCTCCTCCACCGCCTGGTAAACGGCGTATCGCGCAACTCCGAAGAGCAGGGGAGCACAAAGCCCCAGATCGCCTTTTTGGTCGAGGCGGTCGAATTCGCTGGTCAATTGGGAGAATTCCGTTTCAATGGCGGTTTTCAGGATTTTGACGGTACTTGGCTTCACTCTGGGGAGCAAAGAGTCGGCGCAACCGGACAGGCCAATGCCCATGACGGATATGACGAAAAGTGATATCAATTTGAGCAAGTGCTTTTTCGCGTCAGGCAATTTTTGTGTCCTCACGAGTAATCGTTTCCGATTTGCACGCGCTCCATTCTTTCGTACCATACATCAACTGGCCAGAGAATTTCACATCTCGTTGTAGTTATTGTGATTATTTATTTCAATTCTGGGAAGAACCATTGAACGGCTCTCAATTAGAACTTATTGAACAGGCGGCGGCATGGGTGTTGGAATCTCACTCGACCGTGTGCCTTACCGGCGCCGGCATAAGTACTGAAAGCGGGATTCCCGATTTCAGATCCAAAGGGGGAATCTGGGATCGATTCGATCCGAAAGATTTCGAGATTCGTCGGTGGCTCGCTTCGGAAGATATACAAAGGCGCTACTGGGAAGTGGCTCAGGATGGATACAATCTGGTCCAAAACGCCGCTCCATCCGGTGGGCATTTCGCCTTGGCGAGGTTGTCCCGACACGGTCGCCTGCAATTGCTCGTCACGCAGAATACGGACGGCCTTCACCAGAAAGCTGGCCATGAGCCGGACAAGATCGTAGAAATACACGGAACGAGTCATGTGTGCGTTTGTGTGGGTTGTGGGTCTAAACTGCCTCGCTCCGAAGTGCACGCGCGGGCTCAGGGCGGTGAGGGGATACCGAAGTGCGAGGACTGTGGATGCCTTTTGAAGCCGGATGCGGTTTTCTTCGGAGAGGGGTTGTGCCCGGAAAAATTGTCCAGGGTGGTTGAGGCATCAAAAAGGGCTGAGGTTTTCCTGGTCGCCGGCTCCTCGTTGGCAGTCAGGCCGGCAGGCGGCTTGCCCGAGCGAGCCCGAAAAGCAGGAGCGCGTCTCGTCATAGTGAACGAAGGCCCCACCCGTTTTGACGCCAAAGCGGACATACGGATTCAAGGGAAAACGGGTGAGGTATTGCCTGCGCTCGTGGACGCGGTCCTCGCTTGATCTTGTTTGAAGGGTGGATTTTTGATCTTCAAGGCCCTGGATGATAGAGTCGCCAGCGAATTCTGAACATATCGCCGGATGGTTATATCACGGGGATACAACAGACGCCTGGAGATATCCTTCCGGGATACTTGATGTACCACAGTGAAAAATAGGGAGGAGTGCTTGTGGCTACGTACGAACTGGATACCACTGTCGATACTTGTCATTGGGGTTTTTATGATGCCGCTCTTGCTCCTGTTATGACGATCGCTTCCGGCGATACGCTCATCGTGAAAACCGAATCAGGCCGGAAGGATTTTCTGGGCAAACATCCCGAGAGAATTTCGGATAACCTAAGGCGAATCCTGGAGACGATGGAACAGGGCCCCGGGGCGCATATCATGACGGGTCCCGTTGCCGTCGAGGGCGCCGAACCCGGCGACGTGCTCGAGATCAAGATTCATGGGGTCAAGCCCCGCTATGACTGGGGCTATAACGGTTTCAGACCCCTGGTGGGCGGTCTGCCGGAGGATTTCCCTTATACGAGAGTCGTACTTGTCGAGATCGACGAAGAAAACGAAACGGGCGACTGGGGCGCAGGAGTCAAGGTGCCGCTCGGGCCTTTTTTCGGAAACTTCGGGGTAGCTCCCGCCTCGGTGCTTGGGCGCGTGCCGTCGTCTCCTCCGGGAGAGTGGGGCGGTAACACGGATTGTAAGGAATTCACGGCCGGGTCGACCATCTACCTGCCGGTTTTCAACGAAGGTGCCTTGTTCTCCGTAGGCGACGGACACGGCTGCCAGGGAGACGGGGAGGCGAACATCAACGGAATCGAGATGGGTCTCATCGGCACTTTCGAGATGACCGTCCGCAAGGACATGAACATCAAAACCCCGCGCGCGGAGACGGAATCGCACTACATACTGATGGGTTTTGACCCGATTCTCGATAACGCGGCGAAGATGGCCTTGCGGGAGACGATTCAGTTTCTGGGTGAGCTTCGGGGCATGAGCCGCGATGATGCGTACAGATTGTGCAGCCTGGCGGTCGACCTGCGTGTAACTCAGATCGTGAACGGCACCAAGGGGGTTCACGCCATGGTGCCCAAATCATTGTTCGAATGAGCCTCACCCTACGAAAGGGTCGCAAGTGGCCGAACACGTGATTGCGCAAAACCCCGACAATATCCAGTGGGGTTATTATGACGCCGGACTTTCTCCGGTACTCACCGTCGCTTCGGGCGATGTGCTCGAAATTCACACCGAACCGGGAATCAGAACTCTTGAGTCTCCGATTCGGGAAAGAGCGTCTGAATATCTGCGCCACATCGCCGAGCGCGGAAAGAGGGACCTGGGAGGCCATATCCTCACCGGTCCCATCGCAGTGGAAGGAGCCTTGGCGGGAGACGTCCTGGAGGTTCGGTTTCTGGATATCTGGCCGCGCTATGACTGGGGCTTTAACGTCATCCGGCCCTTGGCGGGCGGCTTGCCCGAAGATTTTCCGTATTCGAGAACGGTAATCGTGGAAATTGACAAAGAAACGAATTTGGGGGATTGGGGCGCAGGCGTGAAGGTTCCGCTCAGGCCGTATTTCGGCAACTTCGGTGTGGCCCCACCGAGCGATTTTGGCCGTGTTCCATCCACTCCTCCAGGAATCTGGGGCGGAAACATGGACAACAAGGAGTTCATCGCCGGGGCTCGCGTCTATCTTCCCGTGTTCCAGGATGGCGCTTTGTTCGCCATAGGCGATGGGCACGGATGCCAGGGGGACGGGGAGAGTTGCCTGTCGGCTCTGGAGTGTGGCATGTCCGCCAGGGTCGAACTCATGGTCCGCAAGGATTTGAGTCTGAAAATGCCCCGTGCTGAGACGCCGACTCACCATATCCTCATGGGGTTCGACCCCATTCTCGATAATGCAGCCAAAATGGCGCTCAGGGAAGCGATCGGGTTTTTAGGAGAATTGCGCGGCATGAGCAAAGATGATGCCTATACATTGTGCAGTCTGGCGGTGGATCTGCGCATTACGCAGATTGTGAACGGGGTCAAAGGCGTTCACGCGATGCTGCCGAAGAGTATTCTTGATGAGGGAGGGTGTTGATGGCGACTCATGAATTGATTGCGAACCCGGACACCGTTCACTGGGGATTTTACGACGCCTCCCTGGAGCCGGTGATGCGGATTCGCTCGGGCGACACGCTGGAGGTTCATACGGAATCGGGCAGAGAGGAATATCTGGCGGAACTCGGAACTCGGGCGTCCCGGAATTTAAGAGACATCCTCGCACAGGTTCCCCAGGAACTTGGCCCCCATATCATGACGGGTCCTGTCGCCGTAGAAGACGCGCAACCCGGAGATGTGCTGGAAGTCCGCATTCATGAGGTCAAAACGCGCTATGACTGGGGATATAACGCCATCCGGCCGATGATGGGCGGATTGCCGGAGGATTTTCCGTATACGCGCGCCGTTATCGTGGACCTCGACCTGGAAGCGCAAACGGGAGACTGGGGAGCGGGCGTCAAGGTGCCACTCCGGCCTTATTTCGGAAACTTCGGCGTGGCGCCCCCGCCTGCCGTAGGCCGTGTTGGGAGTTATCCTCCAAGCGCCTGGGGCGGAAATCTGGACAACAAGGAGCTCATCTCGGGTTCCATCGCGTATTTCCCGATTTTCAACGAGGGCGCGTTGTTTTCCGTAGGTGACGGGCATGGTTGCCAGGGAGACGGAGAAGCCTGTTTGACGGCCATTGAAACAGGTCTCTCGGGGACGATGGAGATTATCGTTAGAAAGGATTTGCAACTTGAAAACCCCCGGGCGGAAACCGATACGCATTATATCCTGATGGGTTTTGATCCAATTCTCGATAATGCGGCCAAAATGGCGCTGCGCGAGACGATTCAATTCCTGGGGGAGCTGCGAGGTATGAGTAGAGATGACGCATATACGCTTTGCAGCCTCGCCGTAGACTTGCGGGTAACGCAAATTGTAAACGGTGTGAAAGGAGTTCACGCGATGCTGCCGAAATCATTGTTTACTTAGTCTACATATTTGTATTTTCATAGGAGGGATAGAAGTTGAGCGAAAATGCTACTGGAAGTAGGCCTCCATACATTCCCGGAACGCCCGAAGAGTTGGATGCCGTAATCGCGGCTCCGGACAATCACGAAATCGTTTTCGAGAACGATCGGGTTCGCGTTTTACGCGTGACGATTCAGCCGGGTGAACTGGAAAAAGAGCACACGCATAAATGGGAGAGCGTGTTCACTATCATGAGTTTTCCGAAACTCACCTATTACAATGAGAAGGGCGAGGTTTGCGCCATCAGCGAAGATCGTAGAGAAGGTGTTCCTTTCTGGCTGGGCAGAGAGGGTCTGCACGCTGTAGAGAATCACGGAGACAAACCCCTCGAAGCGATTCGCGTCGAAATTAAGGACTAGATTTGAATATTCAGCAATTTTATACGCCTGTTATGATTTCCCGCTGACAGAGAAGTCAGCCGGAGCGTGTCACATAATTTCATCGTACACATCAGGGAGTAGTGAATGAACACTGAGAATGGAAACAGATCGCCCATCGGCTTGGCAATTATCGGTTGCGGGACTATCGGAAAAATTCGCGCAGAATTCGCCCGAGATTATCCGGGCGTAGAGTGGCTGGGACTTTGTGACATCAATGAGAAAGTAGGGAAAAAGCTTGCTGAAGATACGAATGCCGATTTCTTCACTACGGACTATAAGGAGCTCTTGGCCCGACCTGAGGTGACCGCTTCCATCATCGCCACCGAAGAGAACGAGCACGTAGGTCCCATCTTGGCTTCCGTGGACGGGGGCCATGATATGTTTATCGAAAAGCCCCTGGCTACGAATGCGGCCGATTCGGCCCGGGTCCTCCAGGCCATCGAAGACGCCGGGGTCGACGCGGTTGTCGGCTATACGCAGCGTTTCAGAAGGCGATTTCTGGTCGCGAAAGAAAAGATTCGCACCGGCCAGCTCGGCGATGTCACTACGGTCGTCACGAGAGCTTTCATGAACCGTCTGGTGCCCATCGCCACAGTGACGAAAACGGAATACCGCGGCATACTCACGCCGATGGTCGTCTCGGGGACGCACAGCTTGGATGTCTGCATGTGGTTGATGGAAGGAAAAACGCCTGTGGAAGTTTATGCGCGCTCGATGGATAAGGCGCTCGGCGCATCCTACGGCACAAAGGACGCAACCTTGGGCATCTTCACATTCGATGATGGCACGATATGGAGCATGAATATTTCATGGGCGCTGCCGACGGTTTGGCCCGGCTCCGTTTATAGCCTGGAAATCGGCATCGTGGGCACAGAGGGTGTTCTCACCATCGACGACACTCACAGGGATTTGGTTCTCGCCAGTGAAAATGCGCAACCCGCCGGCTACACGCCCGATGTCAAGCGAAACGTGGATTTTCTGACGAGTTACCCGCCTGGCGACGTCGTGTTCGAACAGCTCTGGGGTCCGATGCGGGAAGAAACCAACGCCTGGTTTGGGCGGGTCTACACAGGGCTGGAAACGCCGCATGCCACCGTACAAGACGGACACAGGAATTTGCTGCTCACCATGGCTATGGACGTTTCCGCAAATCGAAAAGAGCCTGTTCAGCTTCCCATGTCCATCAATGAGTATGAGGAATTATAGGTTTTTCAAATGAAAAGAGGAGGAATACGCATGCCTTTTTATGAAATCGAAGGAATGAAGGAAAACAACAGCAGAACGAATCCCAAATTCAGGGAGAAAAGCGTTGTGGGCGAGTTCATGAAGGTCGGTATAGTCACTAAGCCGGAGGGAGAGGATCCTCCGCTTCATATGCACCCGAACGAAGAACAGTTTACGCTGATTCTGGATGGCAAGTTTCACTATATACTTGGTGAAGAAGACAAGATTGTTGAGCGTGGCGATTTGATTCACATTCCCAGGTATACGAACCACAGAAGCCGAGCCGTTGATGGGGAAGCCACTTACTACACCGTGAAGTATCCAGCTGGAACGGGAGACCTGGATGAAGATTACAACGAGGCGGAAGGGGCCGAGGAAGCAGAGAAGAAATATCCAGGAACCTCGGCATAACATGAATTTTCAAGGTTGTTATGTATGAAAGAAAAATATTTTGAGGATTTCAGCGTCGGCGAGAAAATTCATACGAACGAGAAAACGCTCTCGACCGAAGAAATCATAGAATTCGCCGAGTTGTACGACCCGCAGCCGTTCCATATCGATGAGAATGCAGCGGCCGAGTCTCCATATGGCGGCATCATCGCCAGTGGATTTCATACGATCGGGACTTCGTTTCGTCTGTTTATCGATACGGGCGTTATCGGAACCACGGGGATGGGTTCGCCCGGCATGGATTCCATCCGCTGGTTGAAGCCCGTTCGTCCTGGTGAAACATTGCGGGTCGAGGCGGAAGTCATCGAGACGAGAGCGTCTCGTTCGGAGCCCGGGCGCGGGATCGTTCTTATGGAATTCAGGACTTTCAACCAGGAAAACGAACTGGTGCTTTCGATGCGATCCGTGAATTTGGTGCGCAGGCGGGATAGCGGAAATTTTTAGGCAAAAGGCATGTGGCGCATTTGAAAATGACGCTTGCGATTAAGCAAAGAGGAAAACATTTCCGCATCGACCGCCTATGAATGGAAGCTGTCGATGCTCTTTACTTCAAGGCTGCTCTAAATCCGCGATTTCTAGTGGTGGGCATGCGTCATCGCCGCCATGATCGCTTGTTCGATTTCCTGAATCGCTCCACTGACTTCACGTCCGATGAGATCCAGCTTGCGGATCTGATCGATTCTGGGACGGATCCGATGGATCTCCCTTTCGGAAAACACTTCACGCAAAATGTTACATGCATCAGCGAGGCAGATGATAGCGACATCTTTGGGGTCCGGAGTTTCATCCGACAGTAGCACGCCGGTAATGCGCAGCTTCACTTCACGCTCGGCGCGACCATCGATCATCGGATATCTCCGCGCCCGGAAAACCCACAAGAACTTTTCCTCCTGGGATTCCAAAATGCCGTTTTCGACCAAACCGGCCAGGGATTGCTCGCGGATTTCAGTGGCCTCTCGGGAAATCGTTTCTATCCAAGCCTTGGTATCCCTGGTTTCGTTGGAAGCCGCTATTGTTTCGAGAATCCGGTCATGCAGCGGTTGGCCGATAGGGGTTTTATCCAGAACCATCAACTGGCTGGGGTCTGTGTCGATTCGGTTTGCAAACGCCAGATCCATGAGAACGGCGCCAGCGAGGACATATCCCATCGTGCTCTCGCGAATGGGGAGGAACGAACCTTTCTCGTCATCCAGCATCAACAAAAGGATTTCATCCACAAATGTCAGCATGAAGCGCTCCTTTATGAAGCCGCCGCGAGGGCTGCCTCTCGAGTGTCGTGGCAATCGATGACGGTATGAAAACCGCTGGTTTCTATCACTGACTTGCAATCGGGCTGTAGCGCGCAGATCATTAACTTGCCCTCGTTCAACTGGCATTTTCTGGCGCCTGTGAGGAATATGCGTAGCCCGGCGCTGCTGACGTATGTCATTCCTTCGCAATCAAGCAGGACACGGACATCCCCACGATCTACGATTTCCGATATCCGGTTTTCCAGATCCGGTGCAGTGAGACCGTCGACACGACCTTCAATGGAAATGACAACCACGTTATCTGCCTTTTCTTCCCCGATATTCATCATGTCGTGGAGTTCTCCTTCATGGAGGGGCAAGTTAGTAATTTAAGTCAAATGTAGCCCAAGGTCTGGCCTTCCGCAACATGTTTTTTGCTCCTCCCAGGCTCACACGCATTTTCGCATGGAATGAAGGGTTGAATCCGGGGGCTGTTTTCCAAGGAACTGCCAATATACCTTATCCGTTGAAAATCAGGGTAACCGTGCCTGTAAAAATTGCGAGCGCGCCTGCCACGACGCACCAGTTCATTCTCTCTTCCGATTGCAGAAAAGTCCATGAAATAGCTATAGCGAACAAAGGCCTGGATTGCGAGATGGGAAAAGCGTAGACGACGGGAGCATTCGCCAGTGCGAGATATAGAAAAGTGACGCCGAGACTTGCCGATAAACCGGCCAGAACGAGGAACCCCCAGTTACTCGGGGTCCAGTTTTTGATTTCGCTTATTTTCCCTTTGCGGAAAAGGAAAGGCAAAAAGGCCGCTACTGCGAAAATGTTGGAATAGAAGTTCGCCTCGTTGGCGGATGTGAAGAATCCTACCGCGGGTCGCACAAGCACTGCGGCCGCTCCAAAGGCCAGCGCGCAGCCGAGAGCCAATCCCATTCCGATATATTGGTTTTTAGGGGGTTCACTGCCCTGGTGATTGGGATGACTCCTTGCGATGAAGATGTAACCACCAAACACGAGCAGGGCGCCCAGCCCTAAGGTGAGTGTGAGCGCCTCTCCTAGAAAGACAACGCCCAAGAATACGGCGAATATCAGATTCGTCGCTACGATGGTGCTCGTACGTGCGGACCCGATGTATTGCGTGGCGGCGAACAGCATGGTGCGCGCGAAGCAGACTCTGAAAATCCCCGCGATGGCGATGAAAAGCAGAGGCCAGCCCAAGCCCGGCCAGGGATCTGAAAAATCTCCTCTCGCTGCGGATATAGTCCAGAGAACGGGTAGGCCTATGATGGCGGTAAAGGCCGTTCCGGAGATGGGGTCTATGCCGCGAACTGCGAAGCGTCCGAAAATATCCCTTAGCGCAAGTAAAATTGCTGATATGAGGGCGTATACGGCGGCTGTCTCAAACACGCTCTCATTATAGAAAAGTATGTAGGCCTATCAAAGCGTCTTTGCTCACCTTATGGGTTTACCGCAGGAGCGGAGTGATTCGAACGGTCGAGGATGAAGTCGGCCATCAGTGGCCAGGGATCGAAACCGATCACGTTTTGCGCATCGTCCACGAAATTGGAGAGCGCATTGATGTCGTAATAATAGATTTCCCCGTCCTTGTCGCTTACCAGATATTCGACGCCGCCTATCTCAATGCCGGCTGTTTGCATGATTTTCTCAACCGTTTCAATTACCTCTTGCGGGGGTGTGACTTTCTGAATCAAAGCGCCCCTGTCGTTCACCCCGCATGAGCTCTCCTCGTTGCGGCGGCAATAACTGCCTGGACACAGATTAAAAGAATTCGGATCCACCAAAGCCAACTGGATCGCATAGAGAAACTTGCTGTTCAAAACTTCGACACGGGTAATTTGTTCTCCTCGCGGCGGGATGTATTCCTGAACGAGCGCCACGTTGTCAATGCCGAAATCAATACTCGCACCATCCGCCGCTCGTTGCAGTTCTTCTGGGGAGTCGTATTTTTGGATGCCAGCTCCGCTCCCGCCTATGTTCGCCTTTGTGATGACAGGAAAGCCAAACCCCTCAGCTGCCGCGGGAGCCTGAGAGGGATGATTGATCACCCGGGACCTCGGGTGATTGACGCCCAGGCTCTTGAGCAGGCGGGTTTGACGCACTTTTGAGAATTCATGGAGATAGGCCTCGTAGCCGTTGATTACGTTGGCGCCAATCGCCTTTAGGTGCGCGCAATACTCGAGAGTGTAGGGAATCGCATGGGTATGTCCTCGCGCCCATGCGGATGGACTCATTCTGTTTACAATCAACGAATAGGGTGATTCGGTTTCGGTAGGGTCGAAGCGATGGTTGTGGGCTTCTATTTTTTGATATGTGATACCCCGCCGGTCGAGTTCATCGAAAAGCTTTTTGAACCACTCGGGGTGTTCATAATAAATGGCGATGGGGCGGGCGGACCCGTTTCGTTCGCTCATGGTAGGGCATTCTCCTCGAATTTTAGCGTATCGAGCACTTGCTGGATTCGTTCATCTACGATTTCGATCATTTTAGGATGAAAACCGAGATGCGGACCCAAAATGACGTCGATATCCGGGTATCTCCTCCGGCCTTCTTTGATGAATACGGGCAAGTCCACTGCCACGTGATTGCCCCTGAATAGAAAATATGGGATGACGATGATTCTCTCAGACCCTTCCACTACGCACAAGTCGATTCCCTCTGGAATTGAAGGATGACTGATCTCCAGGAAAGCGGCCTTCAATATGCGATGCGGCCACGCCTTTTGAAAATGCTCAACGACGCGGAAAAGCGCGTCGTTGGCGTTTTGGGCGCGGCTGCCGTGACCGACGAGCAAAACAGCCGTCTTTACCTGGTCCTCGGGCGTCTCGTCCAGAAATTCCAATTGTTTTTCTAGGCTAGGCATTCGCCCTCTCCTCTCTCCAATACGTATTGCCTGTCCTGACTCCAGTCGATGAACAAATCAGAATCGGGTTCGTCGTTGAACTGGCCGGCCAGATGAAATTCATGCAACAAGTCTTCGAAGGACGCGCTGCCCACGCGGTCCAAAAACTCGTTGAAACGCTCACCCTCGTTTCTGTTTTCCTGGTAGTGGGACAACATTTTCTTGAGCGCGGCAGGAACGCGCTTTGCGGGAATCCGGACCTGGATGCGCTTGCCGATGCGGGTTTCTCCACCGGTATTTTCGTATCGGCCGCCGAGGAAGATTTCATAAGCGGGCAGCATCACGCCGTCCGCTTTGAGCGTCCCCCCGTGAAAGCCGATGTTGGCAATGTGGTGCTGCCCGCAGGAATTCGGGCAACCGCTCATCTTGATGTGCATCTCCCGTGTGAGCGGGTCCTGATTGACTTCATGAAGAGTTTCACGAATGGCGTTGGCCAGCCCCATGGAGGAAGTGATGCCGAGTTTGCATGAATCCGTTCCCGGGCAGGAGACCACGTCGGAAATCTCACGGGCGCCTTTTTCGGCGAGACCGATGCGTTGGAGTTCTTTCCAGAGAGGGTAAAGCTCTCCTTCACGCACCCATCTAAGGACGAGGTTTTGCTCGAAACTCGTTCTTGCGCGCCCTCTCGCGAAACGTCGGGTGAGGTCGGCCAGGGCGAAGAACTGATCCGTAAGAATGTTCCCCAATGGTAGTTTCACCTCGACAGCAAAATAGCCTTCTTGCCTCTGTGCGGTGACGTTCGTTTTTCTCCAGGTGTAATAATCCGCCGCGTCGCCATTCGGACTTGCCCCTGCTCCGTTCAGGGTGTTCAAGACGGGGGGAGCGTCGGTTTCTTCATCATCTTTCCAAAGATAGGGCTCAGGACTCACGGGTTCTTTCGCCCAGTCCTTTTTGAGTTCTTCCTCGACGCGTTCGCGCAGCCCGTCTATCCCTATCCAGCTTACCAGGAACTTGATGCGCGCCTTGAAGCGGGATTTACGGAGTTCCGCCGCCTGGTCGAAAACCCGGATAAGGGCTTCGCTCACCCTCAGGAAATCGGACACCGGAACGAACTCGTAAAGCACTTCGGCGGTACGCGCAAAAGTGGCGAGTCCGCCTCCGACGAGCATCTTGAAACCATGCACGGGAGTTCCTTCCATCTCCTTCACGACCGGGATGAAACCGATGTCATGAATTCCACCGACCACGCAGTCCGAAGCGCAACTGGAGAACGCCACCTTGAATTTGCGCGGCAAATCCTGTGTGAAATCCTTGCGGACGAAGTAACGCGCAAACGCGCCAGCGTAGGGCGTGGCGTCGAATACCTGTTCCTTACAGACGCCCGCATAGGGACAGCCAGTGACGTTCCTCACGCAGTTTCCGCATGCTTCACGCGTGGTCAGTCCCACTTCGCCCAGAAGCCTCAAGACATCGGCGGACTGGTCTAGGGGCACGAAATGAAACTGCACGTTTTCCCGTGTCGTCACGTGGCCTTTTCCCAGAGGCGCATAATCACGAGATACGCGCCCGAGAGCTTCCAGTTGAGAAGCGCTCAGGCCGCCGAAAGGTATTTTCACGCGCACCATCTGCACATCCGCCTGCCGCTGGCCGTATACGCCACGCCTTAGTCGATAGGGCAGAAATTCACTGTTTTCGAGTTCCCCGTTTCGGAATCTGGTGGCTTGTGTTTCAAAATCATCGAATTCATCGGAAATCACCGGTATGACGCCCAATGTTTCCCGAGACTGTGGTTTTCGTGATTCTTCGTGCATCACATACTCCTTACGTGAACGGCAACGTACATATTGGATGATGAATTAAGGACCGGGCTGAAGCCCGGCAATTACGAAATGGATTTGCTCGAGAATTCTTCAGTGGGACAGCGCCAGGAAATTTCCTGGCTTTCATCGGCCTCGAACCAAACGAGGTCTTCAAGGCCGGCGACGGGTCCTACGAGAAAAATTGCGGGTGGGGATATTTCTTCGCGTTGCGCAAGGCTCGATGCTTCTCCCAAAGAGCAACGATAGGCTGATTGCCTGTTTGTGGCTCCATTCTCAATGATGGCCGTTGCCGTATCTTTCGACATGCCGTTGTCGATTAAAGCGGCTGATATGCGTCCGATAGAGCGAGCACCCATAAGGAAAACGAGAGTTCCCTTGTCCTTGGCCAGATGTGCGTAATCCACTTTTGTTTCGGGTTTTTGAGGGTCTTCATGAGCTGTCACGACAGTAAACGAAGAGGCGAGGCTTCGGTGTGTGACGGGTATTCCGGCATAGGCGGGCACGGCCAGGGCCGAACTGATGCCCGGTATGACTTCAAAATGAATACCGGCTTCCGCCAGTGCTTGCGCTTCCTCGCCGCCACGCCCGAATACGAACGGGTCTCCGCCTTTCAGGCGCACTACCTGAAAACCGCCATGAGCGAAATGGATCAGAGTTTCGTTGATGTCATCTTGGTTCATGGTGTGGCGTCCGGTGGATTTGCCCGCATTGATGAACTGGCAGTTTTCCGGGCACAGTTCAAGGACTTCAGGGTTCACGAGACGATCGTAAACCACCACATCCGCGTTTGTCAGGGCTTTCGCTGCCTTGAGAGTAAGTAGGTCCGGATCCCCAGGGCCTGCTCCCACAATCTGTACTTTTCCTTGATACATTAGAGATTCCCGAGTAAAGACCAGCTTTTCTTTTTATTGTTAAGCAATTTGCTTAACTTTAAGCAGAAAATATTCTGCTTTTCCACTTTTGTCAACCCGCGCAGAAGTATATTCTTAAGTCGTTGTATCTGGAATGAATCTTTTCTTGCCTGTCATTATTGAGAAGGTGCGAATTATGTGTGAAAACCCCACACGTTTTGAGAATGCCATATGTCTGATCGATGAGGCGAATTCGCTGGATCCGAACACCGAAATCTTCGAGGGCGAAGATTACCCGAAAGAACTTTTGTATTCGGTGAGAATGACGAAATGGCTCGAAACCATCGAGCCGCTGGCATCGGAAGCCCTGCGCCTGGCTGTGCGGAGCCAGCATATACGCAGATGGGAGATTCCTCGCTCGGATTACCCCTTGGGCAGGAAGGGATACCACAGGTGGCGGACCCGGCTTTATGACTATCATGGAGAGAAAACGGCCGAGATTCTCGAGGAGGCGGGCTACGATGAGGAAACGATAGTCCGCGTGCGGAAGCTGTTGAAAAAACAGGGCTTGAAATCAAATCCCGAGACCCAGACGCTCGAGGATGTCGCCTGCCTGGTGTTTTTGGAGAGCTACTTCTGGGATTTCTCACGCCTGCACGATGAAGAGAAAATCATCGGCATCTTGCGGAAAACCTGGGCGAAAATGTCCGCGCGCGGACAGGAGGCCGCCAGGGAGCTTTCCTTGAATGCGGGCGCGGAAGCGCTTCTGAACAAGGCGCTCGCGCCTGAAAATTAGCGGAAAACGCTTATTTTCAAAGTACTTCGCTCTGCTTTTTCATCTGCGTTTTTGTGATGTATGATTAGCCCGCAATGTTTCTTGATGACTCGTCTTTCAAGGAGAAAAACATGAACGTCACCATGTGGAACTGCTACGTCTGACCCTACGCCTACAGGGCCATGGAGTGGCTCGTTCGTCTTCAGGAGAAAAGAAGCGATCTGAAAGTGGACTACAAGGCTTTCGTGCTCGAGCAGGCCAATTTCGGCCCGGCGCGGGGCGAGGACTGGAAGGCCTGGGAGGACAAGACCTTCCCGAGCAGGGACCTCCCCCCGCATCAGGCGGCCAAGTGCGCGGCTTTGCAGGGTGAGACGCAGTTCGACAAGTACCACGTGGCGCTCCACCGCGCGAAGCACAGAGACGGCAAGGACATCACCAGCGAGCTGGTGCTGCGCGATATTGCCGTGGAAGTGGGTCTCGACGTCGACCGCTGGGAGGAGGACATGAAAAGCGGCGCCACGATTCCCCTCATCGCGCAAGAGCATGAAGACGCGGCCGAGCAGGGCATTTTCGGCGTTCCCACGCTCGATTTCGGCGAGGGCAAGCCCGTATTCGTGAAGCTCGAAGAGGGCGATTGGGAAAACGAGGGCGACGAGCAGGGGCTCCTAGACGCCGTGCGGGCCACCTCGGCCGAGCGGCCCTGGCTGCTGGAGCTCAAGACGCCCCAGTCCGCCAGGCTCAGCACCGCCTCCTCGAAGAAGTATGAGAAATACGGGATGAAGGCGAGATAATCGCCGAAAGCGATAGAGGTTTCCGGTTCATGAGCGCAATGGAAGAAAAGGCCCATCCCGTTGATCTTACGGTGGATAAGCCCGCCCGCGAGTTTCGCGTCGAGTGGGCGAGCGGGGAGAAGAGCGCCTACGGCTTCGACTACCTCGCCGCCCTTTGTCCGTGCGCGAACTGCAAGGAAGAGCGCAAGGAGCGCGAGAAGAACCCCCTCGCCGTCCTCTCGGGGTCGAGCGGTCCTGCGGAGCTTGAAAACGTGGAGATGGTGGGGCGCTACGCCATCAATTTCATCTGGCGGGGCGGGTGCGGCGCCGGCATCTATTCGTTTGATTATCTTTACGATATCGCCCCCGGACGCGCCGGAAGCTCGGGGGGAGGAGAGGGCTGAATCATGCCGAATCCCGCGCAGGAGAAGATTCACGATAAGGGCCATACGCCGCCGGAACAAGTCGCCTGCCCCACGTGAGTGGGCGGGATGTTCTCCGCCGTGGCGCGGGTTTTCGGCTGGATGAAGAGGAAGCTGCTTGGATAACCGGCCGATGTATCGCATGAAACATATCATGTTAAAATACTGAATTCATTTGTTTTATCGGCTCCGAACAAACAGTTGCGAGTCCATGAAGCGCAAGCACTATGAAATCCCTCGCGAGAGCGGGGAGTTTCGTTTCAGCGGTTGATGAGCAGGTTCGCGCCCGCGGCGATCACCACGACGCCCACGATTCTCTTGAGCGTGAGGCCTGAGAAGGTTTGCAGCAGATGCGCCCCCAAGACGCCGCCGATGATGGCCCCGATGCTGAGATAAACCGCGTAATTCCAGACAATTAGCCCGCCTCGCACGTTCTCGAACGAGGCGACCAGCGAGTTGAACAGGTAGGCGAAGATCGATACCGCCACCGCCTGTCTGGGCGTGAGCCCGGGAACGAGGAAGAGCACGGGCACCATGATGATGCCCCAGCCCACGCCGGTGGCCGCGTTCAAGGTGCCCACGACCGCGCCCAGAACCAGAAGACCAACTCCTATCCAGTCCACAACAATCTCCTTTTCAGGTTACCCGTTTATTATCAGTTGGATATGACACCTGCGCGCATATATCACTGGAAGCGCATCCGCCCCCGCAACTCCCCGCATCTGCCGTTATCGCGGTAGCCTCGGGTCGTGGCAGAATTCCTCTGCGCCCGTTACCCGCGGCGTCATTTCCCAGGAATTCAATTTACCGCAATTTATGGAAAAACCCCGTGAATTTATCTATATTTATCGAATTTTTCGGAAATTCCGAAGGCCGTCTCGGCCCTTGCGGTCTCCGCTTGGAAACTCCCGCTCCTCGCCCGGAGTTCCCCGCCGAGATGGCGGATGACGTCGGCTCGCCCGACACGAACAGTCGGGTTCGACGTTCTGAAATCATCGCCGCTTCGCTTCATCGTCCATCCTGTTGGTCCCGTCTCGAGGCTCCCGGAAAACGTCCCCGACCGCAAGCCGTCGAACCGGACCGGGCGGCGGGCCTCGGGCGCAAGGGTAGCAAATCCCGGCCGCGCGCCATAGACGCGACTGCGGGGAAATGCGGGGGCGCGGAGGCCGGACCCCGGCGATGGACCGGAGTAGATGAGCGTGCGGAGTGGCCCGTCGTTCCGGCGTCGAACCCGACCGGAAAGGGGTTGTTGAAAAAGCATCAAGGGAGGGGAGCACCCCAATCATCGAATGGTGTTCACCATAGTGGACGGGTCGCAGGCCTGTCCGGGTCGCGACCTGTCCCGAAGGGGCTGTGCGGGTTTGATCGTCATT
>JAPPHK010000035.1 GCA_028820795.1 Nitrospinota bacterium | reverse complement strand
CGATGATGTGCTACCACATCGACGGGCTGAACGACACCACGCGCCTGAAGCTCGGGCGTCTGCTGGCGGGAGAGGCCTTCGCGGGCGCGCTCTAGGGTTTGTCAGCCCCGCAACTGCCCGCATTTGCCGTCACAGACCACGCCGCGGACCGTGGCAGAATTCCCCTGCGCCGCTACCGCTGCGCCCATTCCAGCGCGAATAAATTATCGTTTATTTATCGAAAAACCCCGTGAATTTATCGGAATTTATCGAATTTTTCAGAAATTCAGATGTTCCCGAACGCGCCGGGCCGACCCGCCGTCATACGCGGAATCTTCCTCCGGCCCGTGAGCGCAAATGCGGGAAATTGCGCGCGCCGAACGCCGCCGGGAAACCCGGTTCCGAGCGATCAGGGAAGAATCGAAGCGAATGGAGTAATGGAGTACACGACTCCCGCGGGACGGGAAATCCTGCGGCGCGCCAACCCCTCAGGATACCTCCTTGCGAATCATCCCGCGCACGGAAAATGCGGGGAAATGCGGGTCTCGATTCATTGACAAATCCATGCCTTGTGGGGTTGTTGAAAAAGTCTTCCGGGGGAATGATGCCCAAAGAGCGTCGTCCAGTGCGGGAAGGTGGTTTTGCTCTTCGCTTTTGTTCGTCATTCCGGCGAAAGGCGTAAAAATGGATTCCGGCTTTCGCCGGAATGACGGCAAACCCTCCCTCTCCGGGGTTTTTCAACAGGCCCCTTGTGGGACGATGCGGAGGCTTGATTCGAGTGATGGTTTCCCGGCCTTATGAGGCGCAGGATGGTCGAGTACGACAATTTTCTGATGTCCCTCAAGCGTCTCGAGGAGCAATACGAGAATTACACAGAACTCGATGTGGCGCTGCCCCGACTGCTCCGCGCCGCCGTCGCCGAGTCGGTTATCCAGCGTTTCGAGATATGCTACGGCTACGACCGCCTCTGGAAAGTGCTCAAGCGATACCTGGTCGAGGAACTCGGTGTCGCGGACTCTCCGAACGGCCCCAAGCCCGTTTTCAGGCTCGCCTTCGAGAACGACTTGATCCCCGCGCCGGTGGAGCGTTGGCTGGACTATGCGGACAGGCGCGTCGATACCGCCCGCGCCTGCAGCGGCGAGAAGGCGCGGGCCGCCCTGGAGATAGTCGGCGGTTTCATCGAGGACGCGGCGGGACTTTACCGGACCATGAGCGGGCGGAGTTGGGAATGAGCGCAAGGGTCGACATCACCGAGGCGCAGCGCGCCATCATTCCGGGCTTGCTCGATAAGCATCTGCCGAACACCGCCGCCTGGGTGTACGGTTCCCGGGCGATGGGAGAGGCGCATCCCAAATCCGATCTCGATATGGTCGTCTTCTCCGATCCCGCCCAAAGCAGAAGCGTCTACGATCGCAAGGAAGCCCTCAAAAGAGTAACCCCCCGTTTCGCGTGGACGCGTTCGTTCGGGATTCCACCCCCGCGCGCTTCCGCGAGCGCGTCCTGTCCGACCGCGTCGTTCTCGCGGCGGGGGACGCCGCGGTTTCTTAGCGGGTTCAGGAGTATCCCTTGACCGATCAGGATTGACCCGCTCGCGTTAAACGGAATCGGCTCGGTTCGGGGTTATTGAAAGCCCCTCCTCACTCGGAAGAATTCCTTCTTCCTCAGTCGGATATCACCACCGCCGGAATGACGATCAAAACCGCGCCGGCTCGTAGTGGGCCGTTCTTGTGAACGGGCAAGGTCGCGTCTTCTCCTTACGGATCCCCCACCGGTCGGTCACATACGTCGAATAACGAATTCAGAACTATTACAACACCCCCCTCACGCAGGCTGCGGCGCGTAGCGCTCGACCCCGACGGGGCTCTTGTCATCCTCGGCCATCACGGCCAGATGCTCGGCGGTGAAGACGTTTCGCCGCATGTCCCGGCGCCGGTGAGTGTCGACCTCGTTGGGTTTTTGGGGGCGTGCGTCGCGCTGTCTAGGTTGGGTCCTCACTATTCGCGTCCAGCAGGTTCCGCAGCCTCCGCGCCTGTCCGGCGCTACGCCTCTCTCAGCATGAGACTATGCCGAATCCTCACTCGTCGCGTCCAGGAGTTTTTTTAGTTCGGTCAGAAGTCCGGGAACATCTATCTGAATGATGTCCCAGATAATGTCGTCGTTGATACCCATATACCCGTGGGCCAGACGATTGCGCGCTGCGACCATGCCGCGCCAGTCTATCTCCGGGTGCGCCTTGCACACCTCTTCCGGGACGTGGGTGGCCGCCTCGCCGATGAGCTCCAGGTTTCGCAGGGTGGCATCGTAAGTGCGTCCGTCGGCGACGAACGCCGCTTGATCCAGCCCGTTCGTGTAGGAGAGAACCTTTTCGCAGAATTCGATCATGTCCTGAACGTATAAGCGCCATTCGCGCCCTTCATGGCCGGCCTCAGACATGGACGATTTCCCGCTCCACGTAGGGGCGTATCTCGGGTCGCAGTTCCTTGTCGGTCGCCAGATCGACGGGACGGCCCAGCAGGTCTTCGATGTAGAACTGCGCGCCGAAGTATCCCTTCGACGTCGGCCGCCCCTCGAAGCGCACCAGGATATCCACGTCGCTGTCCTCGGCGGCCTCGTCTCGGGCGAAGGAGCCGAAAAGAGCGAGTTCGGCGACATCGAAGCGCTCCGCGAGTGTCGCCTTGTGCGCACGGAGAATCTTCAGGACTTCGTCCCGCTTCACCGGGGCGTCCTTGGATTCGATAAAAAGAGTCCTGTAGTTTTTTTGTTTTTGTGTCATGACCCCGTCCCTTCCGAATCTCCGGGTGCGGCATATAGTTGCGCGTTGCTGTAATGCAGAGTCTTCTTCATACGCTATCGTATTCTACAGGAAAACCTTCCACAAGTTCGTTGAACGCTGTCTCTGTCTGGTAATGGCCGGTCGACGCGGCGAACGCCCGGCGCCCGAACCCGCAGGGTCTGCGTTCTAGAGGAAGCCCTCAATAGAGCAACCCCCCGTTTCGCGTGGACGCGTTCGTTCGGGATTCCACCCCCGCGCGCTTCCGCGAGCGCGTCCTGTCCGATCGCGTCGTTCTCGTAGCGGGGGACGCCGCAGTTTCACAGGGAACGCGGAGAGCGCATTCACCGAACGGGATTGCTCCTTGCGGTGCTCTCGGGTCGGTTCGCCTCACGCAGGCTGCCGCTCGTAGCGCTCTACCTCGATTTCATCCTCGCGCTCGAGCGCCCGCGCGATGTCGTAAGCCGTCTGGAGGCGTATCCAGGTCTCCGTCGTCGAGCCGAAGG
>JAPPHK010000144.1 GCA_028820795.1 Nitrospinota bacterium | reverse complement strand
CGTTGAAGGCGACGCCGCCCATGGCGTCAATCGCCTTCTCCTTGTCCACGGCGCCTGCGCGGCGGATGGACTCCGCAATCACCTGGACGGTCGAATACGCCTCGCCGGCCATCATGTCCGGATAGACGTTGTACGCCTTGCGGAAATTGTCCACGAAGCGCTTGTTGTTCGCGGAAACCGGATAGTTGTGCAGATAGCGCGAACTCGCCCAGTGGCCGAACGGCGCCTGATCGCCCAGCGCCTTGAGCAGCACGTGGTTGCCGCCGAAATCGGTGAAAATCTTCACCTTCTCATACATGCCGAACGAGCGAGCCTGCTTCATGAACTTGATGAGGTCGGCCCCGAACAGGCCGACGTAGATGGCGTCCGGCTTCGCTTTCTGCATCTTGTTGATGTAGGCGGAATAATCGTTCTCGCCCAGCTTCGGCCAGGCCGCATAGGGGCGTTTCGCGCCCGGGTCGCGTTCTTTGAGATAGTTCCAGAACTGCCGGACGACGGAGCGGCCGTATGAGAAATCAGAAGATATCGTCGCCCACTTCTTTAAGCCCAGCCGGTGGGCGATGACGGCGCCCGCGCGGGAGGTCTGCTGCGCGCTGCTGCCCACGCGCCAGGTGTAGCGGCTGCAGAATTTCGTGTTGATCTCCTCGGTCGCCGCCCAGGGGAAATTCATCGTCTTGAGCTTTTTCGATTCCTGCAAAACGGCGATGGCCGCTCCGCCGTGCAGGGGGCCGAGCAGGGCGAACACCTTGTCGCGCAGAATCAGCCGCCTCGCCGTGCGCACCGAACTCGCCGGATTGGTCTCGGAATCGCGGATCAGCGCCTCGAACTTGTGGCCCAGGACGCCGCCCGCGTCGTTGATTTCCTTGACGGCCAGATTGATGCCCTGGCTCGTCCTTTTCCCCACGATGGAATAAAGGCCCGTCAACGGAGAGAGAACGCCTATCTTGATGGTTTTCGCCGCATGTGAGGCGGTTGCGCCGGATAACACAATCGCCAGTGACGCCACTGCGGCGATGAGCGCTTTTTTTCCAATACCAGACATGTGAAACCCCCCTTGAAAGTGAAAACATACGAATCCGAACAGCCGGAATCAGACCTGTTCAAGATCGAAGACCGGACGCCAGAGCAGATTTATTTTCAAAGTAAAAAACAGGTTAGATTAGCCTCGATTCTGGGTCAAGACCGTGTTTTTCGCTCCTGGTTCTCATAAGAGAGCTGTAACGGAAAAGTTGCGAAAACCTCATTTCCAGTCTCACCGCAAAAGATACGCTTTTCTATGCGGCGGAAGTGGTGGATGCGTTCTTGCGCGTCCTGTTCCTGGTTCTCCACTCAAGATAGAACGGCCAGGAGAATGAGACCACCGAGAGGCACAGGAAGAACAGACACCAGGGAGAAGTGAAGAAAATCGAGATGTCGCCCTTCGATGCGGCGAGGGCGACTCTCATGTGCTCCTCGAGCTGCCGTCCCAGCACGAGCGCGAGCAGCATGGGGACGACGGGAATATCGAGCCACTTGAAGGAAAGCGCCACGAGGCCGAAGAAGAACATGACGTAGATGTCGAAGAAGGAATTCCTCAGCGCATACGTTCCCAGAACGCACAGGGCGACGATGATCGGAAGCAGCAGCGAGCGGGGGATGGACAGCAGCTTCACGATAAGCCTCAAGCCCAGGAACGCGACCGTCGCCGTGCTGCAGATCGCGATGAAATACGAGAAGAGCACAGAAAAGGCGAAGGGGCCCTGCTCCACGAACAGAAGCGGCCCCGGCGCCATGCCGTGGACCAGCAGGGCGCCGATGAGGATGGCGGTTATCGGATCGCCCGGAATACCCAGCGTCATCATGGGAATGAGCGCCCCGCCCGCGATGGAGCTGTTCGCCGATTCGGGCGCGGCCACTCCCTCCACGCAGCCCTTCCCGAACTGCTCGGGCTCCTTGCTGATCTTCTGGGCGTAGTCGTAGCTCACGAAAACGGCTATCGGTCCGCCCGCTCCCGGCAGAATGCCGACGAAAGTGCCCACGATGGAGCCGATGGCCACCGGAAGCCGGATTTTCTTGATATCCCCCCAACTGGGAAAGACGCGGCCGAACCGCGATGCGACCGAGCGTATGTTCCCCTCCGCCAGGTTCGCCACGATTTCCGGAATGGCGAACAGGCCCACGAGAGCGGGGATGAAGTGGATTCCAGCGAGCATGTTCACGTCACCGAAGGTGAAGCGCGCAGTCCCCACGAGCGGGTCCATTCCCACCGTCACGATCATGAGGCCCAGAAAAGTAGACAACAAGCCCTTCACGAGCGATTTCGCCGCGAATGCCGATATGACGGACATTCCGAAAAAGACCAGCCCGAACAGGTCGGCCGCCCGGAACTGGAGGGCCACTTTCGTGAGTTGCGGAGCGATCAGCAGCAGGCAGAAGAAACTGAAAAGACCGCCTGTGAAGCTCGATACGATGGAAACGCCCAGCGCCCGCCCTGCCTCTCCCTTCTGGGTGAGAGGGAATCCGTCCATCGTGGTGGCGGATGCCGACGGCGAACCGGGGATGTTGATGAGGATGGCGGCGAAGCTCCCCCCCGTCATTCCCCCTGCGAAGACGCCCAGCAGGAGCGCCACGGCGGTCGTAGGCTCCAGGATGAAGGTGACCGGGAACAGGATGATGATGCCCGCACTCGTCGTCAACCCCGGCATCATCCCGCAGATGAGGCCGTGCAGCGCGCCCAGGGCGGTGGCCAGAATGCTCGTCGGCGCGAGGGCGAGGTAGAACCCCTGTAGCAAGTCACCGTTCATGTGGCGTCATCCCAGAAAACTTCCCCGCGGAAGGGGAAGCTGAAACAGGTCGCGGAACAGGAAGAACAGGAACATGGGGACGATAATCGCCAGAGCGAGGAGAACCAGTGGGCGGCGCTCGCCCGAGGTCCACATGAGAGCGGCGAAGAAGACGGGCGTGGACCAGAAAAATCCGAACATCGAAAGCGCAAAGAAATAAAGCCCCGTGAGCAGCAGGCCGGCCGCTGCGCGAGTGATGCTGAAATTCTCGTTCGCCGAAGGTTTTTCGGGTCTCAGGTCGGCGAGGCCGCCGGAGTCTTTGAATCCCCTCACCCCCTGAATCAGGAGCATCGCGGTGAGGAAGATGATCGAGACGGTGATCAGGTAGGGGAAAAAATGGGGCCCCGGCGCGTCGGTCGTGGTGCGCTTTGGAAGCAGTGTGGCGAGGCCGCCGTAGTAGAGCGTAAACCCGAGGATGACCACCCCGCCGACTA
>JAPPHK010000029.1 GCA_028820795.1 Nitrospinota bacterium | reverse complement strand
GAATCCAGGGCTGAATCGGCTGGACCATGAGGACGTAGAGGTGAAACGCGGTGCTAAAGGCCCCGAAGGCGAATATGATCTTCGCCAGAATATCGGAGAGGTTCCTGTGCTGGGACCCTATACCCTCGGCTTTATCCTGCATCGGCTCCGCCTTTGTGTATTCTGTTTTTCATCCGGAATTGGAATCCCCGAAATTCCTTTTCCCGGTGCTATGGAATTTTCAATGTTCTCTTCTTTTGTGGTTCCTCGTAAAAGTTTCTCATGGGCGGTTCGCCATGGACGCGATTCGGGAGGCGTCATTCCGGTTCCCTGGCTTTTCTCCACGAAACGCACAGACTCCGCGAAACCCTCGTCATCGGGAATCCGGCCTTCCTGAATCCTTGGAAGGACGCCTCGGTATGAATGAAAAGTATGTAACTGGTATACAAACAAACATTTTGCGGGTCAATCGCGACTGATGAAGGAGCGATTGACGCGACTGATTGGGGTTGTAGAAAAAATCATCCTGAAGCAGTGAGGGTACGATGGTTTTGTAGCCGGACAGGCGTAGGGGCCTGTCCGGGGACCAGTGTGTCCGCCCCATGCGAGCACCCACTGCATCACCTCGTTATATGGCGGAGACATAAAATCGGGCGGACACACAGGTCCGCCCCTACGGGAAACATTCCTTTGGAGAGAGCGCAACGCCCGTCATTCCGGCGAAAGCCGGAATCCATTTTTACGCCTTTCGCCTTTCGTCAGGGTTCCCGCGCATCGGCGGGTATCGCTTTTGCCCCCCTGACAAGGGGGGACAGGGGGGTTGGTTTCAAGCCGATGACAAGGGCGGACACATCGGTCCGCCCCTACGAGATGCCGCGTTCGATACGAGGTGTAGGGACAGGCCTCCGTGCCTGTCCTGATTGTAACCATCCTGCAAAAGGACAACCACGGAGGGTTGTCCCTACGACGGCGGAAAACCGCAATCCCGACCGGAGCAGGGTTTTTCAGCACCCACCCCGTTTCCCTGAACTTGAGGGGCGGCCCGATCATTCATCCCCCAGGGCGAACTCCTCCTCGGGCCGGTCCTTGTTCCTGCGGAGGAGGGCGGAAATCAACGGATACGCGAGAACGAGCGAGGTCAAGATGATCAGCGCGATGCTGATCGGCCGCGTCCACAGGATCGACCAGTCGTCCTGCGACAACCGGAGCGCGACCCTCAGGTTGAACTCGACCTTGGGCCCCAGGATGAGGCCGAGAATGAGCGGCGCGATGGGGAACTTGAGCCGTTCCAGCGCATAGCCGAACAGGCCGAACGCCAGCATCAGGTAGACGTTGAAGATGCTGTTCTCGAACGAGTAAATGCCGACCACCGTCAGCGCGATGATGACCGGCATCAGCTGCACCTGCGCCAGCCGCAGGATGTTGGCGAACAGCTTCGTCGCGATGATGCCGCCGAACACGAACAGAGACGCCGAGGTGAACAGCATCGCCCACATGTAGCCGTACACCACGTCGGGCGCTTCCTTGAACAGGCGCGGACCGGGCTCTAGGCCGTGGATGAGCAGGCCCGCCAGAATCAGGGCGGCCAGGCCGCTGCCGGGGACCCCCAGCGTGAGGGCGGGGATCATGGCGGCGGCGTTGTCCGCGTTGTTGGCGCATTCGGCCACGGCGACGCCCACGGGGTTCCCCTTCCCGAAACTCTCGGGGTCTTTCGATGAGCGTTTCGTCTCGTTGTATGCGACGAAGGCGCCGACGACGCCCCCGACTCCGGGGAGAATCCCGATGATGATCCCGATGATGTTCGCGCGGACCCACGCGGGGAAAATCTGCATCCATGGCCAGTTCGCCATGTCGGATTTGCCCTCGAACTCCAGGTCTTTCGATTTGACGCCGGTCATGATGGCGCGCTCGGCCATCTGGAATGCAGGCGGCAGCGCGTACACCCCGACCATGATGACGATGAGCTGCAGCCCGCCCGAAAGTTCCAGCGTGTCGAAGGTGAAGCGCTCATAACCGGTCACATGGTCCAGGCCCACCATGCCCAGGAGCAAACCGATGCAAGAGGCCATCAGGCCCTTGATGGGGTCCGAGCCCAGCAGCACGGCGATGCTGGAGAGGCCGAACAAGCTGATCCAGAAGATTTCGGGCGGGCCGAAGGCCAGGGCGAATTCCGCGAGGGGCGGGGAGAGCGTCATCAGCGATACGGCGCTCACCATGCCTCCCACCGCCGAGGAGACACACGCGATCTTGAGAGCGCGCTCGGCGAGACCCTGCTGGGCCATCGGGTAGCCGTCGAACGTGGTGGCGATGGCGCCCGGCGTGCCCGGAATGCGCAGCAGGACGGCGGGAATGGCGCCGCCGTATGAGCCGCCGTTGTGGATGCCGGCCATCATCCCCAGCGCCATGAGCGGGGACATGCCGAAAGTGAGGGGGATGAGGAGGGCGATTCCCATCGTCGCGGTCAGTCCCGGAATCGCGCCGAAGATGATGCCGCCGATCACCCCCACGAGCATCGCGAGGATGTTCTGCCACTCGAGGATGACCCAAAGGGAATTATAAAATGGATCGATCAACGTCTCGTTCCTAGTGGCGCAGGAAGAATTCCTGCGTGAGCGGGCGGTCGAAGAGCTGGTCGAACACCACGAAGATGAACAGGAGATAGCAGACCGTAGTCGCCGCCATGACGAACCTGTTCCGGTAGCCCAGCGCCCAGGCCGCCGCGGGAATGAAAATCAAAGAGGCGCTGTAGTAGCCGAGATACTGAACGCCCGCGATGTAGCCCAGCGCCATCAGTGTGCTCAGAATGAACCGCCCCTGGTGGATGAAGAACGGCTCGAAGGTCCTGCTCCGCCCGGATTTGAGCCACGACTTCACGAACATGAGAACGGAGAGAACGACCATCAGAGCGATGACCATCCGGGGGTAGAAGGCCGCTTCTTCGGGAAAACTCCCGGCGTGGTAGTAGAGGAAAATCGTCGCAATGAGGAAGATTACGGAGGCGACCCTGTCATGGTTTTGGAACACGTGCGCTTCCCCCGCGAGTGCAGCCAGGGACAACTTGTATGAGGCCGATAATTCAAAGCGCCTTTTTCCTGCTATGGCATAGCGTCGACCTCGGCCAGGAACCCAAGCGTGTGCCGGCAGAACGCCTCAGGTCTTTCAATCGGGATCAGGTGCCCGCAGTCGGGAATCCTGATGAGCCGCGAACCCGGAATACCCTCGTTCATGATCTCCGCATGGCCCATCACGTTGGTGACGTCCGCCTCGCCGTTCAGGATGAGCGTCG
>JAPPHK010000091.1 GCA_028820795.1 Nitrospinota bacterium | reverse complement strand
AGGAGCACTTCCTCGTGAGCCTCCTGCACCTGGGGATGCAGGTGCACATGTCCTCCCCCGTGCCGTATCTCTTCCAGGCGCCGGGCTACACGCCGATCCGCGACTACTACGAGGCGGCGATGGCGGGCGACGTAGAGCGGGCCTGGCAGATCAACTATTCCCTAGAACCCCTGCGCGCCGTGCGCAAGAAATACTTCACGACGGGTCCGAACGGACGCACGACGGCGTACCTCAAGGAATGGACAAAACTGCTCGGCCTGCCCGCGGGCGAGCCGCGTCCGCCCATCGTGCCCTTGACGCAGCGCGAGAAGGACGCGTTCCGGAAGGACCTGGAGGCGACGGGGATCCTGGATAAGGTGAAGGGGTAAGGTCAAACCCGACCGTGAAGGAAGGAATTATAGAATACCGTAGGGACAACCCTCTGTGGTTGTCCCTTTTCGGGTGGACACGGCAAGGACAGGCACGGAGGCCTGTCCCTACCAAAGACGGTCTATGCGTTTTCTGGTTCGTCATTCCGGCGAAAGCCGGAATGACGGTAAACACTCTCGATTGGGGGGAGGGTCAACAACCCCTTTGGGGCTTTTCGACAACCCCTCCCCGGTCGCGTTCGAACGCTCCTTCCTCAGTCGCGTCCGACCTCACGCGGCCTGCCAGATGATCACCACCATGCCGATGAACAACAAGACGGCGCCAACGGTTTTCTGCCAGGTGATCTCTTCTTCCCCCTTGAGCCATGTCCGCGCGAGCAGCAGGGAGAACAGCGGCGCCGTGTATACGATGGGGGCGATGATCGACACGTCGCCGTAGCGATACGACGTGAAATGGCAGAAAAAAGAAAGCGTGAGTATCGAGCCCGCCAGCGCGAACCCCTTTACGCCCGCGCGGTTGAAGGTGAGCCGCTCGTCTTGCGGCAGAAAGGGATAAAAGAGAAACAAAACGGGGATGGAAATCGCATAAGATAGCGTCGCTCCCAGCAGCGGTTCGGGCATGAGGGTGAGTACGTGTTTTCTGATCGATGCGGCGAAGGCGAACGATACGGCGTGCGCCATCGGCATGAGGATGAAGATCCGCCGCCAGGGTTTTTCACCTGCCTTCTTCAAGGCCAGCAGAACGCATCCCGCGACGACGAAGAGCGTCGCCCCCAGAACCACGACGCCCGGACGCTCGCCGAGCCACGCCATCGCCACGAGCGTGGAGAAAAAAGGAGTCACCGTGATGAGCGGCATGGCGCGGCCCACCCCGATATAGCCGATGCTCAGGAACATGAGCGCCTGCGCCAAACCGGGCGCGAGCGCGCCGCCCGCCAGAAACCACAAGGCGACCGGCAGCGTGAGTTTGTCCCATGAAGAATAGAAGGCGGATACAACGACGAGAACCGCCGTGCCCATGCTCAGCGTGATCAGACTGCCCGTGAAGGCGCTCGCGTGGCGCATGTACCGCCGCGCCATGACGCTGAAGACGGCGAAGAGGATCGACGAGGCGAGCGCAAAGAACGAGGCCAGCAAGGGGTTCAAGAAATTCTCCAGATTGAGGCTTTTACCATTTCGCCTATGCGCACGCCCAAGCGTTGATCGCCGTATCGCAAGAGAGCAGACTCGATCCGGCCCATTTTAGCCGCGCCGGCATTTCCTCTTCCATCAGCCAGACCCGCGCGAACGAAACCGACGACGCAAAACTGTAAGCTATGCGAGGTGGTGAGCCAAGAAGAAGACTTGCCAGCTCTGGAAAAGGCAGATGCAAGAAATCTGGAGGAATGGATTCACGTCCACACTACCCCGTCGATGGCGGCGGGCGGCACCCTCCGCACCATGTGCGGCAATAGTTTCAGCACGGGTTGCGCGAAAAAATTCAACAGCCCGTTTTTTGACACCTGATGCACTCGACGATCCTGTCCGGCTCGCTCGGCCTGGAGGAGTTTTTGACATCGTAGCCCTCCATCTTTCCGTTGCCGAACAAGCCGATGAGCATTCTCCCGTCTTCCAGGACGATGTAATCCCCAATCAAGACCCTGCCGGTGGCTTCATCCCGCGCGGCGCGCCGATAAATTTTCCGGGTCCCGATTCTGTGGTTGCAAGAAGCGGCGTACCGAAGGCCATTCCTCAGAATGTGAACTTTCCCGTCCACAATTTCCGTGTGCGTTTCGCGCCCTTCTCCGGAAAGCCAGCCATCGACGAAGGTCACTCTCGTGAGCCCGTCCCCACCCACCGCATGGGATATTTTCAAGTAGCGGGTTCTGCCGCAAATCCACTCGCCGATCATCGCCGTGTTGCACTCGGAGACGGGCTCGGCGGCGACGCCTCCAGTGAGAGCGAGAGAGAGAAGCAGCGCTTTCAAGGTAAGTGAAAACATGAGCGCCTCCCCGTAAACGTCCGGCTCCGCTGGATTCTACACCAGGGGGGCGAAAAACGCCGCTCGCATGGAGGGAAGCATCGGTGTGTGTCTCGGGATGACGGAAGGCCTGAATCGCACGAAATTGTCGATGGACGAAGCCGTGCGCCGACGCGTGTTGGAACTCACCGTCCAACAGGCAAAGGAACGCAACGCCCGGTATGACCAGGGAAAACTCCTCGACCTGATCGACGAGGAGGTGGACGCCGCGCGTGCGAGTCGTTCTTGACGACACCTACCACTCTCCAGACCATTCATAGTGGACGCATATCGGGTTGCTGAATAAGCCCGATGCGGCGTAACCCTCCTCCTCGCCCTGCGCAGCCCGCCGCTCCGCCTCACCCTGAGTAGCGGCGAAGCCGCGTATCGAAGGGCGAAATTCGCGCCCCCCGGAGAGATGTGTCCTCCATCCTTCGATACGGCGCTTACGCGCCTACTCAGGATGAGGGTTATGTAGCCTGGTTTTCTCCACGAGGCAGGCCGCATGTATGTCAGACATATATGTCTGCCCCTGCGAAATCTCGACATTCGGCGTTTGCAAGTGGCAGGGACAGGTCGCGACCTGTCCCTACAATAGAACCCCGGCCGAACCGCAAGGAGGAAGTGAAGTCCGAACGCCCATAACTGCGGCGAAAAGCGCTCTGTCGTTTCGCCTACGCGCTCCCCCTAGAAATACACCTCTCCCGGCCGTACGGGCGGCGTCCACTCGCATTCGCCGAAGGGCCCGTCGCCGTTTTCCTCCACGTAGGCGATGCGGTCGTCGTTCACGGTCTCGCCGATCAGGGCGCGGTGCAGCCAGTCGAGTATGTACTGGTGGTTGTCCACGCCGCCCAGGTTCGAGAGGCTCACGAGGGGGTGGAACTGGTTCTCGAACACCCACA
>JAPPHK010000258.1 GCA_028820795.1 Nitrospinota bacterium | reverse complement strand
TCCGCCTCGCGAGAATCTGGATGACGCGCTCGATTTCCTGCTCCCGCCCGATGACGGGATCGAGTTTCCCCTCATCGGCGAACTCCGTGAGGTCGCGCCCAAACTCATCGAGTGCGGGCGTCTTGCTCTTCTCGCGAGAGCGCGCCGCCACAGGCTCTCTCAGGAGATTGATGGTCTGCTCCCGCGTCTGCTGGAGCTTGACGCCGAAACTGGCCAGGATTTTCGCCGCCAATCCGTCTTTCTCCCGGACAATACCCAACAACAGATGTTCCGTGCCGATGTAGTTGTGCCCCATCAGACGGGCCTCTTCTACGGCGTATTCGAGTACTTTTTTCGCTTTGGGGGTAAACGGGATGTCCCCTTCCACGGGGCCGCTCAAACTCTTGGGCAAATTACGTTCAAGCTCAAGCCGAAGCTGTTTGGGGTCGACACCCAGCTTCTGCAAAACGGCGATGGCGATTCCACCCCCGTCCTTCAGCACACCAAGCAGTATGTGTTCGGTACCCAGATATTCGTGCCGATAGTGCTCCGCCTCTTCTCTGGCCAGGATAATGACTTTTCGGGCGCGCTCGGTGAATCGCTTGAACATACGGCCCTCCTTACTTTTTAAGAGCTATTTTTCCATCCACCACGGCGATCACACGATCCATTTTTTCCGCCATCGAAGCATTGTGCGTCGCCACTAATATTGTCTGTCTGCTTCTCTCGTTAATCTCTCGAAGCAATTCGAATATCGTATCCGCGGTCGATGAATCCAAATTCCCCGTTGGTTCATCCGCAAGCACTACTGAAGGATTGTTAATTAACGCGCGTGCAATAGCAACCCTTTGCTGCTCCCCACCGGAAAGTTCTCCAGGCCGATGATTCCACCTATCGGCCAGGCCCATCCGGCTTAACATTTCCTTCGCCTGCTCCTCCACCTCTTTTTTCCGGGCGCCGCGTAGCAACCCGGGTATCATAACATTTTCCAGCCCGGAAAACTCCGGCAGCAAATGATGAAACTGGAATACAAAACCCACATACTGATTTCTCAGTCGAGCCAACTCGACTTCGGAGCGTTCCTGGAGGCTTTTGCCCTCCAGGATTACTTCGCCTTTCGTCGGTCTGTCGAGCGCCCCCAGGAGATGGAGCAAGGTGGTTTTCCCCGCCCCGGAGACTCCCATGACGGCGACCATCTCGCCATGCGCAACTTCGAGGTCGACTCCGGACAGAGCCATCACCTCGCCGCCGCCCATGGCGTATGATTTTTCCAGTCCCCTGGTGACGATGACCTGCGTCGACACTTCATCTGGTGCGGCAGATTCGCTCATCTCCAATGCGCCCGAATCAACCATAACGGAGATTTTCTACCGGATCGACGCGAGAAGCTCGCCACGCTGGATAAAGTGTCGCCGCCAAACAGATAATAAAAGCAACCACCGCCGTAACAGAGACATCAAAAGGCGTCATCTGCACCGGTAATTTCTCTATATGGTAAACGCTGGGCGGTAGTATGTCCAGACCAAAGGCGCGTTCCAGGAAATCTTCAACCACATGTAGATTCCACCCCAGAACGAGGCCTCCACCGGTTCCCAATACGGCCCCTACCAGACCGATAAAAGCGCCTTGCACGAAAAATATCCTCAGGATTGCGCCGCTCGTAGCCCCCATCGACTTCAAGATTGCGATTTCGCGCCCTTTCTCCATCACCACCATGACGAGCGAGCCTATGATGTTGAAGGCGGCCACGACGACGACGAGCAGAAGCAGGATGGTGAGCGTGGTTTTTTCCGTTTTCAGCGCGGAAAACAGGTTGCGGTTCATTTCCTGCCAGGAGCGCGACAAATACGCCCCGGAGAGAGCGCCCTGAATCTTGCGTGAAATGCGCTCCGCCGAGAAAATATCCTCCACGCGCAAATGCACCCCCGTCACGGACTTGCCGAATCCAAAGAATACCTGGCTTTCTTTCATCGAAATGAACGAGAGGCCGGCGTCATATTGGTAAAATCCGCTGCGAAAGATTCCGACCACCTGAAATTTTTTCGTTCGAGGCACCAGACCCATCGGCGTAACCACTCCCACGGGACTGACCATCATGACCGTATCACCTTCCTTCAGGAACAAGTTTTTAGCGAGTTCGGCCCCGATGATAACGCCGGGCTTGCCTTCGCTGTTATTCTCCAGAATCTTTTCCAGCGAACCATCCTTCAAATATCTTCTGATGTCCGTCACGTCGATTTCCCGATCCGGAACAATCCCGCGCACCACCGCGCCCAGCACACGGTTATTGAACGAGAACATCGCCTGTCCATACACGAAAGGACTCGCCGCCACCACGCCCTCATGTTGACGCGCCTTTTGCAGGACATCCTGCCAATTGCGCATCAGGCTGGCGCCTGATCTCGTGATAACGATATGGCTCTGCGTACCCAGTATCTTGTCGCGGAATTCCCGCTGAAACCCGGTCATGACTCCCACGACGACGATGAGGGTGGCGACGCCCAGCGCGATGCCAAGTACGGATATCCAGGTTGTGAGCGAGACAAAGGCGAGTTTGCTGCGCGAGCGCAAATGCCTGAAGCCGATGAACAGTTCCGTGGAAAAAGACATCTTCAGTCCTGGTATTTGCGCAATAAAGGGAAAAGGATGACGTCCCGAATCGAATGCGTATTCGTCAGCAGCATCGCGAGCCTGTCGATCCCGATCCCCTCGCCCGCTGTAGGCGGCAGGCCGTATTCCAGGGCCGTCAGATAATCCCAGTCGATCTCATGGGCCTCTTCATCGCCGGCTTCCCTTTTCGCTTCTTGTTGCTCGAAGCGCGCGCGCTGATCGTCGGGATCGTTCAACTCCGTGTAGGCGTTGGCGATCTCGCGCCCGGCGATGATCAGTTCGAATCGCTCCACGACATCGGGGTCGTCTTCCCTGCTCTTGGACAACGGCGAAAGGGCTTTTGGAAAATCATAGACGAAAGTGGGCTGCCTGAGCTTCGGCTCCACCAATTCCTCGAACAGATACTCCAGGATGTGCGCGTGGCTCATATCGTCCGGTATGGGGTAACCCTTGGGCCCTGCGATTTTTCTGGCGAAAAGACGGGCTTTCCCCTGATCGTCCAGTACACCGTCCGGCGCCTCGCCCACCTCGACGATGGAGTCGCGCCATTTATATCGCGCCCAGGGCGCTCGAAACGAGATTTCCTCGTCGCCGTATTTCAGGGCGTCATTCCCCAGAATCTCCCGGGCCAGCGATGTAACCATCTTTTCCGTCAATTCCATCAAGTCGTTATAGTCCGCATACGCCATATAGAAT
>JAPPHK010000094.1 GCA_028820795.1 Nitrospinota bacterium | reverse complement strand
TTTCGACCGATGAGGGAGGAATCGACCGAACGAGGAGGACTTTTTCAACAACCCCTTCTCAGTCGCGTTTGACCTTCGGCGGCTGCTCAGGGTGAGGGAAGAGGCGTTGACGGTTTGCGGGGGTCGCATGCGGGGTTTTTCAACAGCCCCCTCAAGGGGGAAGTGAATTTCAAAAGCGTGCGCGTAACCTAAATCGCTCCACGGGGCTTTTTCAGCAAGCCCGTTAATCACGAGTTTTACCGCTCTCGTTCATTGACGCCGCCGCCCGTGTTTTCTACCATTCCTCCCCGGTTTCCGTGCGAAACGATGCGACACGCTTTCTTTGAGTGAGCAAATGAGAATACTGCTTTTGAACGGTCCGAATCTCAATCTGCTGGGCATGCGCGAACCCGAGGTGTACGGGGAGACCACGCTGGCCGAACTCGAGTCGGCCCTCGCCGGAATGGCGGCGGACGAGGGGGCGGAGATCGAGTGTTTCCAGTCCAACGTCGAGGGAGAACTCATCGACGCGCTCCAGCGCGCGGCGGGCGTAAAACCTCCCCTGCGGGGTATCGCCCCCTCGGGCGAGTGCGCCGCCTGCATCTTCAATCCGGGCGGGTACACCCACACCAGCGTCGCGCTCAGGGACGCGATAGGCGGCCTGGAGTTGCCGGTCTACGAGGTGCATATCTCCAACGTCTTGAAGCGCGAGGGTTTCAGGCATCGCTCTCTCATCGGGCCCGTGGCGGCGGGAAGCGTCATCGGGTTCGGCATGGTGGGCTACGCCCTGGCCTTGCGGGCGGCGATCAACATCCACGTCAAGGGGCTGACGTTTCCGCTGGAAGAAGAATGAAACACCGTCTGAGCGCCTTGAGAAAGGCGATGCGGCGGCAGGGTCTCTCCGCATTCGCCGTGACGAACAGGAAGAACGTCCACTATCTCACCGGGTTTACCGGCTCGGCCGGAGCCTGCCTGATTTCCGCGAGAAGCGCCGTCTTCATCACGGATTTTCGCTACCGCTCGCAGGCGGCGAAGCAGGTCTCGGCCGATTTTCGCCGCGCCGAACACCCCTCCCCGGTTCAGGGGATCGTCAAAGAACTGAAAAAAACGAGGGCGCGGGCGCTCGGCTTCGAGGAGGCGCACGTCGTCCACGGGGTTTTCAGACAGATGCGCAAGCTCATCAAGGGAGTGCGCCTGAAACCCGTCTCGGGCCTCGTCGAGACTTTGAGGCTCTGCAAGGACCCGGGCGAGGTCCGAAAACTTAAATCAGGCGCCAGGGTGAACGCGCAGGCGCTGCGTGAGATCGAGGCGTCGATCCGTCCCGGACGCGCCGAGGCGGACGTCGCGCTCGACCTCGAGAACGCGATGAGGCGAAGGGGAGCTTCCGGCGCCTCGTTCGACACCATCGTCGCCTCGGGTCCGCGCTCGGCGCTTCCGCACGGCATCGCCTCCTCGCGAAAGCTCAAGAGAGGAGACCTCATCACCATCGACTTCGGCGCCGTGGTGTCGGGCTACCATGCGGATACGACGCGGGTGTTCTCCCTCGGCAAACCGTCGCCCAAGGGCGAGAAAATATACGGCATCGTCCTGGAAGCCCAGATGACGGCGCTCGAGGCCGTGAGGCCGGGCGTCAGTTGCGGAGACGTGGACAAGGCCGCGCGCGACGTCATCTCGGGGTACGGCTACGGCGAAGCCTTCGGGCACGGCACGGGCCACGGCGTGGGGCTCGACATCCACGAAGCCCCCAGGCTCGGCCCGGGCGTGAAGGAAGAGCTCAGGCCGGGCATGGTGGTGACGGTGGAGCCCGGCATCTATCTGCCCCGCTGGGGCGGCGTGAGAATCGAGGATATGGTGCTCGTCACCGAGCGGGGGAAGGAGGTCCTCACCCGTTCCATACCCAAGGAACTCGTTGTCTTGTAGACATTTTCATCATCAGGAGGTTTTTTGAACCGATGCCCTCGACAAGTGATTTTCGAAACGGACTGAAGATAGAGCTCGAGAACGAGCCGTTCATCATCGTGGAGTTCCAGCACGTGAAGCCCGGCAAGGGCGGGGCTTTCGTGCGCACGAAGCTCAAGAACCTGAGGACGGGCCGCGTTCTGGAAAAGACGTTCCGCTCGGGCGAGTCCGTCGGCGACCCCGGGATCGAGCAGAAACAGATGCAGTATCTCTACCGCGACGGCGACATCTTCTACTTCATGGACACGCAAACCTACGATCAGACAGGCCTCGGGGAGGAGAAACTGGGCGAGAGCGTCAAGCTCCTGCGCGAGGAAACGATAGTCGACATCCTCTTCCACAAGGGCGATGCGATTTCGGTCGAGATGCCCACGTTCGTCGAGTTGGCGATCAGCAAGACCGAACCCGGCGTTCGAGGCGATACGGCGACGGGCGCGACCAAGCAGGCGGAACTCGAGACGGGCGCCGTGGTCACCGTGCCCCTGTTCCTGAACGAGGGCGATGTGCTCAAAATCGACACGCGCACGGGGGAGTACATCGAGCGCGTGAGGACGGCCTAGCGAACGCACTCGGCAAAGAAATTTCTTGAAAAGCGCTTCCTCTTTGCGTATCGTATCAAGAATCTTGTTTCACGGTGTAGGAAAAGTCGTGATTGCCGCGAGGGGGCAATTCCGGGAGCAGGGTGAGGTTGTCTTGTAGCGTGCATGGTTCCTTTGATTCTCAACCAATTCCAGTTGCCTGAAGGAGACTCAACATGCGCAGTAAGCTGTATTCCGTACTGACCATTCTCACAGCCGCCGTATTTCTGGGTTCGGCCGCGCACGCGGCGACGCTCAAGATCGGCGTGGCAGGGCCGCTCACGGGCGATCAGGCGGCGTTCGGCGAGATGCTGAAAAACGGGGCTACGCTCGCCGCCGAGGAATGGAACGCCAAGGGCGGCGTGAAAGTCGGCAAAAAGAAGATGAAGGTGGACATACTCTGGGGCGATGATCGCCACGACCCCAGGGAAGGGGTGTCGATTGCGCACAAGTTCGTGAACTCGGGCGCCGCCGGCATCGTCGGCCATTTCAACAGTTCGGTCTCCATTCCGGCGTCCACCGTGTATGCGGAGGCGGGTGTGGTCCAGATCACGCCCGCGTCCACGAACCCCAAACTCACCGAGCAGGGCTTCTCGACGGTGTTCCGCGTCTGCGGGCGCGACGATCAGCAAGGAGAGGTGGCGGCCAACTACATCGTGGACAAGCTGAAGCTGAAGCGAATCGCCATCCTCCACGACAAGACCACCTACGGCCAGGGCCTCGCCGACGAGACGAAGCGGTTTCTCGAGAAAAGAGGCGTCAAGCCCGTTTTCTACAGCGGCGTCGTGCAGGGGGACAAGG
>JAPPHK010000002.1 GCA_028820795.1 Nitrospinota bacterium | reverse complement strand
GCACGATGTCGAGCGGCGTGTAGAGATAGCTGCCCATGATGTTGTCGTGGTTGATATTGGGTGCATACGGCGTCCAGGAGTCGATGAAGTGTTGGGTGTACTCCTCGCGTCGCGCGTCCCACGCCTCGGCCCCGCCGTCTTTGAGTTCAAATGGCGCAAACGGCCACCAGTAGCCCACGTGCGTGCCATCGGGCGAGTAGGACGGGTCGAAGTGGCTGTTGCTCCCGCCGTTGCCCATGAGCTTGGGCAGTTCGCCGTCGTGGATCGTCTCGAAGCACTCGTTGATCTCCTCGGTCGAATCCGCGCCCCAGAAGATGTTGAACGTCTTGTTGATGTCGGGCTCGTATTTCGCGGCCGCGAAGTCGGGCGCTTCCTTGAGCGCCAGGTGGATGGTGCACAGCCCGTGGCTCGCCCACTGGTATTCGAGAGCCGCTCTGGCGAGCTTGCCGCCGAAATAATCCTCCCCGGCCAGACGCACCGTGAGCGGCCAGTTCACCCCGCTCGCCACGAATTCGGTGGCCTCGATGCGGGTGCCGTCATCCAGGATCACGCCCGTGGCGTCCCCGCTTTCGACGGTGATCTCGCGGACCTCTGAATTCGTGAGCACTTTGCCGCCGCCCCGCACGACCACGCGTTCCAGCGCCCGGGTGAAGTTCACCGAACCGCCCACGGGCAGGGCGAAGCTCGCGATGCGCGAGAAGATTCTGGGGAAGAAGATGCCCGTCGTCGGCGTGTTCTCCAGGGTGAAGGAGCCGAGGAAGAGCTTGAACAGTACGCGGAGCCTGTCGTCCTCGAAATGCTGGTCCACCGCCTCGTACATGCTGAGGTTCGCGTAGCTCAGGAACTCACGCCCCAGCGGCCCCGCAAAGCGCTCTTTGAGTTCTTCGGGCGGCAGGGGGGCGCAGTACATGAAGGAGGTGATGATGTCGAGCATCCCTTCGGTGAATTTGACGTGGAGGTCGCGGTAGGTCCTCGCGTCGTTTTTGTTGATGCGTTCTATGGACTTGACGGTCTTCTCCACGTCGCGGTGGATGACGAACGCCGTGCCGTCGCTGAAGGCGCAGCCTTGCTGAAACTCCGGGTAGACCATGCTGAAGCCGTATTCGTGGAGTTCCAGATCGCGCAGGATGGGGCTTCTCTCCAGCCCCACGTAGTAGTTCGAGTGCAGGTTGTGCTTGAAGCCCGGCAGGGTGACTTCGTGCGTGGAGCAGCCCCCGCCGGCGACGCCGGAGCGTTCCAGAACGGCCACCTTTTTCCCGGCTTTCGCCAGATAGGCGGCGCATACCAGGCTGTTGTGCCCGCCGCCGACGAACAATCCATCGTAAGATTCGGTCATGATCCCTCTCCTCTGAAAGGACTCAGCCTCAGGGGCTGCTTACGAACTGGTAAATTTGTCTCTATTCTGCCTTGTTGCAGCGTATTTCTCAATATGCCTTTTCCTCTCCGGCCTCGGGAATGTAGGCCGTGGCGTCGATTTCCACGAGAAAATCCTCGGAAGCCAGCCCGTCCACGATCACGCCCGTGCTCGCGGGCGCATGGGGGCCGAAGTATTCCGCGATCACCGCATACACGGGTTTTCGGTACGCCCTGTCGGTGATGTAGTTCGTGAGCTTCACGACGTGGGAGAGGTCGCCGCCCGCCTCGGCGAGTAGCTGACGGATGTTCTCGCACGCCTGACGCGCCTGGGCGGCGGCGTCCCCGCGCACGGGCGGTGTGCCGTCGAGCCCCTCGCCGGTCTGGCCCGAGAGATAGAGCGTCCGGCCCGCCAGGAGGGCCTGGGAATAGCTGCCCGCCCCGGCGGTCACCTGCGTCGTGTGGAATTTTTGAAATGGCATGGCGTGGTCTCCAGGAATCAGTGCAAAAACCGCGACGGGAGAGCGAAGGCTCTCTTGTCGTCCGGATGGATATACCGGTTCGAACGGCAGAGGGAGCCAGCGGGCAGGGCGTCTGCGCCTGCCCGCACGCTCGTTATTCCATGTCGAACATCGCCGTGGACGCGACCTCGATCAGGTTGTTTTCAGGGTCTCTGAAGAAGATTTGGGGATATCCGTAGGGCTCGTCGTGAAACGGGATGTCATTAGCTTTAAGCCTCTCCTTCATCCCCTCGAGATCCTCGGTCACCATCCCGATGTGGTGGTCCATGTAGCCGTCCTCGTTGTCGCTGATGGAATGCCTGACGTGCGTGTCGCTCACCTTGGCGAGGTGGATCTGGTGGTCCGCTCCCGCCTCGAACCAGTAGCCCGGGAAGGGGAAGTGGGGCCGGGGCATTTCGGGAAGCCCCAGGATTTCGTTATAAAACCTGTGCATGGCCGGCAAATCCCGGCAATAGAGGCTGAAGTGCTGCAGGAACTTGATTTTGGACATAGATGTATCTCCTCGGGTTGTCTGGTTTTCTCTCACATTTTTTAATGCTCTTTTCCCTCTCTGGCAAGGCGCGGCCCAAGCCGGAGAACCCGGAACGATCCGGTTCCCTGGGGTTCTCGCCGCAGGAAGAAGGAATGCGCCGCCCCCGCGCGTTTTGGGAAAATGGAACTAGGGCAGGAGTTTGATCGCCGCGAGAAGTACGCCGGCGACGGCGATTTGCGCCAACAGCATCCGGTTGACGGCCCTTTCGAGGTCGGTCTTGGCCTCGCCCCTGAATTTTTCGAGGTCGGTCTTGGCCTCGCCCCTGAATTTTTCGATGTCGGCCTTGAGTTCGACTTTGGTTTTTTCGAGGTCGGCTTTGGACTCGAATCTGAGTTTTTCGATATCGGACTTGAGGGCTTCAATATCCGTTTTCGTCGCAAGATCGCCTTGCCCTTCGCGTATTGCTTCGGCAATGGCTTCGGCCTGCCGCTCTTCCAGACCGGCTTCCTTGAGTGCGCGCGCCGTAGCGAGAGTGTCGAAAACCATAATGCCGAAATTCTAGGATAAAAACGGGATAGTGGCAAATCGCCCTGTTGCCCCGAAGGCGGCCTTGAGGCCCTATCGCCGGAGCGAACCGGCCGCGCCTTGACGGGAGCGACCGACAAAACTTCCCGCCGGCATCCCGCATCCGGCGCCTCTTTTCATGTCTTGCGAGAATTTTTTCGGGGATACTCAAAACCGCCCGATTGTCGTATCCTGCATAAAACCCTAAACCGGAGGATTTCCCCATGGCGGGTCGTTTCGTTATCGAAAACGCCTGTGTCCTCACGCAGAACGAGGCGCGCGAGGTCATCCCCCGCGCGTCGGTGCTGGTCGAGGACGGCCGGGTCGCCGGGATTTCGGAATCCGGGATAAGCGCGGGCGCCGCCCGGGTGATCGACGGTGCGGGCATGGCCCTCATGCCGGGGCTGGTGAACGCCCACAGCCACATCATGTGCA
>JAPPHK010000320.1 GCA_028820795.1 Nitrospinota bacterium | reverse complement strand
AAAGGCCCCGTCATCGGCGAGACCTGCGTGGGATGCGGCGTCTGCGAACAGCACTGCCCCGAATACCCGGGCGCCGTGCGCGTGTTTCCCATCGAATCCACCTAGAACGGAAAAAACCGGGAGCACCGGCATCCCGAAAAAGCGACATTGGACAGGCACGGGGGTCTACCCCTACGGTCGCCATTCGAGAAGATATGTAATAGTCGCCGGTCGGGATTGACCCGCCACGCGGCATTGGACTTCGCAGAACGCTTGACGCCCTCATACCAGGCAAGCACCCCGAATCCTCACCCTGAGTAGGCGCTTACGCGACTACTCAGGGTGAGGAAGGTGGGGTGACGGCGTAGCCTGCCCCGAGCGAAGTCGAGGGGCCGCTACTCACGGTGAGGCAGAGCAGTGGGCTGCACAGGATGAGGAGGGGGATTGCGCCACATCGGGCTTTTTCAGCAACCCTATCCCATCATGGATGAAAAATGCGGCTCAAGCCGCGCGGATCAGGAAAATTCCTCTTTCAGGATTTCGTGGATGAACCGCTGTACGGCGAGGGGGTAGAACCGGATGTCCGGCGTGCGGACCACGGCGGTGTCCGTGGTTTCTAAGCGCGCGAGTTCGTTCAGCACCTTTTCCACCAGAACCTCCGGGCTCCACTCGTGGTGGGTGATCTTCAGGTGCTCGTTCTCGATGTTGAAATTGCCCGCCGCAACAGCGGGAAACGCGAACACGCGGCCGATGAGATCGGAATCCATCATCTCGGAATCCTTGAAAATCTCGCCGAACGTCTTCTGCGCCTCGGCGGGCGTCCACACCAGCTTGGGAGACACCAGGAGTTTGCCGGATATCTGGACCGAACCCGCCTGCTCTTCCACCTCCGGCCCCAGCACCCGGTAGCCGAGTTCATGGTAGCCCGAGACGATGCCCACGTAAGGTCTCTGGACGATGCGGATTTCCTCGCTCACCTGCCTGTGAAAATCGCGCTGAAAGTCATCGTCGAACATCGAAACGTCTCCGCGGGAACCGAAAACAAAAAAATGCAAGCAGACGTTGATACCAAATGCCGCTGCGCCCGGTCAAACGCCAGAGGATACCGAACGAATCTCCCCCATTGTCCTCTCTTTTTTCAGGAATTGATAGCCCGCAAATCGCCTAAAATCTTCTCCGCCGCCTCGTTCGCCGATTTCACGCAATCGGGAATCCCCACGCCGAGGTAGGCGTTGCCGGCGAGGGCGAGACCCGGCATCGCCTCGAGTTCTCTCTCGATTCTGCGCACCTTATCCAGGTGTCCCACCAGATAATGCGGCAGGGATTCCTCATAGCGATAAAATATGCTCGCCTCGGGCTCTCCTGAAATCCCCAGAATGGGCCGAAGCTCATCGATCAGCTTCCGGGCGAGCTCTTCATCCGTGAACCCCGCCCGGGAGGCGGCCTCGCCTCCGGCGAATGCGCGGATGAGCACCTTTCCCTCGGGCGCTCTTCCGGCGAACTTGGTGCTCGAAAACGAACAAGCAAGGAGCGTCCTGTTCTCTATCGCGGGCACCACGAAACCCATGGCCTGGAGCGGATTCGCCACCTGCTCGGCCCGGTAGACGAGGTTGAGCGTCGCCAAAGAGCCGCTCGGGATACTCATCAACTCTCCCGAGATGTCGGGCGCGGTTTTCTCCAACAGCCTCCCAGACGCGCGAGGCGGCAATGTGACGCAGACCGCATCGGCTTCCACCCCCTCCCCGTCCTCAAGTCGAACGCGCCAGCCTCGCTCAAATCTTTCGAGTGATTCCGCCCGGCATCCCGTCCGAATCGAAGCGCCTGAAATCTTCTCCGCCAGCGTGTCCGCCAGAACGCTCATGCCGCGCGCGAAACTCACGAACAGACCGTACCTCGGCCCGCTCGCCGAGACGCCCTCGCCCGAACCCCGCCTTTGCATCCGCTTCCTGAGTCCCAGGATGAGGCTTCTATGCTCTCGCTCTATCTCGTGAAACTGCGGCATTGTGGCCTTCAGACTCAAACTTTCGGGGTCGGCCGAGTAAATGCCCGCCACCATGGGCTGGGCCATCCTTTCCAGCGCCTCGCGCCCGAAGCGCCTGCGCACGAAATCGGCGAGGGACTCATCCGCATCCCCCTTCTTTCTGGGCAGGAGAACGTCCATCGCCATCCGGAGCTTGCCGAGCGGGCTGAAGACTGGACTCATCAGGAATGGGCCGATTTGGTAGGGCGCGAGAAGATAGTAGCCTTGGGGTACAGGGAGCAATTCCTCGTCCCTCAGGACGAAGCTGCGGCGGTAATGCTCGTTCGTGCCGATAAGCTGCTCACCTAGCCCCAACTCTTCGCAGAGTTCGACGCCCTCCGGTTTCGAGGTAAGAAAACAATCGGGGCCTTTTTCCATCAAAACGCCGTCCACGATTTCGGTCTCGACCACGCCGCCGAGCCGGAAAGACGCTTCGATGAGATGGACTTCCAGAGGGGTATTTTGCGCCCTGGAGGCCTGGAGGAGCCGGTGACAGGCGACAAGCCCGGTTACGCCACCGCCGAGCACGACCACCCGCCGGGCGCCCCGGGTCAACTTCCGCTCTCCGCCATCTTCGCGCGCACCAGGTCCGAGAGCATCCCGATGAAGGCGGGGTGCGTGCCCACCGTGGGCGCGCGGTAGAAGCGAAGCCCCGCCTCCTCAGCGGCCTCTCGCGCCTCGATGTCGAGGTCGAAGAGCACCTCCACGTGGTCGCAGATGAAGCCGACCGGCACCACGAGTACAGCCTTCGCGCCGCCGGCGGCGACGTTTTCGATCACCTCCGTCACATCCGGGCCGAGCCACGTTCCTGGTGGAACGTCCGGGCTGCTCTGAAAACCGACCTCGTAGTCCCCTAAGCCCAGCTTTTGCGCCGCGAGAGCCGCTGTTTCCCGGAATTCCTCCTCATAAGAAGAAACCCTGGCCATGGAAACGGGGATGGAATGGGCCGTGAAGATGGTTCTCACATCATTCAGCCCGTCCTCTTCGGGGAGGGCTTGCCTCATCCGATCGACGATGGCGTCGATGAAACCCGGATGCGCGTGCCAGGGCGTCTCCAGGAATTCGGCCTCGGGCGCGTCTGCGCCCAACTCCTCACACGCCGACGCGACGGCGCCCCGGTAGGCTTCCCAGCTGATTTTCGTGCGGTGAGGCGCCAGTATGACGCCCAGGGCGCGCCGCAATCCACGCCCCCCCATCTCGGCCAGCGTCTCATTGACGTAGGGCGTCCAGAAGCGATAGCCCGTATAGACGGGAACGCCCGCGCCCGCTTGTTCGAGCGCCATTTCGAGCGCGCCCGCCTGCTTCTGAGAGAAAAACGTGAACGGCGAGACGCCGCCGAAGTGTTCGTAGTGCGCGGCCACC
>JAPPHK010000131.1 GCA_028820795.1 Nitrospinota bacterium | reverse complement strand
TCCGTGAGAGTATCAATCTCCACACCCATACTTTGTAATTTCAGGCGGGCAATGTCGTCATCCAATTCACGGGGAACGGGATACACATCATTTCCCAGATTCTTGCCTTCCTTTACTATGTATTCAGCAGCCAGAGCCTGATTAGCGAAACTCATGTCCATCACGCTGCTCGGGTGCCCTTCGGCAGTGGCCAGATTCACCAAGCGACCACCTCCGATGACGACAATCTTTTTTCCATTTTCAAGCGTATATTCATCGACCAGCGAGCGAATTTCACGCTTCGACATAGCTATTTCCTCGAGTCCCGCGACATCGATCTCCACATCGAAATGTCCCGAATTGGATATGATGGCTCCATCCTTCATTTTCTCGATGTGCTCTAAACGAATGACGCTCGTATCTCCCGTTACGGTACAGAAGAAATCCCCAATTTCGGCCGCCTCAGCGATGGGCATGACACGGTATCCATCCATCAGAGCCTCCAGTGCATTGAGAGGAGTCACTTCAGTGACGATGACATTGGCTCCCATGCCGCTTGCTCTACTCGCCAATCCTTTCCCACACCAACCATATCCAGAGACGACAAAGACCGAACCAGCCAACAATCTGTTCGTTGCGCGAATTATTCCATCTATTGTGCTCTGTCCAGTTCCATAGCGGTTGTCAAAAAAGTGTTTGGTATTTGCGTCGTTTACGGCGATGACAGGAAATTCCAGCACACCATCCTCCGCCATGGCGCGAAGCCGGAGCACTCCGGTCGTCGTCTCTTCAGTGCTGCCGAGAATATCGGGAATCAACTCTCTGCGATCCGTCAATACTTGAGTTACAAGGTCTGCTCCATCATCCATCGTAATATGGGGCCTGCAGTCCAACACGGACGCCATATGACTGTAATAGGTGTCCCTGTCTTCTCCTTTTATGGCGTAAACAGGAACCCCCTCGTTCTCCACGAGATTCGCAGCAAGATCGTCTTGAGTTGAAAGCGGATTCGATGCGCAAAGACTGACAGCGGCGCCGCCGGCTGCCAAGGTTTTCACCAAGTATCCAGTTTCCGTCGTCACATGCAAACAAGCGGCAATGCGTACGCCCTCTAGCGGCTTTTCTTCCTGGAATCGATTCAGAATCATACTCAAAACAGGCATGCTCCTCGATGCCCATTCCATCCGTAAAGCCCCCTGTCCCGCAAGACTTATATCCTTGATATCAAAATCCATTTCTTCTCCAAGATTTCATGTGCTTCAAATCGCTCGTTTTGCCTAACACATTTTACGCTCCGGCAGCGGTCTTCAAATCAGCTACCTTATCTGTTTTCTCCCAGGTAAACTCAGGTTCACTCCGGCCAAAATGTCCATACGCCGCCGTATTTTTGAAAATTGGGCGACGCAAGTCGAGATGATCAATAATTTCCCTAGGTTTGAGGCCGAATACTTCTCGGACGGCTCTTGAGAGGACATCCGAATCCACGCTACCCGTACCGAAATCTTCGACTAAAACAGAAACGGGATCCGCCACTCCGATGGCGTAGGCAAGTTGCACTTCCGCCTTATCCGCGAGCTCTGCAGCAACGATATTCTTAGCGATGTATCGCCCCATATAGGCGGCTGAACGATCCACCTTTGAGGGATCCTTGCCAGAAAAAGCGCCCCCACCGTGCCTGCTGTATCCTCCATAGGTGTCCACTATGATTTTCCGCCCCGTGAGTCCCGTGTCACACATTGGGCCGCCAATTACGAAAAGACCGGTTGGGTTCACATAAAAATCGGTATTTTCCGTCGTCATACTCTCAGGAAGGACGGGGCGTATGACTTCACGGATGATGTCTTCACGGATCTGTTCGAGTCCTACGTCTTCAGAATGTTGAGCGGATATAACAACATTGTCGATCGCCACCGGTTTGCCATCTTCATAACGAACTGATACTTGGCTTTTGCTGTCGGGACGCAGATAGTCCAGAGTGCCACTTCTTCTCACTTCCGTAGTCCTGCGAACCAGCTTGTGGGCCAACATGATGGGCAAAGGCATCAACTCTTCGGATTCCCGGCAGGCGAACCCGAACATCATCCCCTGATCCCCCGCTCCTTGTTCTTGGAAAAGACCTTGCCCCTCCGATACCCCTTGATCGATGTTGGGCGATTGTTTGTCGATCGCCGTAACGACCGAACATGTATTGCAGTCAAACCCGTATTCCGAATTGTCGTAACCGATATGCCTTATAGTCTCGCGTGCAATTTCACGTGCGTCATAATTTGTCGCCGTCGTAATCTCTCCTGCCACAAATACGATGCCCGTCGTGATAAGCGTTTCGCAAGCAACGCGACCATTGGGGTCTTCACGAAAAATGGCGTCCAAAACGGAATCGCTTACCTGGTCAGCAATTTTGTCAGGATGTCCTTCCGAAACGGACTCGGAAGTAAAAATGTAATTTCTCCCATGATTGGAACCCATCTACAATCTCCCACAGGAATTTGAGGCGTCATTAAAGCAAACTGAATGCTTCGCTATAATAGATGCGTTTTCCGGCGTCTTTTATCATTTCTTGAATTTGGACGGAAGCGCACGGGGAAAATGTTGGTTTTTCGAAAAAATGACCTGTGAGAAAGTTCATACCTGCGGGGCGAACCAGGAAAATTTTTCGAACAGACTATTTTTGTTTAGTATTTATTTATCAATATTTTAAATATATTTTGATAGAATTTATATGAACATAAATACTTCCAATCTCTTGGCAGCCACATACAACCCTAAGTTTTTTCTCCAAAGCCGGTCCGAACCAAATCCACTAAATCCGCAACAGCAACATCTTCATCTGAACCACTCGCGCTTATCTGGAGTTCCGAGCCGGGGGTCGCAGCAAGCATCATTACACCCATTATGCTCTTTCCGTCTACCTCCATATCGCGGAATCGGACAAGAATTTCGCTCTCGAATTTACTCGAAAGCCTCACGAACTTAGCCGCTGCCCTGGCGTGAAATCCCATTTGATTACTGATAATGACTCTTTGTTCCGCCATGATGGCGTTTATTCCTCCCTGGCTGGGCGTTGTTTCACAGAATTGATCATTTCACTTGGCTGGGCCAGATTCCGCCTCCCATACTCAACCAGAAAACGCGCCGCCTCGGAAACGGTTTTTCCCTTGATAAACGACAATTTCAAAAGCATCGGCAAATTCACTCCCGTCACTACCTCAACCCCGGGATGATTCAACATAGCGAGTGCCGCATTCGTAGGAGCGCCACCCATCATATCCGTCATAATAATTACGCCCTCACCTGCATCCACCTCCATTACCGCTTTTTCAATTTCCTCAGTAAATCCGGCAGGGTCTGCATCAGGCTGCAAAGAGAGCGCCTTCATTTGCGTTGTTCCAGTCAGAACCGACTCAGCCGCATGCAATAGCGCATCCGGATAGTCTCCATGGCCGACAATCACCAAACCAATCATGCACTTCCTCGAATTATCTTCATTCCAGCTAGCGGTTCGTTCCGAGCGCAATCTGAGCGGAGAGCGTGCGACTAAACTCTTCAGCGGAAAAATAACCCATTCTTTGCAACAACAGGTTCCTGGCCGCCACCTCAATGAGCGTGGGGATATTTCTCCCCGGAGCAACGGGAATTTTAACGTGCGGTAGATACTTACCCAAGATATTCTGGGTTTCGATGTCAATCCCAAGGCGCTCGAAAGGCAAATCTGGGGTCAAGGGTATCAATTCCACAATCATCTCGACGTTTTTCTCGTATCGAATCGCCACGACGCCAAAGAGATCTTTCAGGTTCAGTATTCCAAGTCCCCTTACCTCGATGTGATGCTTGAGCAAATCCGTGCTTTTCCCGACTAACTCATTCCCTCGCAACTGGATATCCACAACATCATCGGCTACGAGACGGTGTCCCCGGGTGACCAAATGGAGAGCGCATTCGCTTTTTCCAATGCCGCTCTTACCTTGAATGAGCACTCCCACACCGTACAAATCAACCAAGACACCGTGGAGCCGAGCATGAAGAGAGAGATGCTCCTCGAGATATCCTGACAATCTCGGCATTAATTCCTTGCCGGGCAATCCTGATACGATAATCGGTACGTTGGACTTGTCAGACTCTTCCCGGATGCTTGGGAAGATATCTTTCCCACCTGTAACCAACACCGCACACAAGGGCAAGCGAAAATATTTGCGTACAGCCTCAACCCGCTTTTCCTCAACGAGATCTTCCAGGAAACGAACCTCCGTGTTACCCCATACCTGAACCCTCTCGGGATGTACGGCTTTGAGAAAACCGGCAAGCGGCAAACCATTTTTTTGAAAGTGCGTATGATTGATCAGGCGGCTCATCCCGGACTCGCCTGAAAGTACGGATAACTTCAACTCTTCGCGCAGATCTTCATACAATTGTGATATCGAGAGCCTGCTCATTATGTTCCTCGATGTTTTTTATACATTCAGGGAATTCAAGTACGTTTTAGGAAATCAAAGTGAACATCCAATACAAAACCATCGAGATGCCAAGGCTACGTACTGGAAGCCTAAATGTTCACCTATACGGATAATAACAAAAAATTTTCTTTTTTTCAGATTAACCACAAGTCCGGGGAACTTCTTGAGTCTCCCCTGCAAAACATTGAGCATATAGGTGTCAATTATGAATACATCAGCGATGCGCACCTGGATATTATTAGCGTATTTTACGCCTTTTTCTGGTGGGAGAGATGCGGAGTTCCTTTCGGTATTTTGTCACCGTCCGCCTCGCTATCGCCACGTTCTCCTGCTTGAGCTTTTCTGCAATTTGTTGGTCGGTGAGCGGCTTCTGCGGGTTTTCCTGTTCCACTATTTTCTTAATGGTTTCCTTTACAGCTACCGAAGATGTACTCTCCCCCGCACTAGATTCCAATCCGCTGGGGAAAAAATACTTGAAGCTTAATACACCCTGTGGCGTGTCCATGTACTTTCCTGTCGTAACACGACTCACGGTTGATTCGTGCATCGCGATATCTAGCGCCACATCCTTTAAAACAAGAGGCTTTAAGCGACTCACGCCATGTTCCAGGAAATCTTTTTGGAAAAGTACAATGCTTCGGCAAACTTTCAGAATCGTCAGTTTTCTTTGCTCTATGCTTTTGACGAACCAGGCAGCCGCCCTTAATTTTTCTTCTAAATATTTCCGGGTATCGGGAGAGGTTCCAACTTTGTTCGCCGCCATTGCCGCATACAGTGAACTCACGCGCAGGAGTGGCAAGCCATCGTCATTAAGCGTCACCTCATAATCATCCCCTCGTTTGGAGACACTTACATCAGGAATCACTAACTCCACTCTTTGCTCGGAAAAACGTAATCCCGGTTTAGGATCGAGACTGCGAATGATACCGATTGCCTGAACGACATCATCCACATCGACGTTGTTGGCCTTAGCGAGTTTCTCATATTTAGGTTCGCTTATCTGTTCAATGCCATTAAGCAGCAAATCTCGCGCTAAATCCAAAACGTGGCTATTTCCATTCATAGATAATTCATTATTTTTCAATTGCATAACAAGGCATTCTTGAAGTGTTCTTGCGGCAATGCCAGGTGGAGTGAATCCTTGCACCAAATTCAATGCCTTATCCGCCTCAAGAGACCCCAGCCCCATTTCGGCCGATAATTCCTTCACGTCAGCCACAAGATAACCTTCTTCATTTATATTCCAAATAATTTGTTCAGCAACTCTTCTTATCGGCTCAGCAACCACTGAAAGACTCAATTGCCTTTCCAATTGCTCTTGCAAAGTATCGGGCCGCGCCACAGTTTGCTCATAAGAAGGGAAATCATCAGTCAGAGTTTTAGGCGACAAATCATCATAATTGTCCTGCACGATGTTTTCCCAATCGATCTCCACCTCGCCTCTTTCATCATATTGATACTCGGGAATATCGTCTCTCATTTCCGGCATCACATCTTCGACCACTTCTTTTTCTTCATCCTGAACTTCTTCCAATAAGGGATTATTCAACATTTCCTGCTGAACAGCTTGCTGCATTTCCATGCGGTTCAGAGGCAAAAGACCTATCGCCTGACGCAACATAGCAGTCATGACGAGACGCTGCTCCGACCTCATTGCCATCTTATGCTGCAAAGCCACGTGGATTCCCCTTACCTCAAAGACGAAATTTTTCGCCCAGATAAATATTCCGAGCTTTATCACTTACAGCAATTTCTTCTGGAGTACCGGATTCCAGTATACGTCCCTCATTGATTATGTATACCCGGTCGGATATCTGAAGGGCCTCACGCACGTTATGATCCGTAATGATGACTCCAATTCCACGAGCCTTTAAGCTCATCACTATCTCCTGAATATCGTGCACCACGATGGGGTCAATGCCGGCGAAAGGCTCATCTAGAAGCATAAAAGTGGGATTTGTGGCCAATGCCCGAGCAATTTCTACACGTCTACGCTCTCCGCCGGAGAGGGCATATCCCTTTACGAATTGAATGTGCTGGATATCCAATTCCTCTAAAATCTCGTTTAATCGCCTCTCACGTTGCTCTGGATCGGACAAAACCAATTCAAGCACCGCCATGATGTTTCGCCTTACAGAAAGACGACGGAACACAGACGCCTCTTGAGGTAAGTAGCTGATTCCCTTCTTGGCACGTATATACATGGGCAGACTGGTGATTTCACTGCCATTCAAAAAAATTTTTCCCGCATCTGGATCTAAAAGTCCGACAATCATATAAAATATCGTCGTCTTTCCGGCCCCGTTTGGTCCAAGCAAGCCGACGATTTCGCCGGGGTGCACTTTCAGTTCCACTCCGGATACAACCGTTCGGTCTGAATAGCTTTTTGTTAACTTAGTGACGTGAACAGAAATAGCACCTTCTCGTCGGACAGCATTACCACCGGTCAACGAAGACATGAGACTAATTTGATTTTTTACGGCGGGGGGTCTCACTGGTAGGAAAAAGAGTAACGCTGACTCTTTGGCGACGCGAGCTATGCACGATCGTTCTGTCTTCTTTCAAATTCAACTCTATTTTAGCGCCGACTAACCGATTCTTGCCTTCCCATACACGAGGGTTTCCCGTCAAAATTGCAATACCAGTCGATTCTCGATATTCAAGCCGGGCAGCAGTGGCGAACCTTCTCTTTGCTTGATCCATCTCTACGTTTCCAGTCGCCACGATTCTATCAATCTCCCCTCCCCTGTCCTTGGGCGTTGGCTTACGCTTCGAGCCGAATGGTTTAGGCTCCAACGTATATATTTCGAGGCGATTCGCCTTTAACCTCATATTCCCCTGATTCGCTTCCACATTCCCAATAAACACGATGAGTTTCTTCCGACTGTTCACTTCCATTTTATCGGAGATAATGTGGATCTGTGCCTTACGGTTTAAGTGACTTGTCTTGTTTTTTTCCTGTGCGGATAAGCAAGTGCCACTCCACACAAAAAAACCAAAGTATATTCCCAAGCCAATGAATGTAAGGCGCTTCAGGCGGAAGTTATACAGTTTCAAAACAGCCCTCCATTTGGGATTGGCCGTATGCCCCTTCAGTTAGCGCGAATCAGCTTCTTTTCTCTCTCCTCCTTGAAGGAATATCCACTCGCACCGTATATGGTAGCGCTCACTTTCTCCTGCAGTTTGTAATTTCCCAGATCGGTTTGCCCCTGAAGACCGGTGCCGATAAGACGAAACCGAGCCCCTTCCATCAAAACCTGCGAATCCGAGTCAATACGTTTTTCTTTTGAACGAAAATACAATGAATCTGTTTTCATTGAAACGCCATTTGACGCCAAGATAGTCACATTGCCGTTGATTCTAATATTACGACTTTCATTCTGCATAGTTCCTTCTTTAGCAGTTACATATGCCGACTCACCTTCTTTCGGATAAACACGAAGCCTCAGGTTCTTTAGAAGTGTCAAACCTTTTTCACGGTACACCTTCGCGGAATCAGCCCACAACTCCCATTCCCTGACGCCATTTGTGTTTTGTACTACATGCATATTTTCTATTTTAAGATCCACATCCGGGTCTGTGAGCGAAATTTCTCCCAAATTGAGTTGATGATTTGAAGAACCCAAGAGGAAATAGGCAATAGTCCCGCCCATCACGAGCAGAAAGCCCAGCAACACCGTTCTCAGCATCTTACGGAAAAGCATCGCAAACCTTCTGAAACACAGGCGGTATTCAACGACAGCACATGTCATATCTACGACAAAAAACTCACCCCTCCAGAACCGTGAAATTTATTTTCTCGTACCGGTTACGTCCGCTGCATCAAAGAAAACAAGTAAAAACAATGCCCTGTAAGAGTGCCACCCTTTCCTTTCTTTGTAAAGAAGAAATATCTCATGGCCGGTGAAAGTATAGGTGCCGACTTTCATCTCCCACAATCTCAAACTTGACGTGCGTCGATACAGAGAAACGCCATTTCTCCACATGGTTAGGCCACTCGATCAACACGATATCGCTCTCGCCTATATGATCCCACAACCCCATTTCCATGAGATTAGAATCTTTGGGAAGTCGATACAAATCGATGTGGTGGATAGGCGGCACAGTTGGATAATGATGAATATAAACAAAAGTGGGACTTCTAATAATTTGCCCATCTCCTCCAGGCATCGATTCAATAAACCCTCTTGCAAATACGGTTTTTCCGGCACCTAAGTCACCATCGAGCAAAATAACCTCCCCGGGCCTCGATACTTTCGCCAACCGAGCGCCCAACATGGCCGTTTGCTCAACCGTCTTGCTCTGGAACTGAAAAGGAAATTCAAGCAGTTTTGGAATCTCCTGCTTCCATGTAAACTTTCCTTCTCGCTTTGGGAAGGGTATTTATTATATCAGTCGCGGTGATTCCGAGTCCGCCTAACTCCAAGGACGCCAATTCACCAGACAAACCATGCAGATAAACCCCACACAACAAAGCCCACTTACGGGAAAGCCCCTGTGCTAGCAATGCACCAATAACGCCAGCCAATACATCTCCACTGCCCGCCGTGGCCATATTCGAATTTCCAGTGGGGTTGTACCAAATTTCCCCATCCGAGGTGGCGACAATTGTTCCCCAGCCCTTTAAGGCAATATCAAGATGATGGTGCGCTGCAAACGAACTTGCGTGTGTAATGCGATCTTCTTGTACTTCTCTTGTCGAGATTCCAAGGAGCCTCGCCATTTCTCCAGGATGAGGAGTCAGGAGCAGTTGAGCAAGTCTGCCATCTAAGATTGTCAAATCTTGAGCGAGCGCATTCAGGCCATCAGCATCGAGGACGACAGGCGCACCAATATGTTGAATGAGTAAGTGGACAAGCTCAATCGTTCTCGGATTGGTCGTGAGCCCAGGTCCTAAAATCAAGGCATTCATGTCTTCTGAACGCTCGACAATATAATCAAATGCCGATGCATCAATAGATCCGGATTCCGTGGCTGGAAGAGATAATGTCATGACTTCGGGATATTTGCTCTCCACAAGAGAGAAAATACTTTCCGCCACAGCAAGAGTCACCCGACCAGCGCCTGTGCGAAGAGCCGACATCGCCGTCATCAAGGCGGCTCCCGACATCCCAGGTGCACCAGCTATCAACAATAGGTGGCCAGCATCCCCTTTATGCGCATCGCGGCGTCTTTCAGGCAAATTTGCAGCTACGTCGGAGGGTTCAGTGACATGTAGTGAAATATTTTCATCTTTTAAGCATTCTTGAGGAATCCCGATATCAAGAGAAATTACCTCGCCCACATGCTCCGCAGCCGGCATGAGAAGATGTCCCCGCTTTAACCCGCCCAGCGCCAAAGTGATTCTTGCATCGATATACGGAAGTTCAGCCCTACCTGTAGTGGCATCGAGCCCAGACGGTATATCGATAGCTACTATCGGGGTCTTATTTTCGGAAAGGATGTGGATGACTTTCTCCGGAAGGCCACGGGCAGGTGGTAGAAAACCAGTTCCTAGAATGGCATCAACTATTAGGTCCGCATTTTCCGCCATAGCTTCTAACTGAGAGGTATTCTCCTCCCCCACTTCGATTATGGAAATATTCATTTTTCCCAGAGACTTCAAAAAAACGGCTGGGTCACCTTTGGCTTCATTCAGTGGGAACAATGTTGCGACTTCGACATCGGCCCCGACATTGAACAAATGCCTGGCAATTACGAAACCATCCCCTCCGTTGTTCCCCTTCCCGCAAACAACCAAAACACGAAGATCCTTTCTTCCGTATTTTTCCCATATTTGTTGAGCAGATTTTGATCCTGCTGTTTCCATCAAGCATGTAGAGGGAATTCCATATTCTTGAATCGCCCGATAGTCAATATTCGACATTTCCTGGGCTGTAACCACGGGAATTGCCATGCTCAGGCGGAACCTACTCGTGAAATGATATCCGACATCTCGCGCACTGCTCTTTCAAAACCGACAAAAACAGAGTACGAGACAATACTGTGTCCAATATTCAGTTCCTGTAGGTAGGGCAAACAAGCCACAGCTTCCACATTAAGATAAGTGAGTCCGTGGCCAGCATGTACGCCAATGCCGAGCTCGTGGGCCTGCAAAGAAGCATTACGGAGTGAAGTCAACTCTTTTTCTTGGGAAACATGCGCATTGGCTTCAGAATATGCCGCCGTATTCAATTCCACGAAATCTGCGTTTAATTCCTTGGCTGCTTCAATTTGCTTGTGATGAGGGTCAATAAAAAGACTCAAGAGAAGCCCCGCTTCTCGCAGCGGCTTCATCAAGCCCGCTATTTGCTCGATGTTGCCTGCCACATCCAAGCCGCCCTCGGTCGTAATCTCTTCACGTCGTTCTGGCACTAATGTAACCTGCTCCGGTTTTACATCAAGGGCGATGCACTTCATCTCGGATACAGGCGCCATCTCCAAGTTAAGCTTGCCTCGCACCACTTGGCGCATCAATCTCAAGTCTCTGTCTTGGATATGCCTTCTGTCTTCACGTAGATGAATAGTGATGCCAATCGCACCCGCACGCTCAGCAATAAGTGCAGCCGCCACCGGATCGGGTTCATTCGTCTTTCGCGCTTCACGAATGGTGGCGACATGGTCCACATTCACACAAAGCTTCGCCATCTCTACCCTCGATATCACAGATACAATGCAGTGTTATTTGGATCTTCAACTCCAAATGCCAAAATTCATAGGCACTCTTATGCTCTATCATAAATTGAAATTTAGGGAGAAACTAGGCTTGGCCAGGCGCTAAGTCAGTCGGCGACGTCTTTGGGTCCTCACGAGGTTTTTCCTCCGGTTGAGGAGAGAGTGAAGCCTTTCCTGCATCAACCTCGTCTTTTTGTTTGCGATTCCTAGAAATTTGTCCGGTCTCCATCAATGACTCAATATCTTTCAAATCAATGGTTTCATATTCGAGCAACGCATTGGCGAGTAAATCGAGCTTATCGCGATTTTCTTCCAGCAACTTATACGCTCTCTCAAAACTCGACGAGACCATATTTTTTACTTCGTTATCAATTTCCAGTGCCACTTGGTCACTATAATCCCTGTGCTGAGAAATTTCGCGGCCTAAAAAGATTTGCTCATGTTTTTTCCCATATGCCAATGGACCGAGTTTCTCGCTCATACCCCATTCACAAACCATACTTCTCGCCAAGTCAGTCGATGTCTGGATATCGGCCTTCGCTCCTGTCGTTAATTCTTCAAAGACCAACATCTCAGCCGCACGTCCACCCATGAGGCAAGCAAGTTGGTTCGTCAAGAAAGTCTTATCGTTGCTATAACGATCCTCGAGAGGCGAAGACCATGTGCTCCCCAGCGAAAATCCTCGTGGGATGATCGTTACCTTCTCAACGGGATCCGTCCCGGGTATCAGTAATGCAACAAGGGCGTGACCCGCTTCGTGGTAGGCTGTGTTCCTCTTTTCCTTTTCGCTGAGCGCCATGCTACGTCGTTCCTTGCCCATCAAGACTTTATCCTTCGCTTCCATCAGGTCTTCATTTTCAACGGACTGTTTTCCCCGTCGCGCCGCAAGGAGTGCGGATTCGTTTAAAAGATTCGCCAGATCTGCACCCGCAAATCTCGGAGTTCCGCGTGCTATGAGATTTAAATCGACGGATTCATTAAGCGGCACCTTGGCGGCATGCACTTTCAAAATGGCCAAGCGCCCTTTAATATCAGGCAAGGAAACGACTATCTGGCGATCAAAGCGGCCTGGTCTTAAAAGAGCTGGGTCCAACACGTCCGGCCGATTAGTCGCCGCCATTAAAATTACTCCATCATTCGATTCAAAACCATCCATCTCAACAAGTAGTTGATTGAGCGTCTGTTCACGCTCATCATGACCACCACCGAGGCCTGCGCCCCTATGTCGCCCGACTGCATCAATCTCATCAATGAAAATTATGCAAGGCGCATTCGATTTTCCCTGTTCGAACAAATCCCGAACTCTAGACGCCCCGACTCCGACAAACATCTCCACAAAACTCGACCCGCTTATCGAGAAAAACGGTACATCCGCTTCGCCCGCTATAGCACGCGCCAGAAGGGTCTTGCCCGTGCCGGGAGGACCGACCATCAGTACTCCCTTGGGAATACGAGCACCCAAGCGTGTGAACTTTTGTGGGTCACGGAGAAAATCAACGAGTTCTTCCAGCTCTTCCTTCGCTTCCTCAATACCGGCTACATCAGCGAACGTAATCTTTTTCTTCGCAGATTCGGGCATCATCCGCGCTTTGCTTTTTCCAAAAGAGAGAGCTTTCGAACCACCCATTTGCATCTGTCGCATGAAGAAAATCCAAACGCCTAACATCACCAGCATAGGCAGCCAACTCAGCAACATGTTCATATACCAGGAGTTTTGTTCTACCGGTTGCGCTGTGATACGAACGCCTTTGGCTCGGAGAGTGTCAATCAATTTCGGGTCTTTAGGAGCGTGGGTATGAAAGGATCGGCCGCTGAGGTACCGGCCCCGAATATTGTCTCCCTGAACAACCACTTCGCTCACCTGCCCATCTGCTACTGCTTGGAGGAAATCGCTGTAGACAACCGTTCTATCGGTAGAGCGCGGGCTATTGAAGGCCTGAAACAAACCTACCATGATCAACCCGATAATCAGCCAAAGCGCCAAATTCTTATAAAATTGGTTCAAAATTCTTTCCTTCTATTTCGGGTGAGAATCAACCTATACTCTGAACAAGTTATCAGGATTTATCTCATCCGTCTATGAGTTAATTCTCCAAATCACTAATCCAACGAACTTAAGGGCTTAGCGCTATCTTTCTCTGAGAACGCTTTAAGGGTAACCCCCCTCTTCTCTTTGTCATGAAGCATGTATTCCGCTGAGACCTGATGTCCTATAATCCAAGCTACTCTATCCCCAACGGCCAAGAGCGGAATCTTATTCCTTAGCGATCGCGGTATTTTTTTTTCTATGAAGTATTCCTTGAGTTTCTTCGCTTTTGTTCGTCCCATCGGATGAAACCGATCTCCATCACGCCTAGTCCGGATACAGGCATTCACCCCCAGCTTTTCTACATCGAGACACGCCTCCCATGCCCCGTTTGGACGATGCGTAAAATCGCATGACGCTTCTATCGCAAGACCTAGTGAATGATGAACCGTCTTGCCTGGAACCCGCAGTTTTTTCTCCTCAAGCCGCTTCGAATCACAATGAAAATGTCCGAAGAAAAGGCGATCATATTCTCTTTTGGCTACCAAGCCGCCCGGCAAACTCAATACACCCGAAGGCTTATTCCCCATTGCCAAACGATCCAAGTCTCGAGTCCATCTACGAAGAGCATGCCTGCGGCCATGAGAAAGCAATTCGTCCCTAAGTCTATTAAATACCGAACTCCAAAGCCCGACTCTAAGCGATTGAGTGAGCTCTTTCACCTCTCGCAAAGGAAAAACTATCAGTTTTCCATCATTTTCATGAATGAATTTCGCATCTAAATCCTTGATCATTTCATCCAAGAGAGAAATAAGTGGAGCCGAAATCTCAGCACTCTTGGCGATTCCACTGATGGCCGTATCCCCAATATAATCCTGAATCACCGGTATTATCTTTTTGCGTATTCGATTTCTAAGGCGATTCTCATCTTCATTTGTTTCATCCTCGACCCAGGAGATATCTTGCGCCTCCAGATACGCTAAAATCTCCGTACGCGACAAATCCAGTAAAGGCCGGATGATGTGGAGCCCATCTTCTCCTTTCGACGAAAGTGGGGTCCGCCATTTCATGCCCGTGATTCCCCTGACGCCTGCTCCTTCAAATAAACGCATGAGTACTGTTTCGGCTTGATCATCCCTGTTGTGGGCCAACGCAATGGTATCTGCACCTATCTCCTTGGCAATTGCCAAGAAAGCCGAGCGCCTTGATTCGCGGGCAGCTCCCTCAAGCCCCATTTGCGCTATTCGAGACACATGGATATGTTCGCAACGAAAATCTATATCGTACCGAAGGCACACATGCTCGGTATGCTCCGCATCTTTTTTTGATAGACCGCCACGGAGTCCGTGTTCGATATGAACAGCACACAGGTGTTGCGATTTTGGTAGAATCGATTTTAAGGACAACAAAAGAGCCGTGGAATCCGCACCACCCGAAAAACCAACAATCAAAGGGGCAGCACCGGTTTCATAAACCGATTTTTTCAGCCCTCTTCTCACCTTGGCTTCAAAAGTTTTTTTTATCTTCAAGAAAGTTGATTGTGGGGCTTCCGATGTCATCGGAGAATCCTCCCCTTGTCGGCGAGGAATGGTAGCGGCGGAGGGACTTGAACCCCCAACACTACGGATATGAGCCGTATGCTCTAACCGGTTGAGCTACGCCGCCAGAATGCACCCCGTCAGGGAGATTGCTTGGGTCGGAATATGGCGAAAAAAAACATGGCCGAGAGAATGTAGAAAAAAACCTGTATGCCAATGTCTTCCATGCGAAAGCCTACCATCAAGCACAAATAACCCAGAAAGAGCAAAACAAGAATCTCGATTTCACGTCTCATTTGTCATGTGCTCCCCGCTTCAAGCCTTCGGACAAAGGCGATATTTTTTTCGAGTCCGTTTGCTGTAACCTCAAATCAGGTGAAAATTCAGGACAAAAAATCGCCCCGTTCGGTTCATTGCGATACTTCAGGCGACAACCCTCTCGCCAAGCGCAAACAGCACACTCGCGAACCCCTTGATAGGCCAAGCTCTAAAATCTCCTTTCGAAACTCTACCTTACTACAGGAGCGAAATATAAATGCCTAGGCCAGAAAACGTCAAGTTTTCTAATTTCCGACCTTCCTTTCCCTGAAATCCGTAGCCAATCAGAATGACATAGTGAAACTACTCTCCTGTTTCATACCCGAGCCTGAGAGGCTAATGCATCACCCGATGGATTCCATCTCTTCTGTAACCAGATTATTCAGAAAAGATGCCGCCTCGTTTATCGCCACAAGTAGTGTTTCCCCTGTTTTTCTCGATTTCAACTCGATTTTTCCTTCCTTTAGTCCCCTGGGTCCGACGACAGCCTTGTAGGGAAATCCGATAAGATCAGCATCCTTGAATTTCACACCCGGGCGCTCATCTCTGTCATCCAGCGCGACATCTAACCCTGCGGACTCGAGCGAATTGTAAAGTCCATCGCAAATCTCCATGGTTTCATCATCCACTCTCACAGGTATGATGTCCACATGATATGGAGCGATAGGAGTCGGCCAGATTATGCCGTCTTCATCATGGTTCTGTTCGATGGCAGCTGCCACTGTGCGGCCCACGCCGATACCATAACAACCCATGACGATTGTGTGCGTCTCGCCACTCTCATCCTGATAGGTAGCATCCAAGGATTCGGAATACTTGCAACCCAACTTGAAAACATGCCCAACTTCGATGCCGCGTTTGATACTAAGTCCAGCTTCGCAGCCGGGGCAGGCATCTCCCTCTTGAGCAACAGTGAGGTCAGCAAATTTGCTTACCGTAAAATCACAACCTTCGCGTGCGCCTGTGTAGTGATAATCCGTTTGATTCGCCCCGACGACGAGTCCACCACAATTTTCTATAGACGTATCTGCTACTATCTGAACACCCAGCAATCCGACAGGACCAGCAAAACCCACCTCTGAGTTAGTGAGCTGTTCTACCGTCTCGGCGTCGGCAAGCTCGATATCCACCGCATCGAGCGTATTTTTCAGTTTAGTTTCATTTAACTCTCTATGGCCTGGAATCATTGCAGCTACCGGCTCACCATCCGCGATATACAAAAGAGTTTTCACCATACGATATGGAGGTAAAGAAAAGAATTCCGACACTTCTTCTATCGAATGAGCACCCGGAGTATGAACTTTTTCAAGTTCGCCTCCTTCATTCTCAGGCAACTTCAAGGAAACCGGTGATTTTTCGACGTTTGCTGCGTACCCACAAGAATTACAAACGGTTATCGCTTCCTCACCTGTATCGGCCATAACCATGAATTCATGCGAAAAACTCCCTCCGATGGCTCCTGAATCCGCCTCCACAGCACTGAACTTCAATCCACAGCGCCGAAAGATCCGAGTATAGGCTTGCACCATCTCTTCATAACTTTGCTCCGCGCCCGTCTCGTCTCGATCAAAGCTATAGCCGTCTTTCATTGTAAACTCCCGTCCTCGCATGACGCCGAAACGGGGTCTGATCTCGTCTCTGAATTTCGTTTGTATCTGATACAGGTTGAGGGGCAGGTCCCGATAGCTCCTCACCTCACGCGCCACAAGATCGGTTATTACCTCCTCGTGTGTGGGACCCAGACAAAATTCACGCTCATGGCGATCTTTCAGGCGTATCAACTCTTTGCCGTAAATTTCCCACCGCCCCGTTTTTCGCCAAAGTTCAGCGGGGTTCAATGTAGGCAGAAAAACTTCCTGGGCGCCTGAACGATTCAACTCTTCACGCAATATTTGCTCGACTTTTCGCTGCACCCGCAAGCCGAGTGGTAAAAGCGTATATACGCCTGCCGCCAAACGGCGAATCATTCCCGAGCGGACCATAAGTTTATGGCTGACCACTTCCGCTTCAGCGGGCGCTTCTTTTAATGTGGGGAAAAACCCTCGTGAAAATCGCATAAATCAGATTTTTCTCAGGAGTGAGCTACCTCGAATTGACCTTTTTCGTATTGCTCCGCAAGTTGCTCTACACGCTCAACCAGATTTTTCTTGATATCTTCGTAAGACACTAAGCCTGACTTTTCACCTTTCATGAAAATAAGAGCACGCTTATGGCCGCCAGCCACACCGATATCGGCATCTCTCGCCTCACCAGGACCGTTCACTTCACAACCCATCACCGCCACTGTGATGGGAGCATTGATATGGGCGAGTTCCTGCTCTACTTCCATGGTGAGCTTATCCACGTCAATCTGGACTCGACCACAAGATGGGCATGCGACGACATTCACGCCCTTTTGGCGTAATTTCAGGCTCTTCAGGATTTCGTAGCCCACACGCACCTCCTCTACCGGGTCCGCAGCCAAAGAAACGCGAATGGTATCGCCAATGCCTTCCGAAAGTAGAATACCCAGCCCAACTGCGCTTTTTATGCTGCCCGTCTGAAGGCTTCCACTTTCCGTGATGCCTAGGTGAAGAGGATACTCGACGCGTTTCGACATCAATCTATAGGCTTTCACCGCCCTCGCGACATCGGAAGCTTTCAGGGAGATTTTCGTATCATAAAAGTTACGCTTCTCCAGCATGGCAACATGACGCAAACCACTTTCCACCATCGCCTCGGGAGTAGCGCCGCCAAAGCGATCAAGCAGATGCTTTTCCAAAGAGCCTGCGTTCACACCTACGCGAATAGGCAAGCCGTGATCCTTCGCCGCAGCTACCACTTCGCTTACCCTTTCCTCCCCATTGATGTTCCCAGGGTTAATTCGCAAACAATCGATACCTGCATCCGCCGCCATCAGGGCATAGCGATAGTCGAAATGGATATCCGCAACCAAAGGCATCTCGGTTCGTTTTCTGATTTCATAGAGCGCGTTCGCCGAGTTCTCGTCTGGAACGGCCAACCGCACTACCTCGCACCCGGCAGCCTCCAGTCGTTTGATTTGGTCTATGGTTGCTTCCACATCATGCGTGAAAGTGTTGCACATCGATTGCACTACGATGGGAGCGCCGCCGCCAATTTTCACACCACGTACTTCGACTTGAGAACTTTTTCGCCGATTCAGAGGGAACAATGAAGGATCCGCGCAAGGCAACTCCTCGCCGGTTTCATCCGCTCCAACCATTGGCAGGGCAGTGTTGTTTTGCTCTTTGGGAGGCAAGCCGATTCCAGGTATGGATTTCGTGTAAAACACCTCGTCCGTAAATGGCTCAAACATTGTCAAATCCCTATCTGCCTTTGCTGCTCTGAGATGATGGTTTTGTTACGTCCTTCATTTTCCTATTTGCTTCTCTTTTTTCGTTATCGTTGCCCGTTCACTACCAAAAAGATAGTACACGCTGTCCTTATAGGTGGCAAAGATCATCAAACCGATGAGCAGAACGGTACCCACCTGCATAGAAATCTCCCGGACTCTCAGGCTAATAGGTTTGCCACGCAAGCCTTCAATTAGCAAGAAAAATATATGGCCACCATCGAGAACTGGGATTGGCAGCAAGTTCAAAATCGCTAAATTGACGCTGAGCAAAATCGTGAACATAACAAGGTAGCGGAATCCGCGCTGCGCCTGCTCTGCGGCCACCACGGAAATTCGAATCGGTCCTCCGATATCCGCAGGAATGGTTTTAGTAAGCATTGAATAAAGAGTAATGACCGTTAAACTGGCGATGCGGTAGTTTTGCTCAAAACCCTTTCCCAAAGACTCAAATAAGCCGAAACGCTCTGTATAGGTACCTTGTCCGATACTGATGCCGATTCGGCCGTAACCCAAGTCTTTGCCCGTCGCGCTCTTCGATGTCGGGACAATCGGCGTTTCAAATGAATTGCGGCCTCGTTCCACCGTCAACACAAGTTTTCGATTGGCATTTCTTCGAATTATTTCGACAAGCTCGGACCATTTTTGAATTCGCGTCCCATCAATAGCCATAATGTGATCGCCGGTTTGAAGGTTCGCTTTTTGTGCAGGCGTATCGGGCAAAACACCACCGACCCACGTGCCAGGCACTGGAATTCCACTAAGGTGTAACCCCCAACTGAGGAGTATAGCCAGGACGACATTAAACAAGGGTCCTGCTGAAATGACAGCCAATCGGTGGCTCACAGGGCGTAAGTAGAAAGATTTCTCCGGCTCATCCGGCTCTTTGGGTGCACCTGGATTGTCAGGTTGCGCTTCCGGGTCTTCTCCCACAAGCTTTACATAGCCCCCCAAGGGGATCAGTGAAACGCGATATTCCGTCTCTCCTCGCTGGAAACCCCAGATGCGGCGACCAAAACCCAAAGAAAATGTAGAAACGCCAATTTTGAGCCATTTTGCGACGAGGTGATGACCCAACTCATGGATAAAAATGAGCAATCCCAGAACTAGCACAGCCCAGAAAATCGTCTGCCCAAACCCCATCACCCAGTTTATGATTTGCATCGCCATTCTCGAATGATTCCTTATTTATTGCTGGTCGCACGGGCCGGCATTTGTAGAATTTCGACATTTGGCGGCACAACAAACTGAAATTTCTCTGTTGCAATTCTGACGTTTTCTTTGACATTTGAAAACCGCAGGTGACTTTTGTTACCTATATTATCAATATAAGCCAAAGTGAGAATTCTATAATTCTCAGGCTCCACCTCGATCCACATTCGGCGAAACGAAGCTCCCGCAGACTTCGGCTCCAAGCGAATACGATGGGGATGACCGGCTTTCCAGATTCCTCCGCTTCGACTGGCAATTCCAATCTCTTCCACAGTGACATGAAAATTATTCTTCAAATTCCCCTTACCCGACAAAAACAATAAAGGTGTGGAACCAATTCCAAAACCTCCGCTTTTAGAAACCATCACCTGTTTGAACCGAGCAGTATAGAGCCAAAACGTACTACCATCGAAAACCAAGACCTGCATTTCAGGCTTGATGTATTCCAAGCGCAGTTTGCCGGGTTTCTTCCACAAGAGGCTTCCACTCGACGTCGTTGTTCGCCCTAGAGATTTCAATTCGTTTTTCTGCTCGAAAGTGGCTTCCAGAGATTCGAGCAAGTCATATTTTTTCTGCAATTCACTGATTATTTTCTCCGCCTTCAGGCGCGATTTTTCTTCTAGAGACGTACCAAGAGCGTATCCTTGCATGAGCGCGATAATCAAAAAAACAATTGTCAGTGTTAAGAAGAAACTTGATTTGCGCAAAACTATTGCAATCCTCTATGAATGACTACTCCGTAACAGGTGAGATGAAACCGCTACTCCCCTGATGAACGTTCCCTGAATACAACACCACGCCATCGACGCAGTGAACGCTCCCCTCGGCGATGAGCCTTACCGCCAATGGGTATATTCGGTGTTCATAAACGAGAATTCTCTCCGAGAGGGTTTCTTCATCATCATAAGGCAACACCGGTACAGCGGCTTGTAAAATGATCGGCCCCGTATCCACTCCCTCGTCCACAAAGTGGACTGTGCAGCCAGTCACTGTCACACCGGCGTCTAAAGCTTTTTTCTGCGCATGCAGACCAGGGAAACTCGGTAGAAGCGAGGGATGAATGTTGATGATTCTCCCTGAAAAGCGGCTCACAAATTCCGGCGGTAAAATTCGTATAAAACCAGCGCAACAGATTAGATCAGTTTCGAAATTTTCGATCTCATCTCCCAACTTCCGATAAAAATCATCCTCCTTCGGCGACAGATGTATAGAGCGTATTCCAACCATCGAGGCACGCTCAAGGGCATACGAATTTTTCTTGTCACTAAGCACCAGTACAACTTCCGCCGGAAAATCCGCTTTCTGCCCGGCATCAATGAGAGCTTGCAGGTTCGACCCACGACCCGAGGCCAATACACCCACGCGTAACCGAGTTCTTGGATGCACTATTTTATGCCCTCAATGACGACGGGGTTACCACATTTTGGTTTTTGGGCAATTTCGCCGACAACCACGGCTTGCTCTCCAGCTTTCTGCAAATTTTCGAGCAAAGATTCCACTCGCTCCGCCCTAACGAGAAATACAAAACCCAAACCCATGTTAAAGATTCGATACATCTCCACGCTCTCAACCGGGCCGAATTCTTGAATTAATGGGAATATTTCGGGTATCACCCATTTTTCAGGATAAAATTTAGCCTGCATATCATCTGGAATCACACGACTCACATTACCCGGAATACCACCTCCCGTGATGTGCGCGATACCACTTACTCCCTCTACATATCGAACGGATTGGGCCCCTTTAGCGTAAATCCGGGTCGGTTCCATTAAAGCTTCTTCTATGGGAACACCCAACCTCTGCGCCACTATATTTCGTGTTTCATTTGATTTAAATATTTTTCGCACCAAGGAATATCCGTTGCTATGAATTCCAGAAGAAGGCAGTGCAATTATGGCGTCGCCGATTTTCACAGGTGTTCGATTCTCCAGGTATTCACGTTCGACCACCCCAACAGCGAATCCAGCGAAGTCATATACGCCTGGTTTATACATATCAGGCATCTCGGCCGTTTCGCCACCCAAGAGGGCGCACCCCGCTTCCCGGCAACCTCGGGCAACCCCAGATATGGTTGCTTTCAACACGCTTTCGTCAATCTTACCCGTTGCTATGTAGTCAAGAAAAAAAAGTGGCTCTGCTCCCATAGTCAGGATGTCGTTAACGCACATGGCCACCAAGTCAAACCCAACGGAATCATGTCGCTCAAATTCTTGTGCCAGAATCAATTTCGTACCGACACCGTCCGCGCCTGATACGAGTACAGGATCTTCATATTTTCCACCCAGACGGAACAAACCCGCAAAATCCGCCGGTCCCTTCAGAATACGATCACTCTGGCCATCATGGGTGGATTTTACAGTCTGGGCGATAGCCTGAACGAAACCTTCACCCAAATCCAAATCGACACCTGCGCCGCGGTATGTCAGACGATCCTCATTCAACAGTGATGTTCCATGATTTAGGAGGCGGAATCGCTAGATATGAACTGAAATTTAGACATGGACTTCCATCAGCTGCTTAACCAAAGCTACATTATGCCGATGACCACTTCTCTCAGCGGTCACTCTTCCTCGGATAGGACGACCGGTTAAATAAAGATCACCTATAACGTCAAGAATTTTATGGCGAACGAATTCGTTGGGAAATCGTAATTGTGTATTCACGACACGCGCTTTGTCTACAAGAATCACGTTATCCCAACGACCACCCTCGGCCAAGCCCATTTTCTCAAGCGACTCCAGTTCAGAAACAAAACCAAACGTACGAGCCGGTGCGATTTCCTCTTGAAAACTCAATGCATTCTTGTGTTCATAGAGGTAGGATTGCTTTCCAATCGGCTCTGGATAATCGATGAGGTATGAAACTGAAAAAGAATCCGCAGGCTCTATACGTATATAACCCTTCTCGTCACTCGGTTCCCCTACCTCGTAAACTTTATCAACCAATAAATCCTGACGTTTTTCCCTCTGATCTTCTATACCAGCTTCTTCAAGCAAGCGACAAAATTCCACTGCCGACCCATCCATGACAGGTACTTCCTCACTCATTTTGATCAGTATATTGCTTATCTTATATGCATGTAGCGCGCTCATAAGATGTTCTATCGTTCGAGCCGTCACAGTTCCATTGCGCAAGTTCGTCGCATGATTGGTGCTATCCACGAAATCGACATTTGCCCTCACAGTATTGGGGCTTGTCAGATTACCGAACTGGATCCCGCTCCCAGGCGGCAAGGGTTCGATGATCAACCCGGTCTTCAGACCTGAATGAAGCCCTCTGCCATACAACACGACACTTTTCGAAATGCTCCTTTGATTTGTTTCCCTTGGTGTCTTCAACGCCGGTAATACGGGCTGAATATTGTATGCTTTAATTTTGCGTTTCAATGCAGGTTCTGTCATACCTACAGCTTGAGCGGTTTTGTTAATTTTCCAATCGTGCTCTTCCAAATGGAAGGAAAGGTACTGTCTCTCCCACTGGGTTCTGGCTACATTAAAATTAGAAGGGATATCGTTTATTGAGGTGTCCGTCTCGAAATCTGAAGCTTCACGTATCACGTGCGGCAGGTGGCCGATGCGAATCTCCAATCCTTGCGATGTATAAGCTGCTTTTGTCACCGCGCCTTTCAGTTCAGCAATATTACCTGGCCAATCATAATCTTCCAGAATTGTAATGACATCTTCTGAAAATTCCTTTGCATATCTACCATCTCCAATGCATTCATTCAAAATTCTGTTGGCTAACGGTAGAATGTCTTCTTTGCGTTCGCGCAAAGGAGGCAAATGTATTACATCCGCACTTATTTTCGCGGACAATGCTCGCACATAGGCCTTATCTTTCAGAGTCCCCATGTGATCAACGGATACCATCAAACGCATTGAGTCTTTCATGTGCTCAAAAAATCGAACGAGAAATTTTTCACGTTCCGCCATGTGCAACTGCTCCAAACCATCAAGATACACAGTCCCTTGAAATGTATTGGGCAATAGCCGCTCCAGTGTATTTTTCCACTCATTTATCCCTTTCATTGGAAACAACGAGCGGCAATGAACAGGCCTAAAGCCTTCATCTTTTTTGATGCCGTTTTTGTGAATCACCCTTGCAATAAAACGCTTGCCAGTTCCTCTTTCACCTGCAATCAACAAGGGAACAGTATTTTTCGCCGCTTTTTGTATGGTCTTTCTAACCCTTTGAGAAATTTTGCTCGTACCGTCAAACATCACATCTGCAACATCATTCGATTTGAGTTCTTTGGCCCTTCGCGCTTGAATAGCAGAATCGACTATACGCAAAACCGCATCGATGGAAAGGGGTTTTTCAATAAAATTAAATGCACCCAACTTGGTTGCGGCTACAGCAGTCTCAATGTTGCCGTGACCCGACATCACAACGACTTCGATATCTGCGTTTGACTCTTTTACCGCTTGTAAAGTTTTGATTCCATCAATGCCCGGCATCCACACATCGACTAAAACCACATCCGGCGTTTCGGTTCGAATCAATTGAAGAGCCGTTTCACCGGTCTCTGCACGTTCAACACGATACCCTTCATCGTGCAAAACATCTTCCAAGCTCGTGAGTATTTCACGTTCATCATCTACGATGAGCACATGTCCCTTATCCAATGGAAGCTGTCCTTTTCCTTTCAGATGTGATGTCTAAAGCATGCGCAAGCGGCAATGTCACACGGAAAACGGAACCCGCTGGATGATTATCCCGCACGCTTATCGTTCCATTATGATCTGCCACAATGCGGTGACAAATGGCCAAACCTAAACCAGAACCTCGGTCTTTGGTAGAAAAGTAAGGCGAGAATATATGTCCTTTTATATCTTCCGATATACCTTGGCCCTGATCAGCAACTTCAACAACTATCAAGTTTCTGTCCATATCACTCCATGCTTGCAAATCTATCGCACCCTCGACATCGTGGGATTCGAAAGCGTTTTCGAGCAGATTGATGAAAACGCGTTGTAATTGTTCGGGGTCCGCCATGACAACTGCACCCCCGGTATTGATTTGCATGGTAAATTTCACATTCCCTTTCCTGTCACGATACAAATTCGCAACATCCTCAAGCAGGGGAATAAACCCACACAGCCTTAATCTCGGCTCTGGCATTCGCGCAAAACGGCTGAATTCATTCACCATTTCAATTAGGCTTGTCACCTGATTGATAATGGTATCGGTGCAAGATTCAAATACTTCTGCAAAATCATAGGCTTCACTTTCAAATTTTCTTCTCATTCTCTGAGCGGATAGTTGTATCGGCGTAAGTGGATTTTTGATTTCATGTGCGATGCCACGAGCAACTTCCTGCCATGCGGCCACTTTTTGAGCCCGTATCAATGCCGTCATATCATCGAACACAATAACTGCACCGAGCCAGCCACCATCCGCGCTTTTGAGTAGAGTCAAGCTCGCGCGTAACGTCAATACGCGACCATCAATCATGACTTCCACTTGTTCCGAAGCACTTTGGTGCTCTCGGTCCCGCATCGAGCGCATTAACTGACGAACAGGTTCGAGGTGCGCGCTCTCGAATACTTCGCTAAACATTCGTCCCACAGCATTCTGGGGTTGAATGCTCAGTAACTCACCAGCCGCTTTGTTAAGGATAGTAACACGCCCTCGGCGATTGATAGATATTACACCCGCACCAATATTCTCCAGCATCGCTTCCATATATCTGCGTCTTCTGTCGATTTCCAAGTTGGAACGACGTAGGAATTCAGAAGACTCTTCAATTTTCTTCTTGCTAGCCAGCAATTCTTCCGTCATGCTATTAAACGCATTGACCAAAATTCCCACTTCGCCATCTGCTTGCGCATCCACGCGATGTTCAAGATCACCTTCAGACACCGCCCTTGTAGCGTCCGCTAATTTTTCGATTGGAACCGTGATCCCGCGAGCGAGGTAGAAACCAAACCATATGGCGGCAAAAAGAATGAGCAAGGTAACTACTAAAAAGGTGATAATGTAGTTAGCTTTAATAGGATCCTTAGAGAGTTCCAATTCTTTATAATTCACGAAAGAATCCGATATGCCTCTGATTTTCTCCACGAGCCTATCAGACACATATTTGGAAACAACGATAAATCCTACCACTTTATTCTGAATTTTCAGAGGTGCCACGCCATAGATAACATCACCTTTTTCCCAATTCTCAATACTTGAGCGCGATTCCCCATCAATCACTTGATCTACGTATCCCACCAGAGGTGAGAAGAACGCAGCTCGCCCCAGCCCCGGACGCCTGACCGATACGATCTCCTGTCGCTCTCTATTATAGAGTTGTATAAAATCAACTCCTAAGCTCTTTCTCTCGGACTTCAGTATTTTTTCGATTGCTCCAGGCTTTTCCAATGCATCGGGATGCGACTTCTCCAACATATGCGCAAGTCGACTTGCACTGAATAGCGCGTTCCGCTCCACCTCGTTATAATACGTTTGAGCCACGTCGAACGACCCCTTGAGCGCGCGCTCCACATTCATGTTAAACAAGGCGTTAAAACTTTGGTTAATCAAACCGCTGGCCACCACAAAAAGAGCCACTACAGGGATGAGTGTAAACCCGACAAAAGCCAAAACGAGCTTTAATTGTAAGCGTGAACGACCGGCGCCCGTTCTCCCTTCGTAGTAAAGACGCACAAGGTTCTTTGCTACCAAGAGAATAACCACCATGAGCAGAATTATACTCAGATTCACAAGTGCAAATACGACAACATTGTTCAGAAGAGGGACTCCCGGCTCAAGCTCTTTGAAGTAAATCCAAGCTGTAAACGAAAGAGTCGCAATGATTATCAAAGCGATGAAGGACCGCAAAAGTGTTCTTCGTCGACGTGATGAGATTTCCTGATTTTTCATTTGCTTTTGATTCACAATTCACATTCCTTCGGAACTAAACATCCGAGAATAGCTCCAATCAGACTTCTTTCCCCAAAAAGCGAGTAAATAATTAAAGGGGAACACAAAGTCCACATGATTCAACCGCGCCCTGATTTTGACATAATATCGACTATTGGGGGACAAGACCTTACCTGAGCTAATGGGTGCGCCATTCAACTCGCGCATCCAGTCTGTCATTTCACCTTGGCTTCTTGTTACTTTACTCTCGATTTCTTTCGCACCGTCAGTAAGATGAAAAATATATGTTCTTTTCAAGGCGCTATATTTCACTTGATGATGTAATTGCCGAGAGGAAACTTCCAAATCATAAATTAGCTTGCGAGAGCGTATGAGACTTACGTCAAAGATGAACTTCGTAGTTACACCGCTATGAATAGCTTCCAAAAGTTTTGGCGAAAATGCACCTAAAAGAGAACCAAAAACGAGCAACTGCCCATTCTTGTTAATAACAATAATATCTTTTATTCGGATTCCATCTTGGTCATCCGTTGCGGAAAGCGCTGGCACTACTAGAACGAAAAACAAACAAATAGCTATGGCAAATTTTCTAAGAACAAATGTTTTCCGGGTGTTAGGCAACATATGTTCCCCTCAGCCTTGATATTCTATGCTACCGCATTAGAAAAAAGCCCTCAATCACTTGTTTGGCCTCTCCGCTGTTAAAGCACCATCAAAAGGTTTGAAATAATATAGCCGAGAACTATATTCGTTTTTCTTGTTGCTCGCTGCTGCCCATGATCTTTTGGAGTTCATATAAAGCTTCTAGGGCTTGCCGTGGAGACATGGAATCTGGATCAAGGCCTTTCAACACTTCTTCGAGTTTCGATTCCGTACGAGAAAATAATGGCAGTTGCCCATTTCCTAGGCGATTTTCCAAACAAGACTTTTCCCTGTCGAAACCGGAAATTGCCACTGTACTTTCGAACTTTGATAGCAAAGTCTTAGCTCGGTCAATAACTTTTTCTGGAAGTCCTGCCAACCTGCCTACTTGAATTCCGTAACTTCTATCGCAACTGCCATCGTTTACTTTTCGTAAGAAAACGATTTCATCGCCCCACTCTCGAACTTCGACCGTTAGATTTTTCACACACGAGAGCTCTTTAGAAAGTTCGACCAACTCATGATAATGGGTCGCGAACAAGGTCCTCGCCCTGTGGCGAACCTCATTATGAAGATACTCGACTACAGACCAAGCGATACTCACTCCATCATAAGTACTCGTGCCTCGCCCAACCTCGTCCAGCACGATGAAACTCCTCTGTGTCGACTCTCTTAATATGGTGGCCGTCTCCACCATCTCGACCATGAAGGTGCTTTGCCCCTCCAAAAGCCGGTCATGTGCGCCAACGCGCGTGAACACTCTATCCACCAAACCAATTTTCGCGCTCTTCGCAGGTACGAAGCTGCCGATTTGAGCCATTAGAATAATAAGCGCCGATTGACGCAGATAGGTGGATTTCCCGGCCATATTAGGACCTGTAATGATGAGAATTCGGCGCTCGTCATGTATCGACAAATCGTTCGGTACGAAAGAAAGGCCAGGATTCTCCGCCTCCATGACAGGATGCCTACCCTCGATTATTTCAAGATTCGAGGAATCCATGATTTCCGGTCTGACGTACCCATATTTGCGAGCAACGAGCGCTAAGGACAAAACAGCATCAAGAATCGCTATTCTCTCGGCGGCAGCCAGTATGCGCTTGGCTTGTTTCGCTATTTTTGCTTTTAAGCGTCCAAAAAGCATGAACTCAAGATGATAAGCTTTTTCCTCCGCGCCTAGTATGTCATCTTCCATCTTCTTTAGCTCGGAAGTGATATACCTCTCTGCGGATACCAAGGTTTGCTTACGCGTATATTCCATTGGGGCCTGTTCACTAAAGCGTTTTGGTATTTCGAGATAATATCCAAAAATGCGATTGAACCCGATTTTCAAGGGCAGCCCCGTTCGTTCTTTTTCATTGCTCTCATAATTCTTAAGCCACGTATCGCTCTCTTGCTGCGCATTTCTCAATCGAGCGAGTTCCTTGTCATAATCTGTGCGAAAAATTCCACCTTCTCGAATTGAAACGGGTGGATCATCAACAATCGCGTTATTAAGTTCCAAGGCTACATCCTCGAGCGAATCCCACCCCGACAAGACGCAGCGAAACAACTTTGCATCCATCCCTCTGATCGCCTGATAAACCTCTGGCAACATGGCTATTGATGTGCCGAGCCCTGCCAAGTCTCGAGCATTTGCACTTTGAGAACCCACGCGACCCAGAAGCCGCTCAATATCATGTATTGGCTCAATGACGGATTTAAGCGTACTCAGAAGTTCGGAGTCATTCACGAGTTCTTCTACTGATTCAGCGCGATAATCGATAGCTATCTTGTGAATTAAAGGTGAAAGAACCCATTTTTTCAGCAAACGCCCTCCCATTCCTGTCAGCGTCTCGTCCAACAAACCAAACAAAGTACCCTTCTTCCCACGATCCCCAGCCGAACGGATGAGTTCCAAATTTCGCAACGTGGCTGCATCAAGAATCATAGTGTCTGAGAGTTGGGAGAAAATAACAGGCTTTAGATGGGGAAAATCACCTGGCTGGTTTTCTTTGAGGTACGTAAAAATGCCAACAGCGGAATCAGCTGCCGCTGGATTAGTCCGAACATTTGTTTCATCTGGAAATATGGCGTCCAGCTTCGTGAAATCAAGCGGGTTGTAAAATGTGGAGGCCGGTCTTTTTTCAACATGAATATTTAGTTCATCAATTTTACTTTTCAACCCATCGGGGAGGGAAAATACATCCGGATAGATGAGTTCGCGAGGAATGAGCCTCTCCAAATGATTGCAAATAAGCGTCTCAGCGGCATCGCCTTCTGCCTGAGTAGCACAAAACTCACCGGTCGAACTATCGAGCCACGCCATCCCCCAAAGCGGAACTCCATTGTTCTCCGATACAGTTATTCCAGCCAAGTATTGAGATTCTTTGCTATCGAGTAACTCGAGATCAGCAATCGAGGTTCCCGGGGTGAGAACGCGAGTAACTTCACGTCTGACAACTCCGCTGCTTGCTCCTGCTTCTTCCACTTGCTCACATATGGCGACTTTATAACCCGCTTCCAGTAATTTCCCACAATATGAGGATGCCGAATGACAAGGCACGCCGCACATCGGAATGGGACCCTTGTCATCACTTTGGCGCGACGTTAATGTAAGCTCTAGTATTTTCGCTCCGAGTTTCGCGTCTTCATAGAACATTTCGAAAAAATCACCCAACTGAAAAAACAGCATCGCGTCCGGATAGCGTCTTTTCATTTCCATGTATTGTCGCATCGCGGGAGAAGGACCACGTCCCTTCTTAATCGACGTATTTTTTTCTTTCTTGGTTTGCTGGGTGCTTTTTGAGGGAGGCATACCTACTCCACCTTCGATTTCCGGGGGGAGAGGGTCATCTGAGATTTGGAATCCGTTTGTGAAGCGGATTCGTTACTTGAAGTGGAAGATTCTTCAGTTGGTGGATTTTCCATTGCTAGCAACTTGCCGCTTTTCTCCTGCTCTACATTCAGATTGTTTTCCAACATCTTTACTTCGCGTTTTAATTTTCCAATCTGGCTCCTAAACTTCAGCCTATCGAACGCCCCGCCAAGCCACGCTACCAAGAACCCGCATGCAAACACGGCCAAGAGTATATAAAATAGAGGCAAGTTGATGCTGCCCTGATAATAGGCAACGGTCACCGGCTTCATGTTGACTACACCGAAGCTCGATATCGCCAATGCCAGAATCAAGCCAATGATGAGTCGAAGACTACCCATGTCCCCACCAAGTCCAACGTGCTATAGATTTTAAATCAAGGGCGGAATTGATTAGAGGTCGTCTCTATACTATTGGGAATTGCTCGCATATCACCGACAGTGGGTATAAGATTATAAACCTCCTGCCATCAAGGAACAAAGTAAAATACAGAAGAACGATAATTCCTAAGCCATGGAGTCCACAAACATTCCGCTCAAGGATTCCCAGGTTTGTTTCACGATATCCATCCACCATCAAACAAAAAGGCCAATTTTTTTTCTTCCTCACTCATTTTCGCTGATTCCGACTCCGTGTAGTGATCATAACCTTTAAGATGCAAATAGCCATGCACAAGTAGACGATCAGCCAACACTCCGCAGTCAACAGACTCGGCCTCCGCTTGGCGAAGAACCTCATCTACACAGATGACAACTTCACCTAGAAATGCATTTCTTTCCTTTAGTTCACTAACAGATGGAAAGAAATCAGTTGGCGGAAAAGACAACACATCCGTTGTTTCATCTTCCCCCCGATATCGGGAATTTAAAGCTCGCATCTCATCGTCTCGAATAAAAGCGATGCTGAGCCAGTCATCTTCGGACCGGAGGGCTCTCCGAATGACCTCCAAACGTTGCTTCAACGCTTTGCGATCCAGTGCGAATAGTTTTTGCTCGTTTTTTATGAGGACTTCCATTCGAGGCCCCTTTCTTGGGAGCGTCTTCTTGCCCTGGATAATGAATCCGGTGATGATGTATGCCAACCAAAACGCGCATGAAAGCTTCCTGAATGTTGCTCAAATCTCTGAAAGTAAGGCTACAATTATCCAGTTGCCCTTCGACAAAAGCACTTTGGACGATTCTATCCACCAGTGCGCTGAGGCGTCCAAGGGAATGATCTGAAAGAGAATGCGACGATGCCTCTACCATATCAGCCAACATCAGTATGCCCGCTTCTCTCGTCTGAGGTTTCGGTCCCGGATATCGAAAAAATTCTTCTGTCACATCATTCCCATTTTGTTCCTTCGCTTTCTCATAAAAATACCGAATCAAAGAGGTGCCATGATGCTGCTGAATTAAATCGATAATTTCTTTGGGTAGCTGATGGCTTCTGGCGAGCTCCACTCCTTCTTTCACATGGCTGATGAGTATGAGTGCGCTCATGTTGGGTTTGAGTCTATCGTGACGGTTTTCCCGGCCCTGGTTTTCGATGAAATATTCCGGTTTCATCATCTTGCCGATATCATGGAAGTAAGCACCCACACGTGTTAGTAGCGGATTCGAGCCAATCGCTTCGGAAGCCTCTTCCGCCAAGTTGCCCACGAGAAGACTGTGGTGATAAGTGCCCGGTGCGCTGACGACCATCTTTCTGAGAAGAGGATGATTCTGGTCAGCTAATTCCAGAAGACGCATATCAGTTGTAAGTTTGAAAATCGACTCGAGCAAGGGCATAGCCCCCGCCACGATGATGACGTTCGAAAGGCCGCCGAGCAAGGCGATGGGAACATCCGTCCATTGCGTTACCGCGGCGTTGAAACCTTCCTGCACATTGAAACCCATAGCGAGAGCAGCACCCAGCAAACCCAGGATGAGGGCCACGATGAGCACGGAAGTTCTACGCCGATATTCTTTCCACCGAATGGCCGCGAGTACGCCGCCAGCAAGGGCGACGAGACTGAAGTTGATATGATTCGGCAAAATCAATCCGGTGAGAACGGCAGAAAAAACCGCCATCAACACCGCCGATGAGCGCCCTTGCAAAACGGCTGCGAGAAGAGAAGCGGAACAAAATGGAATGACGTAGTAAAACGAGTGTAGCGGAATCCCCCGAAAAGTTTCATGCAACACCTCGGAGAAGAGAATACCCGTTTTCAGCAAAACGACTTGGGTCAAAAGCAGAATCACGAAAAGCGTTACGTTTTTTTGTGATGACAAAAAACTCATGTCGTATTTCTGCACACAAATCCATGCCAGAATGAGCAAAATAAAAATCACCAAAGCTGTTCCAGTGAAGTTGCCAAGCACATGACTTTGCCGGTAGATTTTCTCCAAACTTTTGAGTTTTACAATTTGCCCCTCGCTTAACCGCTCGCCCTCGCGAACAATCATTTCACCTTGCTTGAGAACCTCGGATACAGGAGGGACGACGGCCGCGGCCTTTTCTCGGCTCTCGAGCGTCGCCCTGTTGTTGAACGTCAACGTCGGCTGAACCATCTTCAAGACTTGAGAGATTAGCAGACCCCTAACACGCCGAGGAATTCTGGGAGACATCTTACGAGTTTCGCGCTTGAGTAATTTGTCGACCTGTCTGAGTTCCAAAGGATTCATGGATGGACTAACGGAGACACGATTCCCTGTCCTGATGTCGCGCGCCGTAATCCCCTTCGCCGCATGGGAAGCGTATAGTCTCTTATCGCTCACAATTTGGTGCGAATATGCCACCTTCAACAGCTTGGCAATATCCTCCTGTATCCAGTTTGCAAATCTCTCATCTCTCAACCAATTCGACAATTTCTTTGGAACTATGCCACCCACCAGCTTATGAAATGCGCTTTCCGCCTTAATGAAGGCAGGTGTAGCATACAATTCCTGGTAAGCTTCCGACTCGGAAAAAAGCGACCTGCTCTTCTGTTTGGAACGTATGCTCAACTGCTGGGCTTTCACCTTTTCGAGATCTTTGTCTATCGTCCGTTGAATGGATTCAAAAGCACCATTCAACCTGGTGATGACGACCTGCGAAAGCTGGGTATCGATATCGTAACGTGGCAAGACTTTTTCTCTGGCAGCCTGGCGCTTCGCATTCGTGGCAATGGGATCGACAACGCGCATATCTTGAGGTGTTTTAATGTCTCTGGGCGCGACATCACCCACCTCAAAAGACACACGAGGAGCCGATAAATCTGTTGTGAGAAGAAACGAGAGCACAACGGCGAGCGTTCCGCCCAGAATCCACGGATACGCCCTTGTGTTGGCAAATGTCAAAACACATCCCGCTAACGACCGTCTCACCGACGACAATAGACGCAAAAAGATGTTTTTAGGTTTCCCGGCAGTTTTTCCGACGCCGGTTCGATGGATCACGCGATCAACCTCCAGAATCCTTCAGCTATGAAGGGATTGTGGACGTATCGGCTATTTATGAACGCCCTCGGCTATGCGAGTGCTCTTTATAGAACTCGCTTATAAACTGTGGGCCTCGTATGCAGAAACAATTTTTCTCACCAAGTGCGTGCGAACCACATCTCGTTCACTAAAATAGACGAAACAAACTTCTTCTAAACCTCCCAAGACGTCTTGAGCGTGAATGAGCCCGCACCCGGAAGTTTCAGGTAAATCAATTTGCGTAATGTCTCCCGTTATGACCGCTTTGCTCCGGGTACCGAGGCGGGTAAG
>JAPPHK010000001.1 GCA_028820795.1 Nitrospinota bacterium | reverse complement strand
GGTCGGGCAAGAGCCTCACCATGGCCTTCTACGCGGGGCGCATCGTCCGCGAGCCTGCGATGGAAAATCCCACCATCGTGGTGCTCACCGACCGAAACGACCTCGACGACCAGCTATTCGGCACCTTCTCGCGCTGCGCGGATCTCTTGCGCCAGCCCCCGGAACAGGCGGCGAGCCGCGCGGACCTGCGCGCCAAGCTAGCGGTGCAATCGGGCGGCGTGGTGTTCACCACCATCCAGAAGTTCTTCCCCGAAGAGAAAGGCGACCGCCACCCCATGCTGTCCGAGCGGCGGAACATCGTCGTCATCGCGGACGAAGCGCACCGCAGCCAGTACGACTTCATCGACGGCTTTGCGCGCCACATGCGCGACGCCCTGCCGAACGCCTCTTTCATCGGATTCACCGGAACGCCGATTGAACTCAAGGACGCCAACACCCGCGCCGTGTTCGGCGACTACATCAGCGTCTATGACATCCAGCGCGCGGTCGAGGATAAGGCGACGGTGCCCATTTATTATGAAAGCAGGCTCGCCAGGCTCGCCATCGAGGAGAGCGAGCGCCCGAAGATAGACCCCGATTTCGAAGAGGCGACCGAGGGGGAGGAAATATCGCGCAAGGAGAGGCTCAAGACCAAATGGGCGCAACTGGAAGCGGTGGTCGGGGCGGACGAGCGCCTGGGACTCATTGCGGAAGACATCGTCGCGCATTTCGAGAACCGCTTGGAGGCGATGGACGGCAAGGCGATGATCGTCTGCATGAGCAGGCGCATCTGCATCGACCTCTACCGCGAACTCGCCCGCCTGCGACCCGACTGGCACGACGAAGACGACGACAAGGGAAGCCTTAAAGTAGTGATGACGGGCGACGCCACCGACCCGACCGACTGGCAGCCCCACATCCGCAACAAGCCCCGGCGCGAGGCGCTGGCGCAGCGTTTTCGCGACCCCGAAGATTCCCTGCGCGTGGTGCTCGTGCGCGACATGTGGCTCACGGGCTTCGATGCGCCGAGCCTGCACACCATGTACGTGGACAAACCGATGCGCGGCCACGGGCTGATGCAGGCGATAGCGCGGGTCAACCGCGTGTTCCGGGACAAGCCGGGCGGCCTCGTCGTCGATTATCTGGGTCTCGCGCATGAACTTAAGGCTGCGCTTGCGACCTACACCGATAGCGGCGGCAAGGGACAGACCGCCATCGACCAGGAAAAAGCGGTGAAGGCGATGCTCGAAAGATACGAGATATGCTGCGCTCTCTTCCACGGTTTCGACCGGGAGAAGTGGAGCATGACGGACTGGCGTAGCTTGCCGGCCGCTCAGGAGCACATCCTCGCGCAGGAGAATGGCAAGGACCGCTGTCTCAAGGCAGTGCGCGAACTCTCCCAGGCGTTCGCCCTGGCCGTTCCCCATGAGGAGGCCATCCGCATCCGCGACGACGTGGCGTTCTTTCAGGCGGTTCGCTCCGTGCTGGCAAAGCGCGCCGAAGTCGAAGCGCGTCCCGAAGAAGAACTGGACCACGCCGTTCGCCAGATCATCTCACGTGCGGTGGCGTCTGAAGGAGTCATCGACATCTTCGCCGCCGCCGGTTTGGAGAAACCCGACATCTCGATCCTCTCGGACGAGTTCATGGACGAGGTGCGTGGCATGAAGCAGCGCAACTTAGCCGTCGAGTTGCTGCAGAAGCTCCTGAGGGGCGAGATTGCCGTCCGTCGGCGGAAGAACGTCGTCCAGGCGCGCTCGTTCGCCGAGATGCTGGAGCAGACCATCCGACGCTATCAGAACCGGGCCGTCGAGGCCGCGCAGGTGATCGAGGAACTGATTGAACTCGCCAGGGAGATGCGCGTTGCAAACGAGCGCGGCGAGGAACTCGACCTGTCGGAGGACGAACTCGCCTTCTACGACGCTCTCGAGACCAACGACAGCGCGGTCAAGGTGCTTGGTGATGAGACCCTGCGCGACATCGCCCGCGAACTGGTCGAGACCGTGCGCCGTAACGTGACCATCGACTGGACGCTGCGAGAGAACGTGCGGGCGAATCTTCGTCGGCTGGTCAGGCGCATCCTCCGCAAATACGGCTATCCGCCGGATAGGCAGGAAAAGGCCACGCGGACGGTGATCGAGCAGGCGGAGGTGCTTTCAGCCGGGTGGAGTTTTGGAGGAGCTTAGGTTGAGACCGTATAAATCTATCACGTCCGAAAACTGTCGCAGGCAGAACAAAACGAGAATAATGACTCGCAGGGGGAACGCTTGGTGTCTGATAGCAAGAACGAAGCAAAGAAGTGGGACCCGGATTCGATGATTTGGAATGCAAAGTCGTTGCAGCGTGTTGCGGAGGAATTGGAAAGGAAAAAGTCCGATTTTCCACAACTGGACTCATTTCTTTTTATGGGAATAGCGTTGGCAAGTCCAATCTTATTGTCACTTGCGACTGAGATCGCACTTAAAGCATGGCAATTCCGGGAACGGAAGGGAAAGCCTGAGAGAACCCATCGCTTGCTGAGGTTGTTCGAGGGATTGAAATCGAGAACACAAGAGAGATTGGAAACTAGAATGCGAAAACTGAGTCCACACTCGGTGTGGGCGGTAGATCCACGCATGCAAAACATTCATGAAGATTTGCAGGACATATTTCAAGCAAAGATGCATCCCCTTCGTGACGTTTTGTGTTCTCATAGGGATGCCCACACACACTGGAGGTTCATCTACGAAGACCCAAGTGGTGTGTTTGAAACTGCTGAGATTAACCGGGCGCTAATCGTCATCATCGACGCCTACGATAATAGGAAGGAAGATGTATTCTAGGACAAAGAGGAAAAGGGTGTTCCAGTATATGCAGGAGTTGTAATTCGTCCGCTTTCGTTTTGATTGCATTTTGCGGAAGGTGGTCTCGAATGAGACTGCGGACAACGAATTTATCCCAAAGATATATCAATGGGATAACTGTATTTCATATCCTATAAATTGTTTTAACACATCTATACACGAGATATGGCGGGCTGCACTGGCCAGTATTCTAGCAAGGGAACTAAGTTGGATTGCCAAGCGTAATTGGGATTAGCGACTCACTGCTGCACTTATCAGCTTTATTTTCATGCCAGTAATGGAGCGACTTGTCATGCCTACCCCGCGCGCCGCGTCCGCAGCAACTCAGCACCAAATCGACGACAAGCCTTACAAACAACGCTGGGAGTTGGCGATGCAACATAATACTGCCGGAAGGCCTCAAATTCGTGAGGGGATGTGACGAGGCAGAACCTCTCACATCAGAAGTTGGAATCAATCCGCATATTTACGGACTGAGGAGTCGCTATATTGAAGATTCTTGCCCAGAGAGACAAAACCTCTATAAAGCAATATGCTATTTAGGGTTCAACTGAGAAACTGTGATGACATTGCACAACTATAACATTCAATAATTTGAAAGTCATAACATACATCCTGATCGGATTCTCAAACATATGACTGAGCTTTACAAAAATTGGTGCCGCGGTGAACGAACTGTGGTTATGAAGAAAACCTTATGGCGCCTGTCCGAACTTAAGAATGGGCGTGAGTATGCCCTGGAAGAGCTACCTGTCCGCGTCCTGAATCACTATGTTTCTGATAATGAAATTGCGGCTTTTCTAGAAACACTGGAGTATCCAGAAGTTGCAGAATGTATACGCACATTGATGCCCGAAGAGGTGAATGGCAGATCAGGCGAACTCGGCGAGATTCTGGCAGCGGAATTCGTAGAGGAAAGGCTTGGCTATGAAGTTCCGGTAAGGAAATTACGCGGCAAGGATCATCGGGAAATGGCGATGCGAGGTGAGGACGTGATCGGCATCGCATATGATAATAAGGACCGGCTAAAGTTATTAAAGGGTGAAGCCAAGAGTGCGAGGAAACTTTCCAGGGGAACGATCCAAGAGGCACGAACGAGGCTCGAGGAGAACCATGGACGACCATCGGCGTACTCGCTGATTTTCGTCGCCCGCCAACTAATTCAGAGCGAGGACCCGGAAAAGAAGGTTCTCGGTGGGAAGATTCTCAAGCAAGCAACGAATCGAGCAATACCGAAGAGAAGGCTCGCTCATCTCCTATTTACCCTTAGTGGCAACAAGGCAAATAAAATCACTCAAGACGATTTCCATGCTGCGGACGGCACGCGCGAGCAATACTTGGTGAACCTGCGAATCTCTGGCCACGGGGAGTTCGTCGAGGCCGTTTACGACGGGGCTTACGAGGAGGCGGGGTCAATTGGAGACAATTGAGGAACTGGTCAATTTCTTGCAGAACGTATTGGATAGCGGGGCGCGGGGACGTGTTGTTGATACGAGTGAAGCCTGGTCGATCATAAGGCAAGAAGGCACGCTCCCGAAGGACGCGCCTGATTTTCGTCTTACATTGGATGCCGATCTCGCGGAATATGGATTTGCAATACTGGACGCCGGGCTGACGCTGAATTCTCTTGAAAACGGACATGCCTTAGCTCGAAAAGCATTTGCAACTTCAGGCAGGGTTTTTGAAAACCTTGTGAGAAATGGTGACCCGAGCGATCCGCAGCGCGGATTTCACCGAGTTATGGCAGCAGCTTCGTATCATCTCGGTAGTTATGCGGCAATTTCCTACGCCCTTTTCCGACCAGTGGATTCCGCAGAGCAAAACTTGAACACCGCCGAAACCTGTCTTGTCAAACTTATGTTGAGAGATCTCGGCGGGGTGCGAGACACAGCAAAAGACTGGCTTCGCGATAATCTGCATCAAGACGAAGCGATCTCGGAACGTTTGCGAGGACCAGATGATGACCGGGATGCTGAACTCGCACTGATCCTGATCAGTTCCGTTTGCAGGGCGTTGGCGAACTATGAGTTCGCCCTGCGTACGGGAGAATCGGATTTTGTAACAGTTGCCAGGGAAATACTCTCGAATGCTCTCAAGTTATCTGCGGAGACCGGTATGTCATCACTCTGGTGGATAATTCGCTTGACCCTTGGGTTAGTGGATGATCTCTGGAATCAATCGCTTCATGTGGTGCTTCCGACAAGCCCACCAGAAGGTGCTTTGGAAGTATATTCAGACCTCCGAACCATTTTTATCGCTTCCTTGTTCACTCGTGATATTTCGGAGATTGAACTCTGGCCTTCACAGATAGAAGCGGCAAAAAGAGCGGCAGATCCCACCGACGATCTTGTGGTCTCATTGCCGACTAGCGCGGGTAAGACCCGAATTGCCGAACTTGCGACGCTCAACGCTCTGGCGATGGGGAAACGGGTGCTGGTTGTGACACCTCTGCGCGCCTTGTCGGCACAGTCTGAACGATCTTTTCGTTCGCGGTTCGCACCGCTCGGAGCGAGTGTGTCCGCGCTCTATGGCAAGAGCGGTTTGTCGGTAGGAGATGAAGATGCGCTTCGCAGTCATCATATTGTCGTGTCTACGCCCGAGAAACTGGATTTCGCACTGCGTAATGATCCAACCATCATCGCCGATGTCGGCCTGATCGTTTTGGATGAAGGCCACCTCATCGGTCCTGGAGAGCGCGAAATTCACTACGAGGTTCTTGTACAGCGCCTACTACGCCGGGCCGATGCGGGGGAACGCAGGATAGTATGCCTGTCTGCGATATTGCCGGATGGCGAACAACTAAACGACATGACCGCATGGATTCGCTCTGACGATGAGGGACAACCAATCAGGTCTGAATGGCGCCCGACGCGTCATCGCTACGGAACACTCGAATGGCGCTCCGAAACTGGGCGGCTAAACTACGACCTCGAGCACAATGGCCCATTCGTAAACCAGTTCATCCGGAAACTGCCTCCGCGTGGCAGAGACAGAATAGCCTACCCAAGAGATATCAGAGATGTGGCTTTGATGAGCGCATGGCGCTTCGCCGAGGATGGAAAGCGCACATTGATTTACATAACCCAGGCGAATTGGGTAGAAGGCTATGGCAATCAGGCTTTTGACTTAGTCGAAAAAGGCTATCTGCCGTCATTATTGGAAGAACCAAATGCTGTCGAGGCAGCGGTGGCTATAGGTATTGAATGGCTTGGAAGCGATCATCCGGCTGTAAAATGTTTGCGCTACGGAATTGCGATTCATCATGGCAACTTGCCAAGCCCTTTTTTGCGTGAAGTTGAGCGACTGCTCGCCTCGGGCACTATCAAAATTACTGCGACGTCTCCGACGCTTGCTCAAGGCCTAAATCTAAATGCGGCAGTATTGCTTGTCCCTTACCTAGTTCGCGAAGGTCAGCGAATATCGAGCGGGGAACTAGCCAATGTAGCTGGGCGTGCGGGACGCGCGTTTGTTGATACGGAGGGGCTGATTCTACATGTGATAAAGGACAGACATCACTACCGTCGGACTCAGTGGCGGCGCCTTGTGAATGAAGTGCAGGAACGGTCTCTAAAGAGCGGATTGATAACAGTCATCCATGAAGTAATCCGGCGTTTAACGGCAAATGGTGTTGAAGAAAAAGGGGGATATGAATATCTGGCTAATGTACACGAGGCATGGCTCGAAGATGCGGATGATGTCGAGGGGGAATCGCTCAATGCTCTGGTGGCGAAACTCGATTCTATTGTTTTTGGTTTGGTCGAAGCGCTGGAGGCGGATGCAGATAATTTACCTGAACTACTCGAAGCTGCTTTGTCGGGGTCATTGTGGGCTAGGCAACTTGTGCGCCGGACGCCTGATGAAAGAGAAAGGCAAATGTGTATTCTAACAGCCCGCGCGCGACTCATTTGGAAGAAAACGACTCCCATGCAGCGGCGTGGGTATTTTGCGATGGGCGTTGGCTTAGAGACGGGTCTTCAAGTAGACGAGATGGCTGATGCTCTTGGAGAAAATCTGGAACAAGCGGACCTTGCAGCTCTGCAGGCGGACGAGGAAGATTTACACTTAGCTCTCGTCCGGTTGGCGGCGCTATTGCTGGACATTCGGCCGTTCGCTCCGAATACGCTCGCCGATAACTGGATTGATGTGCTACGTCAATGGATTGGAGGCGCGTCGCTATCCGATATTGGCTCGGAACATGTTGGATTGATAGAGGATGCGTTTATTTATCGGCTTGTCTGGGCGCTCGAAGCGATTCGGATCCAGCGTCAATCACGTGGTTGGGAACCTGAAATGGGAATCATAGCCGGTGCTGCGGCAGCATGTGTTGACACTGGCTTGCCGGATTATCGTATGACGCTATTGGTTCGCGGGGGCCTTACATCACGAAAAGCAGCACAAAAGGTAGTGAATGAACTCGAACCAGTATTCATCGATAGCAACGAAATGCGTCAATGGCTTGCCAGCGATATCGTAACTGATTTGTCGCTGCGACAGGATTGGCCGAGTAGATCAACGGCATCTCTTTGGCGGCGATTCAGAGACCAAGTACTTGGTGATAAGGAACAGACTTGGCGAAGATCGTCTGAGAGCTTCGATATCTCTGAAATGTACGATCACCCTTTACCGAAGCGCGCCTTGGTTCGCGTTGAATCAGACGTCGCCAGTGGGACAACGTTGTTGGCTGGAGCTGATTTTCGGGCAGTTGGTCGATTAGACGAGGTGATTGACGTTCTACCGAATTCAGTGGCCTACGCTGAACTAGATTCGGACAAGGATAAGGTCCATGTTCGACTAATTGGTCCGGATATTATGGATCGACGTAGTTGACAACTGCGGACGTGTACAATGGAGGCAGTGGCATGCCGAGGGCATCATTGGGCGTTTTGGTGCGAAATCCAAAAACGAATCGTTGCTAAGTACGTGAAGCTTACACCGACAAGGCTAGGTGCTGCCAAGCGGGCGATCAAAAAAGCAGGGCTAACTGTTACACTAAAAGATTACCAGGCGTGGTGAGGTAGCTCGAAGCGGTGGTTCCTGTATACATGTTGTGGGGGTAGTGGTACTTAACCATTAACAAGTTGCTTCAGACTGAATTTTCGAGGATGGTGAGATAGAGACACTCCTAAATACGCAAAAGTTGTATTTTGTCCGCTTTCATTTAGATTACAGACTGCAGTAAGCACACACTGCACATAATTCAAAAGAAATACCGACAATACTTTCAATAAACTACGAGGATTTCGTAGCCGTTAGAAATTCCCCACTGTCTAAAAACAGGCGACTATTCTGTTAACGCCACAACGTGCTGTAAACGGGCGATTGTCATCCATGCGTTGTGCATATCTATAAAGGCTCAATCGTATCTCTCCGCACGTTGCTCAAGCCCCTGTAATCGACGGTCTGTTTCAATGTCTGGAGCCGCCTTTATCAGTCTATCAATAATCTCTGGAACATCATGAAAGCTCCCTTTGCTTTTGGGGCCACAGACCAACCAAACCAAATCTAGTGTTTCGCGGGGAAATTTCTCCGGTGCTTCTGATGAGGTGATAGCATGAAGACTCCCGTACCCACGATCATATGGAGAGATATAAGGCCGAAGACGCTCCAAAGCCGCGGGGAATTCGCTGCCTGAACCAACCGCAAGCTTGATCAAATGAGGGGTAAGCGACACATCCTGGAATTCACGTTCCTTCGGCCAAATTTTCTCAAAGAACGAGACTCCAAGCCGTCTCCAAGCCGTTTCTGCACTACTCTGGTCATTTCGAAGCCATGTCGCAAGCACCTCCAGCGTGCCGCTTCGAATGGCTTGCGGAACTTTTCGCAGAATTTTGGCAACGTCCGTCGCCGTCAAACCCCACCGAAACGTATTGTCTGCCCTAAGGTCAGCTAACGCGGGGCGGAGAATGTTCGAAGCAATTGTGGCAGCATGATGATCGGTCGATTCGCTTTCAACCACACCTGTGATAATCGCTTGCCGGAACTCTTGGGTGACTTCAGGCGTGATCGGACAATACCTCAGCATCACGGTACGCAGTGCTACTCCTTCAGCTGTTGTAGCGTTGATGCGCGGGCTAAATACCTCAACGACGTATTGCCGATCTACGCTGAGCAGGAATGCTATGCTACGGACTAGTATGGCGCGCCCTAGTTGACCCGCCACACCTCCAAAATCGCAAATACTCTTGATGAGCCTAAGTTGGGTGTCTGTAGGCCCGTCCCCTTTTTCCTTGCGCTCTTCAATCTGCAGCAATAGCGTTCGCGAAATCTTCCCTGCCGGGGAATTGATCGCCCTCTCGTATAGGTTTGCCGTGAGATCAAGTGATTCTTCGGGTTGATTCGAAATCGTTTCCCAAAGTTTTACGAGCCAACCTTCGACATCCCGAACGCGCTGTCGCGGTGCAAAGTAGAACAAGTCGCACAGACCGGAAACCATTGGTCGCAGGGTATCGGCATCCACTCCATGCAGGTGTTCCAGCGCCTGGATTGGCAGATCCTCGCGAACCGTCTTGCTCTCCTCTTCGCCGAATGCCAGTCCACCGAGAAACTGGTTCCACAACACTCCGTTCTCTGGCGTTAGTTCTCCTTTAGAAAGTGAATCGAACGCTCCTTGCGGATCGGATCGGCAAAATGCGGACCAGCCTTGCTGTAAATCTAGGTCAGGACTGCCGGTAAGCTCATGCGCGATCTGAAGACGATCTTCTTCCAGCGCCTCTGCAATCGGCGCAGGATCACCAACAATACTGCGGACACCGGAGATGTATCCTCCGAAGAAATCCCGATCCTCAACAGAACGATTCAGATGGTCGTGCCGTTTGGTTATGGCTGAAAGTTCAATGGCCCCGACGTTGGATAGAATGCCGGCGTCTTGCAACATTTTGAGGCGAAGCCATACCGCAGAATCGCGTGCATGCGCTCTCCAATCAGTTTCGCCCGGTTCTATGAGGTAGCTGTCATAATAAGCATCGCCACTTTTAAGAATCCGTTCTTCAACCTTGTTCACGAGCTCTGTGGATGCTGTCCCCGCCCGTTCTTTCAGCAGAAGCGCAATCTCTCGTCGGATCGACCAGAAATCCTGTTCAGAGACCGACAACAAGATCGACATCGCCTCGTCCGCATCGAAGAGTATCGAATTTCGCATCGCGTGCAGACAAAGACGCAGACCGATCCGACCGGGAAGACTCTTCCATCCCGTAACAACCCTTCTAGTGTGAACGCGGTCCGAAATCGCGGCATCGGACAAGGATTCTGTAAGCGCCCGAACCAGAAAATTCACACCTTCGCGGTACAGATTCTGATCATGGCGTTCAATTGACGGCACAGTGAAATCGTTTTCGTCAAATACTTCGCCTATCATTTCGAGTTCGGCCTCAAGACTAAGAGCCGAGCGCAGTTCAGCCGTTGCGAGGTCGATAATCGCCTTGGCGCGGTCCGGCATCGAACACAAAACATCAACCAACTCCCCCGCGCCGTGCAAATTAGAGATTGTCATGCGTGGCCAAACAATGTCGCTAAGTCTTTGGATCGGTTTACTAGTACTCTCTGCACGAAGCTCGCGATGACTTCGGCTTAAATTCAGCCTTGGTGCGATTAGACTCACGGCTTTTTGTAAATCGCTATCTAGGACTAGCCCACTAGCAAGCCGTTTCTTGCTCGCATAGTAAGCCAATTCATCGCGCTGCATGGGTTCGGCAAGGCAAAACAAGCGCCACACACGAATCCAAGTTTCGTCCAAGCCTTCCGTCTGGCGCAATCGCTGCTCGATTTTCTCAGTGAAAGGACGGCCTAGACGTCCTTGCCACTCAAGTGCACATTCAAGCCGATCTCTATTTTGCCAGTCTTTCGCGACCCAAGAGGAAATCACCCAAACCTCATCTCTGGACCATAGCCTCTCGTCCTCAAAGACCTTAAACCATTCGGGATCGACAATTGCATTCAGCGCAACCGACCCAAGATCCCGGCGTCCACTGAAAAGCCAACGCAGTTCTCGCCGAGAATCAGCATTCGCATCTGCGGCTGGACGTTCCAAGATTCTGCGGGCCCGTTCTCGTCGGGAGCGTTTAGGACGTTCAGCGATCTCCGCCAGTGCCGCCAAGTCGCGCCAAAGGGGCGAGTGGTCGTGTTCTCCTGTCTCAGAATTTACCCTGCAGTAGGGCAACAGCGTCACGGCGAGAGTGCCCCATGAGCGAGTTGCTTCCTCCTGGTTATGCTCGTATGAATCGAACGCATAAACCGTTTTTAGATCGGAAAAACGTGCGCGGTCCGCTTCAAGCACGTTGAGGAAATAGCGAACCGGCGCATCGTTCGCGCTGTATCCTACGAGCAAGATCGCTTTGCAGCGCGCCAGATCAAAGAGAAAACGCGACGCCCATCCAGAGCGCATATAGGCATCGCCATAGTCGGCGCTCGTAAGCACCAGCGGAGTATGCTCAAGACCTATTTCGTGATCTGCGAGACGCCCATGAATGTGAATAATGCCTGAAAAAGACGAACTGCCCGGAGCCGGCAGCGCTTGACCAGCGAAGCTGAAATCCCGTGGCGGCTCATTTGGCATGACCTCGACCGCTGCCCGCTCAAGCAGCGTATCGAAATTCGTTGTGACTACCGTGATCCGGTTGTCGTGATCGCGCGACAAGCGAAGGATTGTGCGATGTTGATCCAAACGAGGATGATCAGGTACGGCGAGTAGTTCCGAGACCGTACGTGTCACGGCGTGGGGGTTCGCCAACCGCCGACTGAGCGATCCCAAGACCTCCTCGAAACGACCTAAGTCAAACGCGTTTTGCTCCGAGTCTGTTCTCTCGATCGCCAAGAGCTTGTATGTGCGTTCGACCAATTTTTCGAAATCCGGCATTTGCGGGGCGCTTACCCCTGTGCCACACAGAAAAACCACTTCACCGGCCAGAAGTGAATCGATCAGTTCACCGGGGAATTCGGGGCCACCATTTGAAAAGCGAAGGGTCATGACAATCTCCGAGCAGTGCGCAGCTTTATATGGCCCAAAACCGGCGAGCCAAGACAAGCATACTCGGGCCAGTACCGTATGATCCCGACCTGTCTTGCGGCTTGTGGGCGTCACTAAAAAAAGCACGAAATAACAATGCAATACACATCACTCGAACCTCTTTCAGTCATGCCAGTCGATCAGCAAGACACCCTTCAAGTCATCCAGGCATCTATAGGCAAAAACACGGGCTATACACGATACTAGGGGATGGGTGATCAATTGTCGCGGTTTCGGTTTTAGAAAATATCTGAATATGGCGTAACTGTTCCTCCCAAATGAAAGTCTTGCTTGCCTGCCGGATTTTCCACAATTACTAAACCAAGCGCTATACAGTCGGCACGAATGTACTGAAGCTATAGCCAAAATGCTAGGTCATAATTACACCGCCAGCAGTACTCTGTACTTCTCTGGCTGAATTAACCAGACAGTTGTTCGAACATTAAGAAATAATGCTGCTAGAGAGTGAGAAACTTGTGACTGCCCGTGACCTTCTATTCCCGCCTCTCATCGATGGTGGATTGCAGGATGAGTATGGATGAAGATAAGCTGGCATAAGAGACGACCGCCGATTACCTGCACGAGAGACTAGAGTGGGCAAGCACTTGCGCCTCAGACATCAAGACCTTTGATAAGTATACCGATCCTGCCCACATCACGTGCCGGGAACCAACAGGATGCAGAGCCAACCATGAATTCCAAAGACCTCTCTGAACTGATCGCGCTTGGCGAGGGTTTTACGACCGAGTTTAAACGCTCCGAGACATCCAGCTTGGGACGCGAAATCTGCGCTTTTGCAAATGCCACCGGTGGTGTGATTCTGATCGGTGTAGAGGATAGTGGGGAGATTGTGGGAGTCGCCGACCACAACGGCCTGAAGTCCAGGGTGCAAGCCACCGCCCGCTCAGCGGATCCACCGATTGCCATCGACGTGACGTCAGTCGACAGTGTGCTCTGTGTCAGGGTCCCGGAGCAACATGGCAAACCCTATTCTTTCGGTGGCAGGTTCTTCATGCGTGAAGGCGCCAATTCCCAGCAAATGTCGCGGGAGGAGATACGCGAGTTCTTCTTCAAAGAAGGTCTCATCAGATTCGATGAGATGCAGTGTGGTGATTTCCACATCGAGAACGATTTGACAAACGAGAAGTGGGCAAAGTTCTCTCAACGAGCGAGGATCCCCGAAGACCTCGAGCCAGTTTCGGCACTGGAGAACCTGCATTTGCTGAAAGTCGGAGAGATGACAAACGCCGGGGCATGGCTGCTTGCCGACGACATCACTCGCTACACCTTACAGGCCAGAGTGATATGTGCAGTCTTCCGAGGGGTAACAAAAACCCACATCCTCGACCGCAGGGAATTCGACGCCGATCTTTTTTCTATTTTTGAGGATTGTATGGCGTACCTGCAATCCAGGCTGAACACGGCTTTGATACCCCATGCCCTAGGAAGGGACGAGCGTCTTGAGCTTCCCGAAGGCGCCTTGCGGGAAGCTCTTGTCAACGCCATCGTTCATCGGGACTATCGTTCTACCGCGAACGTACAGGTTCACGTCTTCCGCGACCGTCTGGAGATCGTGACACCGGGCGGATTGCCGGCCGGGATGCGTGAAGAGGACCTGGGCACGAAGAGCGTCCCCCGGAACCCACTCCTGTTCGGCATGTTCTACCGCATGGGGCTGGTCGAGCAGGTCGGTAGCGGCATACGACGCATTCGCGAATTATGTCGCGACTACGGGGTGACCGAGCCGACAATCGACGTCTCCGAGAATTGGGTGACTACCACATTCGCGCGTCAGGTCGAACATGCGGCCTCGCAAGTACCCGACAAGTCCCCTGCAAGTACCCTACAAGTCAAAAACCTCATCCGTTCACTGGACGGCGAGCGGACACGAGCGGAAATCCTTCAGAGTCTGGGGCTCAAGGATCGGTCGAATCTGACCAAAGAATACGTGCAACCAGCTCTTGCCGCAGGTCTCATCGAGATGACTATTCCCGACAAGCCCCGCAGCAGTAAACAGAAGTATCGGCTGACAAACAAGGGCCGGGAGTTACAGGAGCGCATAAGACAGACGCAATGAACCTTTTCTGGTTTCACCTTGTTCCATCAAACGGACTTGCTTTGCGTTCGGCGCGAATGCGAGCATCTTTCCGGCACCGCTGACACCTGTATCCGGTACGCGGGCGGCCTCGCCGACGTTTTCCGGTGTGTGAGGGGGAGTGAATGAAGCATATTGGAATCTGGGTGATAAGCGGCATTAGCGTTCTCTATATCGCCATTATTTTCTTTTTGCGTGGAAGCGATGCCTGGCGCCTCTTAACGACAGGCGACCTGAACGAGTTGGGGGACTTCCTCGCAGGTTTTTTCACTCCGTTAGCTTTCGGTTGGTTGATATACGGCTACCTCCTGCAGTCCAGCGAGCTTTCCCTTCAGCGCAAGGAGCTAGAGCTCACACGGGCACAACTCGGTAAACAGACTGAATTGCTACAGGAGCAAGTAACAGCGGATTACCAGGATTCCATCCCCCATCTCACTATCAGAATCATGAATCCCGATGAATGGTGGAGTGGTCGGTGCAGGTGTAGAGTCGAAAACAAAGGGGGCCCCGCGAAAGATATAAAACTACTGAATCTCAATGAAAGCTCAGCCGTCGAGATGGAGCTCAACTCCTTGGCACGTGATCAATTTTTCAATTTCACAGTTTTCGAAACCAGCAGCCCTATCAGACATGAGGCGCGTTTCAGCTCGGACCGCTCAGAAAGGTTTCATCAAATCTGGGAATTCGCAAAAGGCAAGTGTCAGGAAATCACGAAAGGGCCGGAGCGGCTGGATGAAGATCGAGAGGGGCTTCCAATTTACGAATAACACTCCGCGCGGCCAGGGGACTGGCTACCACGCGGATGTTCGCTCTTCAAATTCCATTTCTTGCCGTGGCATCCTATTGAAACCACGCGTCATTCAGCTGCCAGTAGGGTTTCGTCCTCCTTGAGCGCGGTGTTCGCTTTTGCGTAATCCCACGGCGTTTTACCCTCTTTGTCCTCGCGAGCGCCGTAGAGTTGAAAACTCTGTTTCGCCAGATCGATACCGATAATGTGAACCTGTTCCATGGACAACCCTCCTTAAAAGCGGCAACTATGTTATCTTGCCCTAGCGTGATGTTGCCGGGGCACGCGTCCATCCCATCAGTTACCAACAGGAACCTGCCAAACTGCGCAGAAGTTGTAATCCACCCGCTTCCGGTTTGATTGCATCTTTTTACAAACGAATCCTAAAACGAGATTCGTAAAAACAAATACCTGCAATACTTTCAACAAGCTACAAAGATTCCACCGCCGTTGAAAATCCCCCGCTCTCTCTAAACGGGTGGCAAGATCGTTTTCTGGACAAAATGTTGTGAAATTCATATTTATACACCATAATGGTCAACAATATATTTTATTGTTAATGAGGTCTAATATGGCAAAAAATAAAAAAGAAATCACTCCTGAGGAAATCCGGTCTATTCGAGAGCATCTCGGCCTCTCACAGGTCGAAGCCGGAGAACTGTTGGGTGGTGGTCCGCGCGCTTTCACGAAGTACGAAGCGGGTACCGTGAAACCCTCCGCTTCTGTCATCAACCTGCTGCGACTTTTGGAGGCCAATCCGGCGATGGCCGCCAACCTGCAAGGAAAGAAATCTACTCCCATGCACACCACAACTGGAATTCATCCATTTGAGGTGACTGGTGAACATGTTGCCGCCCTCTCCGGGCAGGATCTCGCTATGCTTTTGCGAAGCTTGCTATACGCGGAAGCTCAGACCAACAACCTTCCCACCGACGGTATTCATGTGGCCAGCGGGATTACCATTCCCGATGGAGGCGAGGACGGACGGATTACATGGAAAGATGGCCCCGACCGTACTCCATACCTCCCTTCCCGGCGCTGTCAATTCCAGTTAAAGGCCGGAAAAATCTCGCCTGCCAAGGCGGGGCGCGACGTCTTGACAACAGCGGGGAGAGTCAAAGATATGGTCCGTTCGGCCGTCGAGTCCGGTGGCCACTACATCATGCTTTGTGCTCATCCTTATGTTCAAAAGCAAATCGAAGAGCGGGAAACACGTATCCAGCAGGCACTCCGCGGCGCCGGTATGACTATCGACGACGAGCAAGTCCGGTTTCTCGATGCCGATCAAATCGCTGCCTGGACGAACAGCCACCCTGCTGTAGCAATATGGACCAAGGAGCAAACCCAACCAGGAACCGTCGGCCCTTTTCGCTCCTGGTTTCACTGGGCGAGCCGCGCAGAACACGAGCGCTCTCCCTGGGTGGAGGATAAGCGGCTTCCCCCGCTGCAAGAACAACTGTGCGCACATGTAACTAAACCGCGTGGCATAGCACGCGTAGTCGGACTATCCGGTGTCGGGAAATCAAGACTGGTTCTTGAAGCTCTTGATCGTGTCGAGGAGGGAGGCGATTTTCTCAAAGACATCGTTCTCTATGCCGACGAATCCCAGGTTGATCCTGTATCCATCAAAAGCGTTGTGCAATGCTGGGTGGATATGGGAGCGCGAGTTGTAGTGATAGTCGATCGCTGTCCTCCTGAGTCTCATGAGACACTCGTCAACATGATTTCGCGAAGTGAAAGCCGCCTCTCGTTGATTACCATCGACAACGAACTCCCTGACGGAACGCCGGATAAAACGACGTTCAGGGTGGGCGAAGCGCCGCTCTCCGTCATCGAAGCCATTATCAATCAAGTCTTGCCAGACCTGCCGTCCGAGGACCAGCGCCGGCTCATACATTTCTCCAAGGGTTTTCCAGGGATCGCTATCCGCGTTGGTCGGGCGTGGGCTGACTCCATACCCGTTGCCCATGCAACAGACGACCATATGGTCAAAGTCTTTGTTCAAGGGCGCAGCAACCAAGAGCCTGAATTGTTGCTCAAATCGGCGAAGCTACTAGCTGTATTCGGCCTGACCGCTATAGAGCATTCGGCTGGTGGCCAACTAGAGGAGATTGCGGCGCGAGGACGTGGCCTAACGGCAGCCGACCTACATGCCGCTATGAAAAGGCTTGTTGATCGAGGGGTCGCCCAAAGGCGAGGAAGGCTCGTCACTCTCCAGCCCCACTCAATCGCCATGAGACTGGCCGAGAGCCAGTGGCGGGAGTGGAGTCAGGACAATTGGGATAGAGTGTTGACTGGTGACACCAGTTCCACCCTCAAAATCTCGGCGGCCAGACAACTCAGCTTGCTCAACACGACCGATGTCTCTCAGGAAGTGGTGGCCCACATCTGCCGTCTAGGTGGGCCCTTCGATAAACTTGAGGGAATTTTCCGTCCGGGTCACGCGGAGGTGCTGTCGGCACTTGCTGAAATCAATCCCGAGATTGTCGTGCGGCAAATCAAGCGCTCTCTAGCCGATGTCGAAGACCTTTCGGGCATCAAAGGCGATATACGCTGGAACCTTGTCCGGGCACTGGAGAAGATCGCCTTCCGTTCCGACACATTTGAGGATGGCGCCTACCTTTTGCTACTCCTTGCAGTCGCTGAAAATCAGGTCCGTATCGGCAACGATGCTACATCCAAGTTCAAAGCTCTTTTTCCCATGCTCGCTGGCAACACTGCGGCCGATGGCCATTCACGGCTTTCTTTTCTGGACGAAGTAGTCATCACCGATGATCCGAGCCAACGCTCGGTCGTCGTCCAAGCTCTGGTCGCTGGTTCAAAGACAGATCATTTCCGCCGGTTCGTGGGTGCGGAAACTCACGGATCAAGCCCGGCTCTGGATGATTGGCGTCCAGCAACAAATGAAGAGGCAACAGACTATATCAGGAGCTGTGTGACACACCTTGCCGAATTCGCCAGGCGAGACGATGAGTCAGGCATGGTTGCGCGTACAGAACTTGGTCATCAGCTGCGGTCGTTGGTTGCTCATGGCTTCATAGAAACCGTGGAGACAGTAATCGATCTGGTTAGTAATGAGACCGGTGAGTGGGTAGAAGCACTCGAGAGCCTCGGCCACTTTCTCGAATACGACGTTTCCGAAACGGATCACGAAATGATTGCTCGGATCAGAAAGCTGATGGCTGATCTGCAACCGAAAGACCTGGAATCACGTGTGCGCTTCCTCGTTACCGAGATGCCGTGGGACTTTCCATGCGGAGAAAAACTGGACTTCGAGACACGCGATAAGCGTAAAGCCGAGGCTGTTAGCGCGCTGGCAGTCGAGATTATCGAGCAGCCGGAAATTCTGGAAAAAGTCTTGCCTCAGATCAGCCGGGGCCAGCAGCGGATGGCCCCTCTTTTCGGACAATCCATTGCCAGAGCTACTGACTCTCCCTTGGACTGGCTGGAGCGAATTATCCTGGCAGTTTCAGAAACACCGGAGAACGAGCGCAACTTTGATCTAATAACAGGATTTATTGTCGGCATCTCTGAGAATCACCTAGACGTCGTAGATAGCATAAAGCAAAGGGCAGCTCAGTCGCTGGATCTAGCCCCGGCACTTCCCATGCTTTGCTGGCGATTGGGCATTACATCATATGATATTGGATTGGTCATTAGTGCTCTGGAAGCGGGTCTGTTGCCTCCCTTGCGATTGATGCAATGGATGTTCGGCGGAGAGCTCGCCAAGGTTCCGATCCACGAAGTTACACCTTTGTTTGATGCGATGCTTGATCACAGCGCGGAAGCGTATGTGGTGGGAGTGGAACTGATGGGAATGTATGTCTTCGGTGAAACCGAGCGACTTGACAACCTTCGGGCTCAAGTGCGGAAAGCTGCGGAGAACTTCTCTAGGTGGGAGCCATTGCTGGGTAGAACAACGGCAAACCACCATTTCGAGAAGATCATGAAGTGGATGCTGAGTAAGGGACGGCAGGACGACGATGCTCGCGCCACTGCCTTCGCTCTATCGAAAGCGCTGGTCAAGGTTGTGGATTGGAACAACCAGAGAATCATTGAGCCTATGACCCCAATGTTGCTGTCTGACTTTCCTGAAATCTCCTGGCCACTCATCGGGCAGGCTATCGTCTCAGACAGAAAGCGGGCATGGCGATTAGAACATATATTGGGAGATTCATCTTTGTTTAGTCGGGAGAAGGCTTCTGCAATCCTTAACCTCCCGGAAGATACCCTGTTGGCCTGGTGTCATGCTCATCCGGACTCCGCGCCGGCTTTCACAGCCGCGATCGTGCCGGTCTTGACAACCTACCGGGCCGATGCTTCCGAGCAGGTATTACTGCATCCGTTTATGAACCGATTGCTCGACGAGTTTGGTGACCTCGAAGACATGCTACGCTCGATTTCTCGAAATATAGAAACCTTTGGCTGGACAGGCTCAGTGACAACCTACTATGCGCTCTACCAAGCCCCGATAACCGCGTTGTGTGAGCATCCAAGACGGCAAGTACGTCGCTGGGCGCGTAGCATGCTCCAGCGACTCAATGACGCAATCAAAAACGCCCGTGATGAGGATCAAGAAGAAGAGGCGCGTTGGCAAATCTAGGTGCGGAGCCGTAAAAAGATGCTAGTAACATTACCGCGCTCTCATATGTCAAGGCTGCTATATACGTGTTGAGACCTGCTGGTCGAAAGGAAATCCATGGCCTGATGCTTGCAGCGGCCCAGTCAAATAACATCGTTTCGAACATGACTGTGGAAAGGAAGGAGATGAGTAAATGCTAACGAAGGGAGATAGGTTTTCAGCAACATCACCACTTTCACAGGAAAACAAGAAATTCCTGCTGACATTTTTGAATAGCAGCGAGGAGCGAGTGCTGAGCGATGAGAACATGAGCAGGGATCAACACAAGGTAATTGAAGCGAAAAAGCAAGACGACGTTTCTCGACGAAATAAAGCTCAGCGGCAACTCCAGAGCCATTGGGCAGACCAACTGAACGTTGAACTATGTGAAGATAAACGTGTGCACTGGTGGAATGTTGTCGGGGGTGTGTCGCCTAGAGGTACGTACGGTCAGTCGCCGCCAAAGGGATGGCCTGAAAAACCACCGGCCTGGGACCATTCATCAATTTGGGTCCGTGGGAAGATACCGTTGATCGCTGTGTCACAACCGTATCCATGGAAATTAAATAGAGATATCGAGGACCTCGATGAATTCGCCGACTCCTATGGATTGAATTTCAGGATATCTAATTATCCTTCTTGGTATTATCCGGGCCATTGTTGGTTTATTGAATGGTATTCCAAACAAAACGCTGACAGCATCATTGACACCATAGTTCGGTTTGGGTGAATCGTTAGGTTCCGAGCGAATCAGGTCATGGACGGATTTCATGGACGATGCAACCGATGAGTCAGCACCTTATCTTATAGGTGGAGTTCCTGATTTTTCACTACGCCTCTTGGATACTCGTCTACAAAATGAATGTAGCTCACTCTCGGTTGATGCCGTAATTTTTCTTCATATCATATTAAAGAAAGGTGGCGTTCAGTTTGTGAGCCTCACGCTATAAGGCGGACTGACGGTTCTTGAGCCAATATTCCGGAACGCTGGAACACGACCGCAATCAAGTCGTCATGAGCCGGATTTTGGAGGGTGATCCGACAGAGAAGCTTTAGGATGCGCAGAAGTTATAATTCGCCTAATTCCGGTTTGATTACGTATTACAGAAAGCGAATCCTCAACGAGGTTGAGAAGAGTTAGTTTTTCTCAATGATATCAACGGAATACTGGAATCTCGCAACTGATAGAAACACCCCACTGTCTGAAAACGGGCGGAAAAGCGGACACATTCTACGATTCATCGTCTCGGTCTGTGTTTTGGTCCTGGGTGACCCTGGAAAGGAGCTGCTGGCCGTTTATGTTTCACTTGGCATAGTTTTCCACATCGACCACCCCATCGTTCTAAAATATTGCGAACCATCCAGCCTTCTGGACCCCACAAAGTAGCCAACCACATTGGTGTCTCTGCTTGTTTAGTTTCAGAATTTGGGTCTGCACCAGCACCCAACAACTCTTTAACGCTACGCCTTGCTCGGTGTACAACCGCGACATGCAGGGGGGTGTAGCCTTTATGGTTGAAAATCTCTAGATTGGCGTCTGCCTCAATTAATTCCTTCACGACTTCTACAGCGTCCACTTGAGCCGCTCGGTGAAGTGGTGTCGTTCCATCACCAGCCTGATTATCTATCCACGCACCATTTTGTAAAAGTTGCTTAACTTTACTTGCATCTCCACTAGCTGACGCGAGATGCAACGCAGTTGCTTTGTGATTGCGATAAGCTCGCCGGATTACTTCGTTGGCTTTCACCAATGTGAGCAATCCATGGGGGGTTGCACGATAACTGGGCATCTCATGTTCACTAGAATCAAAATCTTTCCATGAAACCGGCGAAGGTGGGATTTGATTAGCGCATAGTTTTTGGTTTCTCATCATAAGGCATCGCTGATACCGGTCAAATTGATGTTTTGCTAACAGAAATGGGATGAAAATAAACCATTTTTTTGGCCCACCTACGGTTTCAAGACTAGGCATATTGATATTGATGAAATAGCTAATTTGTTTATCAGGTTGTCTTTGTTTACATGGTTCGTGTTTGCCACCTTGTTCTATACATGCTTCGTAGACCCCTCTCTTCATAATTTCATTAACTATAGTATCACCATGGATTACCTGGTGATATCGAGCTAATATTATGAGATATGTGCCAATTATGTCTTCGGGTTTCCCAAACTGCCCCTTCAATGAATTTTCAAATTTCTTCCACCTATTTGTTGGGGAATGCGGTTTGGCTGGTAAATGTAGTAGTTGCAAAATGGCTTCCTTCAATTCCTCTACTGCCTCTGATCTTGCTTCTATCCCCTCATGTATCTTTGCGCTATTATCCGTAACCTCATTTACATTATGTTTTCCTAAAATGAGGTGTTTGATCTCCTTTGCTGTTCCGGTCCATGCTGCCCAATGAAGCCGCGTCCAACCTTTCGGCACGGAATCTGCAGCTACACTCTTGGAAACTGAAATACTTGTCAGCAAAATGAACAAGCAAGCGAACCATGTTGCTTTACTTTTTTTTCCTTTCATTTTTTTCCCTTGTAATTTTGGGGAACTTTGTATCCGCCGTGAGTCCAAGGGTTGCGCCGACGGCTATGCCAACGGCTTTGCCGAAGGTCGGCAACAGCCATTTGGGTTCCCATGGTAGATGAAGTTTCACCCATTTACCTTTCGGCCCACGTATATGAAAATGTGGAAGCTTTTTAATTAACCGTCCTCCGCCTCCCAATTTCGTGGGCACATCAAAGGATAAGATTTTTCCTCCAGGTTTTCTTTTTATGGCGTGGTTGATGATTGAAATGCCCGAGGTTGGTCCCTTCGCCAGACGCATGTGTAGCGAAAACTTACCCATGCGAAGCAACTGGGCACCTGCTTTTCCTGCCTTTAGTGCTGTAACGATAGCATGCCCCCCACTTGAAGCACCTAAGGTGACCGTACCGGTTAGTGTTCCATTGACGTAGGCTCGTGTAGCGGTATCAACTTCCGCTGATAAGCCCGTCCACTTACGAACCTTGCGAGTTAAACCAATCGTAACCCCATCTCCAAGGCCTGCAGCGAAATTAGTTGCTTTTGGAGGAATCGGAGGTAACCACAAAGCGAACTTTTGCGCTGCACTCAACCCATCATCTGTTCCATATCCAGTTTTCTTGATTTCTTCGGTAACTGCTTTAGTCGCACTTGTATCTTTGGATGGTTCTTGGGATGGCGCAACCATCGCCACGAGGACCCGCTTCGCACCAGAGGCCTGTTTTTTTGGAACCATTTTCGCTTCTCGTGAGGTCTCTGCAACTGAGCTTTCTTTTGATGATGTCGTGTCCGTTTGTGGAACATCGAAAGCTACCGATGTCCACTGGTTCGGGAATTCCTTTACCGGGGTCTTGCCGGTGAATATTTCAGTAAGATACGCTTCAGTGTGTGTCTCAATTGCGTCGATTATCTGATCCTGCACTACACTCAATGCAAACTGCATCCAAGCCTTTCGAACAGCTTCTTGGGCAAGTGTATCAAGATGTCTATCGTTATTTCGCTGCGCTAGCGCCACGGTCTTGGCCCGTTTCTGTAGGTTCAGCTTCATGGTTCCTATAGCCTGCTCGCGTCGCATTCGCTGCTGAGCGTGTCGATGACGTGTAGCTGCTACACGGACAGCGTCAAATGTTTTCTGAAATTTTCGTGTAATTTGGTATGCTTGTAGCGACTTAGCGCTAGCTGACGTTTTTATGCGAGCAGTCCCGCCGGACCATTCATCAAGCTTTGTGCTAGCTGCACTCACGTTATTCATTGTCGGCGGGAATACACACACCCTAGGCTCGTCGCGAAGGAACGTACATTTGGCGCCGGTAGTTTCTTCAGCCAACCACTCGAGGTTCTTGTTTACTTCACTACGAATTGCATAGAGAGTTGCCAATATACTACCCATAATTTCACGACGCATATGCGCGTGTTCCCAGTGTTGCCGACACTGCCGCTCCAAAACGCACGGCTTACGGGAAAGCAAACGTTCCACGGTGAGTTGCGGCTTTCCTGTTTCGTCCCGGATTGCGTCGTAATCAATTGGCTGTGCCCCAATTCCTTCTGTTTCGTGACGGGGGTTAATGAGTGCAGGAACAGCTTCCGCAAGACGCTGACGTGCCAGACGGTCTATCCTTCTTTGGCAACCGAAAGCCTCGTCGTGCAGGAGTTCCAGGCGATTACTGAGCAACTCTGCCTCAATCGGTATCTTCCACGTAACAGGATTTGGAAGTTCCTTCACGTAATGATCCCACTGTAGCTCGGTTGGTTGAATCAGAGGATTATTCGCAAAACGAACTGTTTCGGAATTCTTTTTGGCAAATGACTTGTAACCTTCGAATTTTCGACGAACCTGACTAACACCGACTTTACGGATGGTAAGTGTGTCCCCGGACTCTGTTGCATCCACCGTTATGTAGCCGTACCAAAGGGGTGAGCATGGGTCGGAAAGACTTCCCAAGTAGAAATCCAATCCGATAACGTGTTCCTCGAAGTTTGCGATGATGTCGCCGAGTGTCATGGATGCTGGATCGCGCGATCCGCTTTTCAAGCGCTGAGCTGCTAACCATGATCCTTCCTCTATAACTAAACTCTTCCTGTGCTGTACCATGTGAGGAAGTACAGAAAGCGCTGTCCACCGAGACTGTATCGCTGCGATACGTGGCAAGATCATCGCAGCCCGCAGGTATTCGCCATAAGCAAAGGCTGCTACCATGCGCTCCAATCCACTTATCTCGATATTTAGTACATCGGTAGTTTGAATACGTTCTTTCCCCGTCGATGCCCGCACTCGCTCAGCGAGTTTGTTTACTTGAGTGACTCCCGCCAGCACTAATGCAATACGTTCCTTCTCGCTGTTGCTTGAGATAAATGCTTTGAGACGTTCTTCTGCTTCTAGTGTTGTCTTTCTCGTTTCTTCGTGTTCCAGGCCTTCACGAGCATGGATCTCAATCATTAATGTGCGGTTTGCGAGTACATCTCTTTGCACCTCTCGCAGTTCGCTGTGGATCTGTTGTGTTTTTGCAAAGTGCAAGTCCGGTGCTTGTACCGCCTTGCCGAACAGATAGTTGAATCCCTTGACTACGAGGGACGTACCGACGCTGACCGCCAGTGTCGAAAGAGGTTCAAATGCCACCGCTGGAACTGGGGTTACTGCAAGAATTCCTGAAAATGTAACTCCCAGGATTGTTCCATGCCAAATTTTCCTCAGCTTTCTTTGGCATTTCAATTTTTTTCCTCCTCTACGCATCAATTGCCCTGGCGGCAACAAACATCACATACCAGAATCTAAATATACCAAAGTTCCATCCATGTGAATATCGACAAATAGCTGAAAAAAGGTTGATTATCGCTTTGATGCGGGTTCATGCGGTGGAAAGGATACAATTCCCGGCCATCCGCATCGACGCGGGGCGGGTGGAGGGATATTCTCTCCACCGTCTGGAACCGCCTGGAAATATCCGGCCTCGGCGTCACCCGGGAGAGTTTTTGGAAATGATGCGCGAATGAGCCCAGAATCCCAAACCATTGCGCTCGCCATTTCGGCGGCTTTCGTCAGCGCGGCGACGAATATCACCTTCGCCCCTGCCTTGCGTCAGATGGGTTCGTTCGCCCTGGCGCAGTTCAACAACGTGGGCAACACCATTTTGCTGGGGGCCGTCGGGTTCTGGCTCTACGAGCCGGGGAGTTTCCGCTGGGAGGCGCTCGCCTGGTTCGGCGTTCTGGGCGTGATGAACTACAGCATCAACCGCTGGGTCTTCTACACCGGCATGAACATCGTCGGCCCCGCGCGCTTTCCCGCCTCGTAGTCCGCCTGCGCGGGCAGTGCGCAAATGAACATCAAAGCCAAGCGCGGCAGGACGGCCCTCATGTTGCAGCGGCCGGCCTCATCGCGCGCGCCCTCTTGCGACGCCGTAGGGTGCGCCGATCGGAACGCATCTAAACGCTTTTTCGTCGTCGAGGCCAGGGTATCGACTAACCCTCCCGACGCCGACATCCACGGGGGCTTGAGCGATAGTTTTGCGTCCAGGTTGTTGAGCCTCTCGCCGGGCAGCGCGCGAGCTGAGCTCACGCGGTAACTTCCCCCCTCCTTCTCCCAAAAAGTGAGCAAGGCGATGTCGAGCAACGGGTCGTAATAGAGCGCCATCGGGGCGGGGGAGCGCAAGCGGCCCAACTTCACGATCGCGTTCGAGAAAAAAGGACTCCAAAGCACAGCCGGAGATGTCTCGCGAACCAACCCCGCGCCCGGCATGCCGGCCAGGACGTCCGCAGCCTGTTTTTCGCCCGTGACTCCCGCGGCGCGAAACGCCAGCGCATGGGCCGCGAACAGGCGCGCGCCCTCATCCGCCGCCGCCGCCGAGGCAGCGAGCGACAGCGTTGCCGCCAATGCTATCCGAAGAGTTTTCCGGAGCATTGATTCCATGTCAGGAAACTCCTCGCCTTTGGAAGAAACGACAGGTTTTCTTCATGATCCCAAATGTCTCAAGCGGCCTCAAGGCTCTAGTTTCTGAAATGGGAACCGACGTTTAGAACGCAGGACTTGGACAAAGTCGTTCGAATCCTAGATCCGCGACACAAGGATTCAGGGGTCAAGCGTCCGGGCGACTCGAAAACCGTTGCTGAAGTTTCGTCTCCCAGCCGAGTTCCCGGAGCGGTTCGCGGAGCGGAGGTTCCTCGGAAAGTTGAGCCAAGAACCACCGCGCAACACGCGGCTTGAACAAACGCCGCTCGTCCAGGCACTTCCATCCGAAGGCGCACCACGATAATTTCCGTTCCAGCAATCCTCAACCCATTCCCGGACATTGCCGTGAACGTCGTGCAGACCGAACGCGTTCGCCGGAAACGAACCCACGGGCACAGTCTTCCCTCGATACACGCCCGTCGCCCCACCGCCGTACGTATAGTTCCCGTTGTAGTTTGCCTGGGACGTCGAAATCGTCCGCCCGAAATGAAACGGTGTCGTCGTTCCCGCGCGCACCGCGTATTCCCACTCCGCCTCGCTCAACAAGCGGTATTGCTCGCCTGTTTTCTTCGACAACCATTCCACATACGCCTTCGCGTCATTCCAGTTCAGATTCATCACGGGACGGCGGCCGCGACCCCAACCATTGTCACTCGGCCGGAGACCGCCGCAGCCGCTGTCCGCCACGCATGCATCCCATTCTGCGAACGTCACCTCGTATTTGCCCACGGCGAAGGGCCTGGCGATCTTGACCCGATGGCGAGGCCCTTCATCCAAATACCTGCCTTTTTCATCCTGTGGCGAACCTATCATGAACGTGCCTGCGGGTATCACCACCATCTCGGGACATTCCGGACATTCTCGGAACACCTCGCCTGCGGGCCACCCACGTTGTTTCAACTTCTCGACCTCCGCCTGCTGCGCCTTAAGCCGCAGCGCCTCCTCCCTGTGACGACCATGCGAGAATTCAGTTAGGTACCTAGAATACGCCGCCGACGTCCCCACCGAGCGAGCATGCGCAAACGCCGCATCATCCGCTTCTTCTTCGGTTTGCGCCTGCGCCTTGAGCCGCAGCGCTTCATTCCTGTGGCGACCCTGCGGCTGTGATGAGAGATATTCATCATACGCCGCCGACGTCCCCACCGAGCGCGCACGAGCAAACGCCGCATCATCTTCCGCTACGACTTTCGCCCATGACCTGCCCTCCAGCAGGGCAATGAGCGCGGGACCCTCATTCTTCTCCCGCGCCGCATCCGCCGTGCCGTATCTCTTTCGCGCCACGTCTACGGGCGTCTTCCCCTTCGGCCCCTTGATAGAGGGGTCCGCACCCCCCTTCATCAGTAACTCGATGACCTCCGAGTGTCCGTGCACAGCCGCCATGAACAGCGCCGTCGCCCCGTCCGGAGCGCGGACGTCGGGGTCCGCCTTCGCCTCGAGCAGCGGCCCGACCATCAGAACGTAGCCCTTGTTCACCGCGTGCATCAGCGTCGTCCAGCCTTGGGCATCGCGCGCGTTCACGTTCGCGCCCGCCGCAAGCGCCGCCTTGAGCCCATCGATGTTTCCCGCCAGCACCGCACGGTGCAGGGCGCCCGGACGCACGGTCCGGCGGGGAGAGGCCTTTACGGCGGGAGCAGGTCTTTTGCTTCTCGCTGCAGCCCGCATGGCTCGAAGCCCGCTCGGAGTCAGCGTGTCGCCGCGAGGCAGGCCCGCATCGCGCAGGAACTTCCCGTAGGCCCGCGCCGTGCGGGCGCCCCAACGGCCGTCCGCCGGACCCGGCCTGTAGCCGAGCGCCGCCAGCAATTCCTGCGCCTCGCGGATCGCTCTTGGGGGCGGGGAAGGCGCAGCTTGCTTTTTCTCGCTTCCGCCCGGCCGCCACGAACGCGCGCGCTCCTGCGCAGACGCAATTTGCCGGGGTGTCATCTTCGCGGCCAGGGCGTCGCGCTCCCCGGCCGCCGCCAATTCGCCCCGGGCAGCCGCCAGATTGAACCACACGTGCGCCTCGACGTAATCCTGCGGAGCGCCCAGGCCGCGCATGTACAGGCGCCCCAAAGCCAGCATCGCGCGCCTGTCGCCCGCGTTCGCCGCCGCGCGCCACTCCTTGAGCGCCTCGGCGGGACGCATCGCGTCCCACGCCCTCTTGCCCGCCTCGTAGTCCGCCTGAGCGGGCGGGACGAAGACGAGCACCAGGACCAGCAACGGCGTCACCATCCGCAGCGCATGTCGAACCATGTTCTCACCTCCTGTTTCACCAAACACTTCAAGGATTTTTGAATCCATGATACCAGCAAGGCGGCTTTATTTCATCAGCAGTAGAAGTTGTACCCGGCCACAAAACAAGAGAGGAGGTTCTCAGGCTCCGAGCCGTGAGATTAACAAGTCGGCGTGTGTGCGACACAAGCTAAAGGGAACAATCTATCCAATATCAGGAGATGGCGCTTATTCCAGGAATGGAGGGCTAAAAACAAATTTGGCAAGGAAAAAACGAGATACAGCAACTTTGCAGTCTCAAAATGCAAAAACGTCTCGAAGGAGTATGTAGGGCGTTAGCTCTCTCTTATATGCTTGTCTAATCTAGATTCTCGCTTCTGAGCAATATCGGATATTGGAATACAATTGGTTTGTTAAATATGAAAATTTGGTATTATTTGTGACTGTAACCACCCCCTATCTCAAGCTGTAACTAAACCCTCCTCGACAGTCTTTTGATCCTCCTCCAGAAAAGCATTTTTTCCTCCCTCTCTTTTGGGTTGAACGCCTCTTCTTATATTTATTAGCGTCCGTCAGATTCCGGATCGACTGGTTGATGCTCTGCTGAATATACTGCATCTGGTTCCTGCGATTTATCTCCGCCTGTCTGCGCGCCATCTCTCTTCGTCGCTGCTCTTCACGCCGCGCCTCCTCGATCCGGCGCCGCTCGGCGGCTTCGCGCGCTAGCCTCTGCGCCTTGATTCGGTGGCGTTCCGCGGCCTGGCGCGCTCGTCTCTCTTCTTCGACCCGGCGTCTCTCGGCGACTACGCGCGCTTTCCTTTCCGCCGCCAACTCCTGCATCAATCGTTCCCTGTCCTCCCTCAGCCGACGCCGCTCGGCGGCGTCTTTCGCCTTCCTCTCTTTTTCCTCCAGTTCGTTCAGCGCGGCCATGTAATCTTTGCTTTCGGGAGTCCCCAAGTTCCCGCCGACGGCGCGCGACAGGGCAGCCTCGTATTCCTTGCGGGCCTTGTCGGACTCGAGCCTCTCGGTATGGTTTTTCCGAAGTTCGGCGCTGTCGCATTTCGATTTGTCGACATAAAGGTTGAGTCCCTCGTGCCATATCCATCCCATCGAGTTCTTCTTATCAGGATTGAACGTGCCTGTGCAGCAGAACTGGAGGGCCGACTTCCGGGATTGGCTCGCCGCGACAAGGGCGATACAATCCTTCAACTGCGCGCCCGCACCAGCCTCGCTGCCCCACCGATCGTCGCTTCCCCAGGAAGCTTCGGCCCCTCTCGCTTTGGGTTCTTTCCATTTTTTGCTCCATAATTCCCTGTCGCATTCGGCGGAAGTTTCATCGGAGACGACACCGTAACAATGCGGCCGGGCGCGTCGCTGCTCCAGCGCCCATTTGTTGAACGAAAATCTTTTGGCCGGTTTCGAGGGGACTTTCGCTCTGGGTGCGTCTTGAACTCCCCATGCCGTTTCCCCGGCACTGCCGCCAGGGCCGACGGGGAGCGTTCTCCTGGAAAAGCGAATTCCCCTGGGCTTGGGAATCGGCTTGCGACCCAGGAGTTCACGCTCGCTTTCGCTTTCCAACGGCACCAAAGCCAGGCCATGATCGATCCCGTCATCCCCGCCCAGGAAACGCTTGATCCTTCGTTTCGTGTTCTGGTACATCTCGTTTGCGTAGGCGCTGGCTTTCAGGATCGGGTTCTGGTCCACCACAAGCCTTCCCGGAATTTTCTTGGTTTCCTCCCATGCCGCATCGACCTTCTCCCTGTCACCCTTCTCGAAGGCGTCATGGGATCTCTCCAGGATGCCGAACATTTCCTTATACCTTTTTTTCAGATTGTTCCCGAGCAAGAGAGCGCCACCGGCGGCGGCGCCGACGCCGACCGCAGCGCCCGACTTGCTCAACCATCCGCCCTTTGCCGGCGTGGCGACGAGAAGGAACGCGGCGACGCTCAATGCCAGTACACCAAGGAGAATTCCCTTGCGACCATTCGCTCTGTAGGCCATTCGTATGTCCTCCGGCTTCAGGGTCGTCAGAATATGTTTTTCGCCTATTCAAGCAAGGATATTAGTATGAAACGTCGAAGCCCGCAAATATCGCCTTTGAGGAGACAGTGCGCCAGGACGTAAATGTCCCCGTCCTCCGGCAGGGAGCCGATGAGCAGGCGATCCCCCGCGCCCGTCTCGAGAATCATGTCGAGCGCAAGCTTCGCGGCGAAGGCAGCGGGCAGGTCCGCGAGCATGGCGGCTGTCTCCGCATCGGTATCGGGAGCCGCCGCCTTGATGGCGGCCGAATTGCGCGCGGCGAGCGCCTTCTCGACGACCTCGAGCGTACGGCCAAGCCATTGTCCCGCCTTTTCGGCCCATCGGGCGCGCTGGAGCGCAATCCAGGCCAGGCGCGGGAGAACCGCCCTCATATCCGCAGCAGCCGAGGCGAAGGTGACCGCATCGTGCGCGCCTTCTAGCGACGCAGCCGGGTGCGCGGAACTGAATGCATTTAAACGCTTTTTCGTCGTCGAGGCCAGGGTATCGACTAACCCTCCCGACGCCGACATCCACGGGGGCTTGAGCGATAGTTTTGTGTCCGGGTTGTTGAGCCTCTCGCCGGGCAGCGCGCGGATCGTGCTTACTTGGTAATTATTTCCTTTCTTCTCCCAAATCGTGAGCAAGGCGACGTCGAGCAACGGGTCGTAATAGAGCGCCGACGGGGCGGGCGAGCGCAGACGGCCCAGTTTCACGACCGCGTTCGAGAAAAAAGGACTCCAAAGCGCAGCCGGAGATGTCTCGCGAATCATCCCCGCGCCCGGCATGCCGGCCAGGACTTCCGCCGCCTGTTTTCCGCCCGCGACTCCCTCCGCCCGCAGGGCCAGCGTATGGGCCGCGAACAGGCGCGCACCCTCATCCGCCGCCGCCGAGGCAGCGAGCGACAGCGTTGCCGCCAGTATCACCCCAATAACGCTGCGGATTATCGCCGTCATGGATGGATGCTCCCAAATCAATATCGAGTTCAAGGCCGCTAGCCTCTGAAATAAAATGGTGACAGGCATCAATGGCAGCCCTTGGATTTTCAGTTCGAACGAGGGCTTCGCCCCTTGGACCCCCGAGGTAAAGAGGTAAGGATTCAGAATGTGAGCGTCCGGGCGACTCGGAACCCGACGCTGCTGCTCCGGATCCCTGACCCGTACCTGTCGCGATTCGCCGAGCGGAGGTTCCTCGGCTTGTTGTTCCAGGAACCACCGCGCAGAACGCGGTCAACGCAATTGCTGCTTATCCACGCGCGTCCGTCAGATGGCGCGCCCACATAGCTCCCGTTCCAACAATCCTCAACCCACTCCCAGACGTTGCCGTGCAAGTCGTGCAAACCAAACCCGTTCGCCGGATACGAACCCACGGCCACCGTTTGAAAACTATCGTACTTCGCCTTTGACCTTGATATCCTCAAACCAAAATGAAATGGGGTTGTCGTTCTCGCCCGCGCCGCATATTCCCACTCCGCCTCGCTGAGCAGACGGTATTCCTTACCCGTCATGCTCGAGAGCCAAAGGACGTATGCTTTGACATCATCCCAACTCACGTTGATGACAGGTCGGTGCCCGCGCCCCCAACTCCTCTCATCCGGCCTGTGGTCACCGCAACCGCCGTCCGACACGCAGGCCTCCCATTCGGCGAACGTCACCTCGTACTTGCCCACGGCGAAGGGCCTGGAAACCGTGACCCGGTGGCGGGGACCTTCACTGGAACGCCTGGATTTCTCATGCGGCGGAGAACCCATCATGAACGAACCCGCAGGCACCACTACCATCTCGGGACATTCCGGACAATCCCGAAACACCTTGCCTGCTGGCCAACGGCGTTTCAGATGTATCACCAGCAAATCCTTCGCCGTCCTGCCCTTGGGTCCTTCGATCGAGGGGTCGGCCCCCGCCTTCATCAGCAGTTCGATGATTTCCGAGTGCCCGTGCACCGCCGCCATGAACAGCGCCGTCGCGCCGTCCGAAGCGCGGATATCGGGGTCCGCCTTCGCATCGAGCAACGGCCCGACCATCAGAACGTAGCCCTTGTTCACGGCGTGCATCAGCGCCGTCCAGCCTTGGGCATCGCGCGCGTTCACGTTCGCGCCCGCCGCAAGCGCTGCCTTGAGACCATTGGTGTTTCCCGCCAGCACCGCGCGGTGCAGGGCGCCCGGACGCACGGTCCGGCGGGGAGGGGCATTTATGGCGGGAGCAGGTCTTTTGCTTCTCGCTGCAGCCCGCATGGCTCGAAGCCCGCTCGGAGTCAGCACATCGCCTCGAGGCAGACCCGCATCGCGCAGGAATCCCATGTAGGCCCGCGCCGTGCGGGCGCCCCAGCGGCCGTCGGCCGGACCCGGCTTGTAGCCGAGCGCCGCCAGCAACTCCTGCGCCTCGCTAATTGCACGTAGGGGAGGGGAAGGCGCAGCTTGCTTTCTCTCGCTTCCACCCGGCCGCCACGAACGCGCGCGCTCCTGCGCAGACGCAATTTGCTGGGGCGTCATTTTCGCCGCCAGGGCGTCGCGTTCTTTCACTGCAGCCATCTCGCCCCGGGCAGCCGCCAGGTTGAACCACACGTGCGCCTCGACGTAATCCTGCGGAGCGCCCAGCCCCCGCATGTACAGGCGCCCCAAAGCCAGCATCGCGCGCCTGTCGCCCGCATTCGCGGCCGCGCGCCATTCTTTGAGCGCTTCTGCGGGGCGCATCGCATCCCACGCGCGCTTGCCCGCAGCATAGTCCGCCTGCGCGGGCAGGGCGCAGACGAGCACCAAGGCCAGCGCCGCTAACCGAACCACGTGTCTCACCATGCGCAAACCTCCTGCGGATCCAGACGCTTCAAGTATTGTTTAATACATAATACCAGCATAGCGGTTTTTATCCACTTTCATGTTATGACGATCTGTGGTTCCAATTGGCTCTGTGGGACCTGATATACAATCGCAAGCAATCTGTTGCGAGCCCGAGTTTAATGGATTGTTGCACATTCCGTTGATGCGGGAGACAACGCGCGTAAACGGGTCGATGATGCGCCTTGAAATCGAAAACTCAGTTTCGCCAGAATGATGTCTATGATGTGAACCCGTTCCTTGGACAACCATCCGGCAAGGCGACAAGATATGTCACCTAGCCCCAATGTGAAGTCGCTGGGAAGGCGCGGCCACTCCATCGCTTAGGCGGGGTGGGAGGGGCTCGGTAACGACTCTCTACCTAAGCCTATCGTTTACCGACATGGATGACCGTTCAGCCGTGGGGTGATGAGCATCAAAATTTCGCCGACCCAAACGGGATGCGCCGTGCCATACCAAAAACGGTCTCTGGTTCTTGCGGCATTATCATCTCACCAGCGAACGTTCACCATCGGTGTAAGCGTTCAGGCAAGCCGTGATAGAACAGGGCACAGCAAACAATTGAGTCAGATCGAAGACGGTTTGACAGAGATCATTACTAGGTTGTGTACACTGGACGTGTAGCGTTATTGTTTGATTCTTAAGTCGCTCTCGAATTATAAAAGCACTGCGCCGAGCCAATCACTCCAAGAAAAGACAACAGACTGATTGTTGGTTCAGACGCCTCCATCACGGCTCGCCTGAACGGTTACCCGAACGGGTAAACGTTCGGCGGCAGGGTGATGGTCTGTTTTTCCCATCCCGGATATTCGAA
>JAPPHK010000187.1 GCA_028820795.1 Nitrospinota bacterium | reverse complement strand
GTGGTTGTCCTTCGTCAGGACAGGCACGGAGGCCTGTCCCTACGGTGAACAATTCGATGATCGGGGTTCCCTCCCTTCTCGGGGGGACTTTTTCACCAACCCCATATGTGTCCCCCTTCCGGAAAGCATAAAGAAGGCTGACTTGGAAGATTCAAACCCAAACGATAGAACTTATTGAAGGAGAGATCATGCGAGCCGTCTGGTATGAAGCGTATGGCCCGGCGAAAGAGGTGCTGAAATTCGGCGAACTCGAAACCCCCGAGCCCGGCGCGGGCGAAGTGCGCGTAAGGCTCCACGCTTCGGGCGCGAATCCATCGGACTACAAGGCGCGCCTGGGTTCCCGCGGCGAGATGCGCTGGCCGAGGGTCATCCCGCATTCGGACGGCGCGGGCGTCATCGAAAGCGTGGGCGAGGGGGTGGACGCGGCCCGCGTGGGCGAGCGCGTCTGGATTTTCAACGGCCAGTGGCAAAGGCCCTACGGCACGGCGGCCGAGTTCATCGTCGTGGCCGAGCGGCAGGCGGTGCCGCTGGCGGATTCTGTGGATTTCGCCCAGGGGGCGTGTCTGGCGATTCCGGCCATGACGGCCCACAGGGCGCTTTTTCTCGACGGGCCGATAGAGGGGCAGACCGCGCTCGTCACCGGCGGGGCGGGCGCCGTGGGGCGCTACGGGGTGCAGCTCGCCAAGTGGGGGGGCGCCGATGTCATCGCCACCGTCAGCAACGAGGAGAAAGCGCGGATCGCGCGCGATGCGGGCGCGGACCACGTGGTGAACTACCGCGATGAGGACGCGGCGGAGCGCATCATGGAGATCACAGGCGGGGCGGGCGTGGACAGGATCTGCGAGGTGGATTTCGGCGAGAACCTGGGCGTCACCCGCCGGGTGCTCAAGGGAAACGGGACCGTCGCGGCCTACGGCTCCACGCGGGTGCCCGAACCCGCCCTGCCCTGGTACCAGATGATGCCCGAGAACACGGCCATCCGCATGGTGTTCGTCTACACCATGCCGAATTCCGCCATCGACCAGGCCTGCGCGGACATCAACGCCGCATGCGAGGCGGGCGCGCTCACCCACCACATCGGCGCGCGGTTTTCCCTGGAGGACACCAGCGCAGCGCACGAGATCATGGAGAATTTCGCGAACGTCGGCAACGTGGTGGTGGAGATCGATTGAGGCGGGCGGGGCCGCTTGCGCGCGGAATCTTCTTGAAAGATGACGCGCGAGGGCCTATATTTGAAACAGACCATAGGGGGTTGATGGAGTGATGGAGTCTAGTCCCCTGAAGCAACGCGCCGGCCTCTCGGGGGATGACAAATTATAGCCGGCGCAAGGCATTTGGACGGCCATCGCGGGACGCACAGGCAGAACAGTCGAGAACGATCCCTGAATGCGGGGTCTCCAGAGGCTCCGCATTTTGTTAATGAACAATAGGACGTCGTACATTTCTTCATATCGGAGGGAAACGCCATGCGAATATACGATCCCAAGAAAGTGCTGGCAGCCGTGGATTTCTCGGAACTCAGCAGGGGAGTCCTGAAGGTCGCGGCGGAGATCGGCGAGAACCGCAACGCGGAAGTCATGGCCATTCACGTGGCGAAAAACCCCGACTACGCGGCCAAATACGGCGGCTACGGCGCGGAACTCGTGGGCACCATCTCTCCGAGCAAATTGCTCGAAGATACGCGCGTCGAACTGCAGAGCAATCTCGACGTCATGACGAAACAGATCGAATCCGCCGTGCCCATCGAGACCCTCGTCGTTTTCGGCGAACCGGTGAAGGAGATCGTCCAATTCGCCGATACGGGGGATTTCGACCTCCTCGTCATGGGCACCCACGGCCACAACATGGTGAGCCGCTTTTTGATCGGCAGCGTCTCCGAGCAGGTCTTGAGGCGCGCGCCCTGCCCGGTCTTTCTGTTGAGGGACAAGGTAGCGCTCAAGAAGTTGGAGGAAATGGAAGCGGAATCGGTCGAAGGCTAGAATCAAGCCGCATCGCCCTCCCCGGCTCTCGCGCAACGACGCGCCGGGGAGGGCTTTTTTCTTCTCCTTTCGTTTGAATACCCCGTCGTCCACAGTCCGTAACTATTGGAAGATGCCCCCTTTCCCCTGTTGACAAAAATCGACGCTTTAATAGAATGCGCTGTTACCTAGGCATTATGAGTTGCATTAACGGGCCGAGAGGCGGGTTCATTTATCCGCAGGCGGGCGCTCCATCATCCGGTGGACGCTGGGCGCGGTTTTATTTCCTCTTCTCGGTCGACCCCATGAATGAAGGAGGAACACCCAGATGAGCGAGAAGCAGATCAAAAGAAGAAGCCTCCTCAAGGCCGGTCTGGCCACCGCAGTGGCGGGTCCAGCCGTTCTCGGCGGCGCAGGCAAAGCCTATGCCGGGCCCGAGGAGGACGCCGTCATCAAGGCGGGCAAGAAGCTTGGCGGCGCCAAGCTGAACGGAATGATGTGGGGCCTCTACTGGCGCAACTACCCCGACCTCAACCGCGAGTTCAACAAGCTCACCGGCATCTCCATGGACAAGGTGAGTGACGTTCCCAACCTGCAGATTCCCCAGCGGGCGATGGCCGAGGCCATCACGCGCTCGGGCAAGTTCGACATCTTCCACGTCGAGTCCATGATGATTCCCTCCCTCGTGGCGGCGGGGATGCTCGAGCCTCTCGACGACTACATGAAAGCCGCCGGTTTCGATCTCAAGATGGTGGGCAACTTCGAGACCTTCATGACGTACCAGGGCAAGACCTACGCCATGCCCACGGACGGCAACGTCTGCCCGCAGTTCATCCGCAAGGACCTGTTCGACAATCCCGACGAGCGCAAGGCCTTCGCCGACAAGCACGGCAAGCCCTTGAAGTGGCCGGTCACCTGGGAAGACGAACTCGAGATGATGAAGTTCTTCCACAGGCCCGACAAGGAGCTCTACGGCTTCGGCGGCCTTCGCGACAAGGCGAACAGCAGCTTCTGGTACTGGATGTACCTTTACAGCGCGGGCGGCTTCCCGTTCGACGACGACGCCAACCCCACGCTGAACACGCCTGCGGCTGAATACGCCTTCGACACCTGGCTCGCTCGCAAACAGGTATCCCACCCCGAGGCGGCGGCTTGGGGTTCGCCGCAGATGATCCCCCGTATCCGCAACGGCAAGATTTTCTCCTGCCAGTACTGGGACGGGATTATCGCGCTCATCGAGAGCCCGACGGCGAATACCAAGACCAGGGGCATGTGGCATTACGGCCTGGTGCCGGGTTCCAAATTCTCCGGCAAGCTCATCCACCGCGCCTTCTCGGCGCCCGTGATGGCCATGGTCGTGAACAAGCACAGCCCGCGCAAGAAACAGGCCGTGGCATGGGCAATGTACATGAGCACCTACAAGAACAGCGCCGAGGTCGTGGGCCATCCGAAGTTCACCTTCCACGATCCCTGGCATCCCAAGCACATGACCG
>JAPPHK010000034.1 GCA_028820795.1 Nitrospinota bacterium | reverse complement strand
AGAAGACCTGTTCACGGGGGAGGTGGGGAACGGTGTCGGAGATGAAGCGGGCGACGGATGCGCGTGTATCTTCCACTTCTGCGGGGGTGAGGAAGCCGGAGAGGGCGAGGTAGCCGTCGCGGGTGAAGGCGTCGAGGGCTTGTTGGGGTTGGTCCTGCCAGAGTTGTCCGTTCAGGGTGTTGGTCATTTTGGGGCTCCGGGGTGGGGCTTGGAATATAGTCTTGTTGGTTGTGCCTCGTGCGCCTGCAATTGAAAGCTTATAAACCATTGTAGGATTGACAAGATTTTGTTTCTAAGGGATTATATCTCTCTCCTGTAGGAAAAAGGGTGCCAGCTAAGAAGGAGCGCTAGAATGGCAAAGAAAATTGATAAGCTAGTTCAAATGTCGAGAAAGCATCTTGATGATGATGAAAGCACAGTCGAAGTCATCATGGGAGCGTACGAGACCGAGGTCTTGGGCAATGACTCTGTGAGGACAGGAATTTTCATTGCAACGGAGACTAGGCTAGTTTTCTTCGCAAAAAAAATGTTCGGGTTTCAGTTGGAATCCTTTCCCTATAATAACATTTCGTCAATGGAAATGAGCAAAGGACTTATGGGGCACGCCATCAGTTTTTTTGGGTCAGGAAACAAAGTTTCGATGAAGTGGATCAGTTCTGAGGAGGAGACGGTCCACAAATTTGTCAGCTTTGTCAGAAGTAAACTTGAATCGTCGAAAAGTTCCGATACAAGTGAAAGCCGTCTACAGTACGGTATTTCGGAACAGATAAGGGAAATCGCAGAACTCCATGAGCAAGGCATCCTTACTGACAGTGAGTTCGAAAGTAAGAAACAAGAACTGCTTGATAGGATCTGAGGACATGACAGTGCGTAAACAGAAAGGAGCCGAGAACTTGAGCATGGATGAATGGGCAAGAGTTTTCCATTTAGTGCCACGGTCAGACCTGACTCCGTGACAGAAACGAAATAGGCTCACTCACTTCAACTGACCAATTGTTGGCTGTGGCCACGATTTTTCATTCCACTGAATGGTGGGAATATGACAACCCAACGCAACGAACCCCGGATTCCGAAGTACTATGCCTTCATGCCTCCATTGAGAAACGCTCTCCGGGACAATCCAACAATCAGTGAAGAAGAGCTGAAACGCTTAATCAAGAACGCAAGAGGATGGCCTTTGGATATGTATGATCCGTTCTGGAACGTTCGGGAACTCTCTCACCAAGGAGTAATGAGGACGCGTCGAGACCTATTCAATGACAGATTTGCCTTGGCGATGAGACGAATTCGAGGTCGAAGATAAAGTGTCTGGACGGAATTGAGGAACAGCAAATCATTCCTGCGAAAACTTTAGTTTAGTAAATTCATGTGGAACCGCGGACTACACTTACTGCCACTAGTGCACCCTAAGTCGTTCGCTTGGGCCAGTTAAGGCCCCAGAAGCTGGCTTCTGACAATCCAGGGCACCTCGAATAGGGCCTGTGCTTCGTCGTCATTCTATTCCAGGATGCCGAGGTGGCCGAGGTTCATGCCGACGCGGCCGCCGTCTACGTGGATGGTGGTGCCGGTGATGTAGGAGGCGTCGTCGCTGAGGAGGAAGGCGATGGCGCTGGCAATTTCCTCCGGGCCGCCGCGGCGCTGCATGAGGCAGGAGTCGATGGGCGTTTCTTCGAGCTCTTTTTTGTAGGCGGCGGGGTCGGCGTGGTCGGCGAAGTGCATTTCGGTGACGATCCAGCCGGGGGCGACGGCGTTGACGCGGATGTTGTATTGGGTGAACTCCTGGGCCATGGTTTTTGTGGTGGAGACGACGGCGGCTTTGATGGCGTCGTAGACCCACATGCCGGGGCGGCCGAGGTAGCCGCCTTCGGATGAGAGGTTGACGATGGCCCCGCCTTCCTGTTTGAGGAGTGGGAGGAGCTGTTGGGTCATCATCACCCAGCCGCGCAGGCCGACGCGGGTCTCGATTTCCCAGTTTTCAATCCAGCCGCCGTCTTCGATGCTGCCCTGGCGAAGCAGGGCTGCGTTGTTGACGAGAATGTGGAGTGAGGAAGCCTTCTCTGCAACTTGGCGCGCGCAATCCTCTACTGAAGAGTCGTCGGCGAGGTCAACGTTCACATAGCCGGCGCTGCCGCCTGCTGCGCGGATCCGGGACACTGTTTCAGCGGCCAGGGCGGCGTTCAGATCGGCGATGAAAACGTGTGCGCCTTCGGCGGCGAGGCGCTGGGCGGTGGCGCGGCCGATGCCGGAGGCGCCGCCTGAGACGAGGGCCGTTTTGCCCTGGAAGCGGGTCATTGCGTAGGGGTTGGTGGTCATTGCGTTTGGCCTGTCAGTTCCTGGAGGAGGGTGAGGGCGGCCTTGGCGGAGCGCCTGGCGTCGTCGAATTTGCCGGTCTCGAGGACGACGTAGCCGTCGTAGCCGACCTCCTGGAGGGCAGCGAGAACTTCTGGTACGGGGACGTCGCCTTCGCCGAAGGGTTTGGTGTTGAGACCGTCGAAGTGAGGTTCCTGGGGTGTTCCGGGGGCGGCGTCACCCTGATGGTATTCCTTGGCGTGGACGCGGACGATGTGCTTTCCGAGTTGGGCGATCTCTTCGAGGGGATCGTAGCCGAGGCCCATGCAGTTGGCCATGTCCCAGTAGTTGCCGACGGCTGGGGAGTCGACGCGTTCGAGAAGGGCGGCGGTCTGGTCGCCCCGGAGGGTGTGCTCGATGGCGAGGGTGACGCCGGCTTGTTCGGCTTCGGGGGCGAGGAGGCGGAGGTTGGTTTCGAGGCGGGCGACGGATTGGTCGTCGCGCATCATGGCGGGGCCGAAGAAGGGCACGAGGAGATAGGCTGCACCGAGGTCGGTGCAGAGGCGGATGCCGGCGCGGACGGCGTCGAGGCCGAAAGCTTCTTTTTCGGGGTCGGCGAGGCCGCCGCGGTTGAGGAAGTGGGCGGCGACACAAGGGATGTCGACGCCGGCCTGGGTGGCAGCCTGGCGGATCGTGTCGCGGTTTTCGGGGGCGAGTGGGCCGCCGGGTTGGGCTTCGGTGAAGTCGTACCAGTCTAGTTCGACGCCTTGGAAACCTAGGTCGGAGGCGACGGTGAAGACGGATGAAAGGGGCTGTTCGATTACGTTTTGGAGGGTGCCGAATTTCATTTAGCAGGGCTCACTGACGGTTGATTGTAGCGGGATTGGCAGGGACGAACTTCTGTTTATCCGCGAAGGGACGCTAAAGGGCGCGAAGAACACCTTTTTCCACGAAGGGCCACGAAGAACACCTTTCTTATCCGCGAAGGGACGCGAAGGACACCTTGCTTGTCCACAAAGGGTAGTTGAGGGCAAAGGAGAAAACGTTTCAAGGTTGAGGGCGATCAGGGCTTTCGAGAATGAGGGTCAGGTAATTCGCCTCTAGCAGCTGCTCCATATCGCATTTCGCGAGCCTTATTTTAAGCGGAGTTTACCGAATTTCAATAGAGTCCTAATCGACTGTTTCGACTTGGCCGGAAATGAGTGAGCGGTTGGCGGCGAGGGTGACGGCGAGGGAGTTGACGGCGTCGGCGTAGGAGGAGCGGACGAGGCTCTGGTCCT
>JAPPHK010000176.1 GCA_028820795.1 Nitrospinota bacterium | reverse complement strand
ATCATGGTCGTGTTGCCGAGGCCGAACCACAGGACGAGAATCGGGCTCCAGGCCAAGGCCGGAATGGGCAGCAGCATGCTCAGGATGGGGATCATGAACTTCTCGAACCAGCCGACACGGCCCATGGCGATGCCGATGGCTATCCCCACGAAGCCGGCGATGACCATTCCCACCATGATTCGCCATGCGGTGTGATAGGAGTGCACGCACAAGACGCACGTGGTCTCACCGGACTTCAGAAAAGTGACTTCGTAGAAACGGTGCACAATGGGGAATACGCGCGGGAACAGCGCAGGCTCGCTCACGTACCAGGCGATGCACTCCCAAATCACGAGCACAGCGATAAAGCTCGGGACGTTGTCCTTGAGCCACATCCAAACTCTTTCCTGTTTCGTGTACTCGTCAGGCAGCTTTACGTCATCCCTTCTGACTTCATCTGTTGCTGTGGCCATCAAACAGCCTCCCAAATCATGCGAATTTCAAAAAATTTCGTATGCAATGCGCCCATAGCCGAAGCCATGGAAATATCCGTTTGTGTGCATGGTTCATTGCGGCTTAAGTCCGATTTGCGGCCATTCTTGCAAAAATGGTTTCTCAAGTCAAAATCCTCGGGCGAGATTTACGCGTTTCAGGAAAAGGAAATTGCGTGCGCGATCTTCACCTTACCTCGCATTATTCCTGCGCTTCGCCCCGCAGAGGATTGCCCGCGGCCGGTTTTACGGAACTTAAGTAAATCTCCGCTTTTTTATTAGGGTTCTTGAAAATCCCGCAGAAGGAGTGCGCTGAATTTCACTCCCTTGAGGGTCATCCCATCACTCGCGAGATAAACAACCACTCCCCCCCTGTTTCGCGAGCGGTGGCATGGAGGTTCACGAGGCACGTGCGTGATGGTTTTGTAGGGACAGGCCTCCGTGCCTGTCCTGCCCTCTGTGGTTGTCCTGCGTCTTCATCGGGGCCATAGCCTCCGTCAGGACAGGCACGGAGGCCTGTCCCTACGATGAAGAATTCGATGATCGGCATTCCCTCCCCCCTTGTCGGGGCTGTTGAAAACCCTCTCTTTCGTGATTCGGCGTTTGGAATCAACAGATGAGAGAGAAGATCCACTCCCCCCTTGAGGGGGGTGTTGAATAACCCTCGTCTGCGGCCCCCGTAAACCGCCAACGCTTCTTTCCTCACCCTGAGTAGCCGCCGAAGGTAAAACGCGACTGAGAAAGGAGCGTTTGTATCGAAGGGCTTGCTCGAGTCTGTCGAGGGGAGCGCTTCCCTTTTTGGCCGGCAATCGCTCCCGCATTGGTCGCGATTGACCTTCGATACGCGGCTTCGCCGCTACTCAGGATGAGGCGGAGAGGATTTTTTCAACAACCCCTTTATTCGGGGCGTTGCTCGGCAATCTCGCGGAACCGCGCGGCCACGTTCTCATCCGCCCCTTCGCCGATGTAGGCGCCATAGGTCGAATCGTCCTCGGCGACCCCCTCGATCTGCCATGTCGTATCCTTCGCCACGATGAAGATGACGTCCTCATCGGCCGTGGCCACCATGCTGTGGAGCGAATTCGCCGGGATGTGGATGATGCCCCCCGCGCCGACCGTTTTCCGCTCGCCGTCGATCATCGCCTGCAGGCTTCCCTGCTGAACGAATATGAACTGTTCGTTCGGGTGGCGATGCGGCCTGCTGCCCGTGCCGGCCGGCTTGTTGATGACGCCGAAAATGACGCGCTCGCCGTCGACCCACACGCCCTCGGAGGTGCTGTAGCTCGCCCCCGCCAGTTTTTGCTCCATCGTCTCGGGTTCGTAAAAAGGCATTGTCTAGCGTTTCCTCCAATCTGTCCCTCAAAGGCCCATAGTTAAATTCGGCGTTTATTCCCGTCTGGTTAAATTTCGCGGTATTCGGTGGCGACGGCGAACCCCTTGTTCCCCACCTCGAAAGGCCCGCTGCACCGGCTGAAAAATAGCACGCCGTCGGCGGGGCTGCGCAACTCCTCCACCACTTTCAGGGTGAAAGGATCCAGCATTTCGCCCAAAAGTTCCCCTTCGCTCACCTCCGCGCCCAGGTCGGAGAAGTGTGTTTTTCGCGAGATGAGGTATCCGCCGCTCGATGGATTCGCCTCGGCGCGGTTGGCGAAACCGAAATAGGTGACCCTCAATCTCTTCTCCTCACCCTTGAGCATCCCGAGGTGAACGAGGAGGTTCAAAAAACCTTGTTCCAGGTTGTCCCTGTAGAGATTCTCTTCGCATTCGGGCAAGTAGGCGCCGCCTATCTCCACGCTGATGGCCGGTATCTTTTGCGTGAGCGCATAGCCCGAAGCGCTCGACTTGCTGAAAGGCACGCCGTGAACCAGCGCAGCGCCCCCGCTTGCGAAAGCAATCGCCATCTCGCGCGATTTTTCGCCGACAGCGCCTTCGACTTCCGGGTCCATATCTACGCGCCTTTGGATACGCCCCGCCGCGCCGCCCGAGTGAAACTCCACGAGATAATCCGCGCCCTCGATCAGGATTTCACGAATCTTGTGCGCATAGCGCTGCGTGAGCGTCCCCTTGGCGGAACCCGGAAACGCGCCCCACAGGTTCGTCTGCTCGTGCTGATCCGGCGATTGGCGCGAGAAATTCGCAAAGGCGAAAGGGTTCGCCACCGGAACGAGCAGCAATGCGCCGCTCAATTCCTTCCGGTCGATTTGCGCCAGAATGTTCTGGAACGCGCGAATCGGCTGCGGCTCGTCCCCGTGGACGCACGCCAGAACGGAAAGCGTGGGTCCTGGCTTTTCGCCTCTCACGCAATGAAGGGGCAGACCGGTTTCCGAGCCGGTGAGCATTTGCGCCACCGGGATTTTCACGTATTCATAGGAGCCTGCGGCTATCGTCACGCCCCCGATTTCCCAGGCTTCCCCACTCGTTCCGCTGACCATCAATGACCCCTGATTTCTGAAACCTCGACCACGCGCCCGCTCTTTGCGCTCTCGACGACTGACTCCAGAACGGCCACGACTTCCCGCGCCGCTCTTCCGTCCGTCTCGGGCGCGGCCGCACCGCGAATGCACTTGCCGAATTCCTCGACTTCCTCCGCGAGCGCATCGCCGCCGTCCACGGAAAGCTCACTCCTTTGGGTTTCGTCTTTTTTCTGGAGATAGAGCCGCTCGCCCTCGTCTTCGCTCCATGCGGAGGCTTCCGTGCCGTGGGCCGCCGTCGTGCACTGCTTGGAGGTGACGTAGCAGGTGGTGATGTAGCCGAGCGGGCCGCTCTCGTATTCGAGGATGATGTTCGTCACGTCATCGAGGTTTCCTGCGGCGTAAAGTTGCTTGCTGAACGCGCTCACCCGCTTCGCCGGGCCTGCGAGGTACTGGAGATTGTCCACCATGTGGACGCCGAGTCCCGTCATGCCCCCCGCCGGGCATTCCGCCGGGTCGTTCCTCCACCCGCTCCTGGGATTCTGCCCGTTGGGGTTGGAGAGGTTCGCCTCAAGCGCATGAACCATCCCGAGCGCGCCCTCGTCTATCATCCCGCGAATCTTCCGGTTCGCGCCCTGCCGCCTCCTGTGGTGCCCGATCAGGAGCGTAACGCCCGCGCTTTCAGTGGCTCCGATGCACTTGTCCGCATCCGCCACCGTCAGGGTGAGCGGCTTTTCGACGAAGAC
>JAPPHK010000072.1 GCA_028820795.1 Nitrospinota bacterium | reverse complement strand
ACAAGCACCTGAGAATGTGCTTCGCCAACAGCGTGGAGAATCTGGAGCGGGCCGTGGACCGGATCGCGGATGCCGTGAAGCGGTTGTGAAAATGAGTAGTGAAGGATCCCCGGGCGTTCTTCCGCGCGTATTCCTCTCCCGCAAGTTTCCGCCGCATCATTTTGCAGATCTGAAACGCACCTCCGACTTCGTCATGCACGCGAAAGACGTGAAGCCGAGCCCCGCCGGCTACCGGCGCGCCGTGCGCGGTGCGGACGTTCTCATCTCCATGGTGGGAGACGAGATAGACGCCGATTTTCTCGACGCCGCGCCGCGTCTCAAGCTGGTCGCGAACTGCGGTGTCGGCTTCAACAATCTCGACCTGGAAGAGATTACGAGGCGGGGAATCTTGGCCACGAACACGCCCGGCGTCGTCACGGAGCCCACGGCGGAATGCGCCATGTCGCTCCTGCTCGCGGTGAGCAGGCGGGTCGTGGAGGCGGATACGTATATCAGAACGGGGCGATGGAAGGGCTGGACGCCCACGTTGCTGGAGGGCCGGGGCCTGAACGGAAGGGTCCTGGGCATCATCGGCCTGGGGCGCATCGGCTGCGCCGTGGCGCGCATGGCGAATTCGTTCGGCATGAAGGTCCGCTACTGGAGCCGGAACAGGAAAAGCCCCGAGGTGGAGAAGCAGACGGGCGTCTCGTACCGCTCATTCGGCAGGCTGCTGCGCGAATCCGATTTCCTGAGCGTGCACCTCGCCCTGAACGATGAGACGCGCCATATCATCGGAGCGGACGAGTTCGCCCGCATGAAAAAAGGGGCCGTCGTCATCAACACCGCCCGGGGGCCGATCCTGGACGAGGAAGCCCTGGTCGAAGCGCTCCGCTCGGGCCGCCTCGGAGGTGCTGGGCTGGACGTGTTCGAGAATGAACCCAGGCCGCACCCGGGGCTCCTGCGGATGAAGAACGTCGTCATGATGCCGCACCTGGGCACGAACACCGATCTGGGCCGGGACGCGGTTTCAGATCGCGTGGAGAGAAACGTAAAAGCCTATCTGCTCGGCAAGCGCCCCCCTGATTTGCTGAACCCCGAAGCCTGGCGCAACAGGAGGCGGTGATGCCCGGACGTCAAAAAACGACGCTTCGGATCGGCGTCGACACGGGCGGTACCTTTACGGATTTCATCTCGTTCGACGGCGCACGGGTGCGCGTCCACAAAGTGCCCTCCACGCCCGATGCGCCCGAGCGCGCCATCTTGCGTGGGCTGGAAGAGATACTCGATGGCCGCGGCGTCGCTCTGGACATCACCCACGGCTCCACCGTGGCGACGAACGCGCTGCTCACCCGCCGGGGAGCGAAAACCGCACTGGTGACGACGGCCGGTTTCGAGGACCTGATCGAGATCGGCCGCCAGAACCGGAAAGAACTCTACAATCTCGCGTATCGCAGACCGCAGGCCCTGGTGCCGAGAGAACTCAGGCTGGGCGTGGCGGAGCGTCTGGATGAAAAGGGCGGCGAGCTCCTGCGCCTGAAGGCGTCAGAGGTGAAAGCGCTGAATCGAAAACTCAAAAAAGCGGGCGTCGAGTCCGTCGCCATCTGCCTGCTGCACTCTTACGCGAACCCGTCTCATGAAGAGAAAGTGGCCGACGCGGTCCGGCGGAGCGGCATTCACGTTTCGATGTCCAGCCAGGTTTTGCCTGAGTTCAGGGAGTACGAGCGGATGAGCACCACGTGCGTGAACGCCTACGTGTCTCCCATGATGAACAGGTACCTGAAGGATCTGGAGGTGCGCCTGGGTTCCGGCCGCTTGCGCATCATGCAGAGCAACGGCGGCATCATTTCGAGCACGATGGCGGGCGAGGAGGCCATCCGGACCATTCTGTCCGGTCCCGCCGGCGGGGTCGTGGGGGCGTACGAGGTGGCGAGACGAGCGGGTTTCGAGAATGCGATCGCGTTCGATATGGGCGGAACGAGTACGGACGTGTCCTTGCTGCACGGCGGGGTCGGCTTCACGGCGGAGACCGAGGTGGCCGGTTGCCCGATCCGGGTTCCCCTCATCGACATTCACACGGTAGGCGCCGGCGGCGGCTCCATCGCCCGGGTCGATCCGGGAGGCGCTCTGGCCGTCGGCCCCCAGAGCGCGGGGGCCGATCCGGGGCCGATATGCTACGGCAAGGGGGATCAGGTCACCGTCACGGATGCGAACCTTTTCCTGGGCCGCCTCGATCCCGAACAGTTCCTGGGCGGCAGGATGAGTCTCGATATGGAGCCGGTGAAAGCCGGTATCGCGCGCCTGGCGAAGTCCCTGCGCCTGGACGAACGGCAGGCGGCCGAGGGCGTCATCCGCGTCGCCAACCAGCACATGGCGCGCGCGATTCGCCTCATCAGCGTGGAGCGCGGCCACGATCCGCGCCGGTTCGCCCTCATCTCCTTCGGCGGCGCAGGGGCGATGCACGCCTGTTCCCTGGCGGAGATTCTGGGGATTCCCCACGTCGTCGTCCCGGGTGACCCGGGGATCCTCTCCGCACGAGGCATGCTGACGGCGGACGTGGTGAAGGACTACGCCCGGACGGTGCTGCTTCCACTCGAGGGGCTGAGCAAGAAAACCCTCGCAAGCCACTTTTCGCCCTTGCTGCGAAAAGGGCGCGAGGATTTGAAATTCGAGGGATTTCCAAAGCCCGTCTTTTCGCTCTTCATCGATATGCGCTATCTCGGGCAATCGTATGAATTGACGCTTCCCTACCAGCCCGAAGCGGGCGTGGACCTGCGGGAGAGCCTGCGGGCGGCGTTCGATGCATCGCACGATGAGCGCTTCGGCACCGCAAGCCCCGAGAGTCCGGTCGAGATCGTGACGCTGAGAGTCCGGGGCGTCGGCGAAGTGGAGCGTCCGCCCACCAGAAGGCTTCCGAAAGCTCGAAAGGACGTTTCCGGTGCGCTCATGGGGAGCCGGAAGATGGTTTTCGCCGGAAAACAAATCGATGGTTCCGTATATGCGCGGGATGGGTTTTCCCGCGGAAACCGTTTCGAGGGCCCGGCGCTGGTGTGTGAGTTCAGCGCGACGACGGTCGTCCCTCCGGGCTGGGATTGCCAGGTGGATGAGTGGGGCAATCTCGTTTTGAAGAACTCGGGCTGAGAAGGCGCGATGGCGAAAACGTACGACCCGATACTCCTGGAAGTCTTCCGCAACCTGTTCTTTGCGGCCTCTGAAGAGATGGGCGTGGCGCTGTGCCGCTCCTCGTTCTCCCCGAACATCAAGGAGCGCAAGGATTACTCTTGCGCCATCTTCGACGTGCAGGGCCGGATGGCGGCGCAGGCGGCGCATTTGCCCGCCCACCTGGGGTCCATGCCGATGTCGGTGGAATACGTCATAGAGCGGATGGCGCTCGAGCCGGGCGACGTGGTCGTGCTGAACGACCCTTTTCGCGGAGGAAACCACCTGCCGGACATCACGATGATCTCACCCGTATACGGCAGGGAGCGGGGGAAGGAAAAACTCATCTACTACGTGGCCAATCGGGCGCACCATGCGGACGTGGGCGGCATCGCGCCGGGCTCGATGAGCATCACGACCGAAATTTTCCAGGACGGGGTGGTCATCCCGCCGGTGAAGCTCGTGCGGGGGGGAGAGATGCAGGAAGACGTCTTCGCGCTCATCCTCGCGAACGTGCGCACCGCCGAGGAGCGCCGGGGAGACATCGCCGCGCAAATCGCGGCGAACCGCGTGGGCGAGCGGAGGATCCTCGAGATCATCGAGCGTCACGGCCTGGCCGAGACGCTGCGCTACACGGTGGAGCTTCAAAAATACTCCGAGCGGCTGACCAAGGCCGTGATCCGGGACATCCCCGACGGGCGGTACTTATTCCAAGATTACATGGACGACGACGGTTTCGGCAGCGGCTTCGTGCCGATACGGGTGGAGATCACGGTGCGCGGCTCGAAAATGCGCGTGGACTACACCGGCTCCGCTCCCCAGACGCAGGGCAGCGTGAACGCGGTGGAATCCATCGCCAGGACTGCGGCCTACTACGCCCTGCGCTGTCTCGTGCCCTACGACATCCCGAACAATTCGGGGTGCATGAATCCCGTCGAGGTCGTCGCGCCCTCGGGCACGGTGGTGAACGCCGAGTTTCCCGCCGCCGTCGCCGGGGGAAACGTGGAGACGAGCCAGCGAATGGTGGACGTGATACTGGGCGCGCTCGCGAAAGCCTGTCCCGGCAAGATACCCGCAGCGTCGTGCGGCACGATGAACAACCTCACGGTCGGGGGTATGGACCACCGCGCAGGCCCCCGGCAGGGCCGTCCGTACGCATATTATGAGACCACGGGCGGCGGCATGGGCGGAGGTCCCTGGGGCGCAGGCGAAGACGCCATCCATACCCATCTGACCAACACGCTCAACACCCCCATCGAAGCGCTCGAACACGCCTATCCGTTCCGGGTGAGCCGCTACACCGTCCGCCGGGGCAGCGGCGGTGCGGGCAGGCACCGCGGCGGCGACGGCATCATCCGCGAGATCGAACTGCTGGGCGACGCCACCGTCTCGTTCATGACGGAGCGGCGCGACAAGGCGCCCTGGCCTCTCAATGGGGGCGAGGCGGGCATGAAAGGCAGGAATCTGCTCATCAGCGGGGGTGAGGAGAGGCGATTCTCCGGCAAGGCCCGTCTCTCGGCGAAACGCGGGGACAGGATACGACTGGAAACGCCCGGCGGGGGCGGCTGGGGGAGGAAGGCTTGAGCGGGTTCAGCCGATTCGGAAAGTTTTCAACTCGGAGCCCGATCCATAAGAGGCTGTTGACAAAGTCCTGATGAACGAGTGTTTGACATAACCGAGAAGGGCGGTTTTTGTAGGGGCCGCATATATGCGGCCCGTGTAGTGGGTGAAAAATTCAGGGTCGCATATATGTCGGACATATATGTCCGACCTACACACAAACAAATTTTCCCTTTCCGTCTTTTCCAACAACCCCATAAGCATGAATGGGAAAACCCGGAACCGGTTATCGCGGGCCGGCGGAATTTCCCGGAGCGATTTTGCCCTCCGGCCTATTCTTTTATAAGATGGGTCCAGGTAGGAAGATAGTTCATTTTTCTTGCGGCTGTGCCCCTCGTTCGGGGCCGGCCTTTCTTTGTTGATGCGCATGGGAGGAGCGTCCGATGCCCGGTGAGCGATTCGTCTATCTCAACGGAGAGGTCATAGAAGAAAACAGCGCCAGGATATCGCCCTTCGATCGCGGTTTCCTCTGGGGCGACGGGGTGTACGAGGTCACCCCGTGTTTCGCGGGAAAGCTCTATCGGCTCGATGACCATATCGACCGCCTCTACCGCTCGCTCAAGTACGTCCGTATCGACGTCGGTATCAGCCAGGCGGAGATGAAACAAGCCACGCTCGCCACCCTGGAGGCGAATCTGTGCCGTCTCGAAGAGGGCGCCATGTACCGCGTCGGCCACTGGGTGACCCGCGGATATGACGACCCCTCCATGGCGGCGGGCGCGGCGGGGCCGGCTTCGGTGTTCATATTCTGGCGGCCCGTGAACGTGGCGTCCTTCGCGGAGCGGTACCTGAACGGCGTGCGTCTGGCGATAACGCCCACGAGGCGCAACCCGCCCGAATGCATCGAGACGAGAGCCAAGGTGACGAGCAAGATGAACCAGATTTTGGCGGAACTCGACGCCGCAGCGTCGGGTTCGCTCTCCCTGATGCTCGACGTGCGCGGGAACGTGACGGAGAACTCGAGCGCCAATTTCTTCATGGTGAAGGATGGCGCGCTCTGGACGCCGCATGAGAGGAACATATTGCAGGGAGTAACGCGCATCGCGGTGTTCGAACTGGCTGCACGTCTGGGCATCGCCGTCGAGGAAAGGGACATGACGACATACGACCTGGCGCAGGCGGAAGAGTATTTCATCACCTCGAGCGCGATATGCGCCATGCCGGTGCGCGAGATAGACAGCTTCAAGCCGAGCGCGCAGGTTCCGGGGCCGGTCACGAAACGCCTGATCGAGGCGTTCGTGGAGGATACGGGGTATGACTTTCGCGATCAGGTGAAGGAAAAAATAAAGGAAGGCGCCTGAGGCGCGATTTTCGATTATTTCTAAGGCTGGATGAGGAAGAAATGCCGTATTACATCACCAAAGCGAGCTTAGAAGGACTGAGACAGAAGGTCGAACAGATTCAGTACCGCCTGAAACATGAGGTGTCCAAGGAAATTGGTAAGGCCGCGAGTCTGGGCGATTTGAGCGAGAACGCCGAGTGGGAGGCCGCCATCGAGTTGCAGGGTAACCTGAAGAACGAGGTGAGTCGGATCATGGACAAGATTCGCGAGGCGAGCGTGATAGAGGAACTTCCCATCTCCGGTGACAGGGTCACCATCGGCACAAAAGTCACGCTTTTCGATCTGGATAAGAACGAAGAGCTTACCTACAAGATACTGGGCGAGGAGGAAAGCGACCTCCCGAACGGGATTATTTCCTTCAGCGCGCCGCTCTCGCGCGGGCTGATGCAGAAAGAACCGGGCGATGAGGTGGCGGTGCAGTTGCCCGGCGGCGTAAGAAATTTCGAGATCGTGGACGTAGAAAAAATCGAATTTTCCTGATTTTCATGAGACGACTCGATATCGGCGACAGGCTGCTTGCGTACCTCGTCTTCGCGGCGGCGGTCGTTCTGGTCACCTTCTTCGCGTTTCAGCGCGAATTACCGCGTGAATGGCATCTGCCGGGTTCCCCCACGCTGTATCTGATCGGCGTCGCGGGGACGGTTCTCCTGTGCGTCTCCATGGTTTTCGTAGTCACGAAGCGAACGGGGGCGGGCGGCTCTCCACTTGGCTGGTTTTCCGCCCATGTCGTGACGGCCACCCTGGGCGGCGTGCTGGTCACTATCCACTCGGCCGGATTTCTTCGCTATGCGCCGGCGCTGTTGCTCGTCGCACTCTTGGTGCTGGTGATCCTGGGCGTGTGGGCGCGCGTCCGCCTCTCCAAAAACATGGCGGCCACCTTCGCCTCGAGGGAAGAATCCTTCTCCCCGCCCGGTTCCGAAAACCGCGAGCGTCTGGCCCGCCTCATCGAAGAAAAAGAGTCCCTGTTGTCGAGGATCGAGCCGGGAGCGGACGAGGGCGTCTTCTCTCCGAGGCTCAAGCATTGGTTCTCAAGACCCGGGCTTACCCTCGCCTACGCCCGGCTTATCGGCCGGGAAAACAAGCTGTTGGGCGTGCGCTCCGGCGTATCTCCCGCGCAGGCGTATTGGCGTATCGTTCACGTCGTTTTGGCTTATCTCTTCATTCTCGGTATTGTGGGGCACGTCGTCACCGTCACGTTTTTCGCCGGTTATGTCTCGGGCGGCGAGGAGATATACTGGTGGCATTTGACGAAGTGGTAGTCCGCGCGTCGGGGTTGTTGAAAGAATCTATCCGAGGAGGGGCGGGGATGTTGGTTTTGTAGGTAGCGCTCCCAAGAAGGGAGCGCTACAGATATGCGGCCCGTTCGCAGGAGGGGCGAAAATCAGGGTCGCATATATGTCGGACATATATGTCCGACCTACAACAGGAGCGGCATTAACGCCGGAATAACGGCGGTAGCCAATTCCGAGTGAGGAGGGCCTTTTCGACACCCCTTCCTGAAGGAGCGAGTCTTGGGCAAGCTGGCCTTGATGATCGATCTGGAGCGGTGCTTCGGCTGCAAGAGTTGCGAGGCGGCCTGCAAGCAGGAGCACAGGCTCGGCCCCGGCCAGTACCGGAACAAGGTGGTCTGGCTGGGGGACGCCTCTACGGGCGCGCCCGATTTCCTCACGCTCACCTGCCAGCACTGCGAGCGGCCCGCGTGCCTGAGGGCCTGTCCTGTCCATCCCAAGGCGATCACGAAAGACCCCGATACCGGCGTGGTGGAGGTGCATGAGGCGCTTTGCACGGGTTGCGGGGAATGCGTCATGGCGTGTCCTTACAGCGCGATGGGCTATGACGCGCAGGGGCATCACTCGGTGAAGTGCGACCTGTGCCCCGAGCGGCGGGAGAAGGGGCTCGATCCCGCCTGCGCGGAAATCTGTCCGGGTTTCGCCATCTCGTTCGGGGAGCGGGAGGACCTTCTCGAAAAAGCACATGAGGAAGATCGGAGCCTTCGGGATCACGATCATTTTCTCCTGAAGCCCCAGACGATTTATCTGGAGAAAATCGGGAGAGCAAACGGCCGCGCGAACGGCGTAGAAAGTTCGGGTTTGTGTGAAAAACCGAGCCGTCCCCGTTTCGTGGAATCACCCGAAGCGAACGGCGTTTTCGAGGAGAAAGGCCCCGCCTTTCCCTACCTGCATGACAAAAAGGCGCTCAAAGCGGACCGCGTCGTGCCCGGGGGATGTAATTTCTGTTTCAACTGCTGCAGCGCCAAGTTCCATTTCCAGGGCGATAAGCTCATCAACGTGACGGGGAACGATGAGGATCCCGTCCTGAACGGAAAAATCTGCCCCAAGGCGCAGTTCACGCTCCAGCTCCATCACAACGAGCATCGCCTCGAGTACCCTCTCAAGCGCGTCGGCCGACGGGGCGAAAATAAATTCGAGCGCATCACCTGGGAGCAGGCGCTCGATGAGATCGCCGCGAAACTCGAAGTCTTGAGAGAACGGTGGGGTCCTGAGGCGCTGGCGATGTTCGTAGGCACCCGCACGGGCCTGATTACGCAGAAAGGCTACGTGCGGCTGTTCAGCCAGATGTGGGGCACACCCAACCTGCAGGGGACGGACCCGTTCTGCGCGGCGGGCAAGGTGGTCGCCTACGAGGTGACGCACGGGATCAACGGCAACGGGAACAGCTACACGCCCGGGGACATCGGCAGCGCCGGCATGTATCTCTACGTCGGGGACAACCAGGCGGAGACGCGGCCGGTCTACTTCGGCAAGGTGAACGACTGGCGCATCAGGAACAAGACGAAGATGGTGGTGGTGGACCCGAGGTATACCGCCACGGCGAGCAAGGCGGATAAATGGCTCGCCATCCGTCCGGGCACCGACATGGCGCTCGGCCTCGCCATGGCGCACCATATCTTCTCGGAAGACCTGCACGATGCGCGTTTCTGCGAGGAGTGGGTGCTGGGCTGGGAGCGCTGGCGCGATTTCATATTCGAAAAAGGCTACTCCCCCGATTGGGCGGAAGCCGTTACGGGCATATCTGCGGAGGATATCCGCGCGCTTGCCGGGGACGTGGCCCGGGCGGACGGCTGCGTCATCTTCGGGAGCCGGGGACTCAACCAGCACACCAACTCGGTGCAGACGAACCGGGCGTTCATGTTCGTCGCCGCGATAACGGGGAACTGGGGCCGCAGGGGCGGCGCCTACGTGAACATGACGGCGGGCCCGCCCATCGCCGCCAACGCGCCGGAGGAGAGGAGGGCGAAGATTCGAAAGCCCATGGTCCGCAGGAGCCCGGCGGGCTGGCTGAGCGCTATGCGGGAGGGCAAGCCGTACCCCATCAAGGGCCTCATCACGTGCAACAACCCGCTCGCGCAATGGCCGGGCCAGGACGAGGCGCGCGCGGCCTTCCAGGCGCTCGACCTCATCGTCCACGTCGAGTTGTTCGCGAACGAGACCTCGGCCTATGCGGATTACGTGCTGCCCGCGGCGGGCGGTATCGAGAAGGGAGAGCTGGGCCGCACGAACGACGACCGAAGAATCGTGTGGATCGACAAGATGATCGACCCGCCGGGGGAGGCGAAGCCCGACGGCTGGATATGGATAGAACTCGGAAGACGCCTGGGCTTCGGCGACGTCATGAAAGAGGAATACAAGGATCCGGGCAAATTCTGGGACGAGATGTGCATCGACAACGATTTCCTGCGGGGCGTGACGCAGAAAAGGCTCCACTCGGTTCCCTGGCGGTGGGTGCGCTTTCCCGTCGCGAGCGAAGATGCTCCAGAGCAGGAAACGCTTTATCTCGAAGGAACGACCGCCACCGGGCAGCCAGACGGCAAGCGCTTCCCGACGCCGAGCGGGCGGCTCGAGTTCTGGACGGAGGCGCTGGAGGAAAAATTCTCTAAAGTAGGGCTCTCCGCGCTGCCGGAGTTCTACAGCGAGAAAGAGAATCTCCTGGGGTTGCCGTATCTCGAATACGAACACGAAGATGACGATCTGGAAGTCATCTCCCCGTTCAGCAAGGCGCCGACGGGTTCCCGCGCCGCCAGAATCGTTCAGCCGGATGAGGAAAACCTGGGCGATGCGCTCCGCAGGCAAGGCTTCGAGACGACGCTGATAACGGGGCGGCCGCCCGCACCGCATTTCCATAGCTGGACGCATTATTTCTGGCAGGCGCAGGAGATGTGGCCCGACCTCTATTGCCAGATGCATCCCCGAAAAGCGGGAGCATTGGGAATCGAGGACGGAGAGAAAGTCAAGGTGGAGACCGCGCACGGCGCCATCGAGGCGATGGCCTGGGTGAATGCAGGCATCAGGGAGGACTCGGTGTACGTTCCCATCGGCTGGGGGGAGCGCCAGCCCTACCATCCATGGCGGTCGGTGAATTTCCTGACGGACGTCGCGCAGCGCGACCCGTGCTCGGACCAGACGAACCTCAAGAGTCTGCTGTGCCGAATCACAAAGGCGTGACTTGTCCGATGTCGTGATCTGCTCTTGTTCCTTTCCTCATCGACCGAAATAAACCACCGTCATTCCGGCGTCGGGATTCCGTCTTGCCGCACAAAGGTGTAGGGGCCACATACATGCGGCCCTTGTAGTGGGTGAAAAAACCGGGTCGCATATATGTCGGACATATATGTCCGACCTACACACAAAAAATTACCCTCTCCGGTTTTTTAACAACTCCTTCTTTGAAAGGGTCCTTGAAAAAGTTCGATGTGGAGCAATCCTCCTACTCGTCCTGCGCAGCCCGCCGCTCCGCCTCACCCTGAGTAGCCGCCGAAGGCGGCGTATCGAAGGGCGAAATTCGCGCTTGTCGGAGAGATGCGCTCCCCCATCCTTCGATACGGCGCTTACGCGCCTACTCAGGATGAGGGTTCGGGGTGCTCGGTTTGAGGGTGTCAAGCGTTCTGCGAAGCCCGATGCCGCGCGGGTGGGTCCATCCCGATCGGCGACCTCTGCATATCCCCTCGAATGGCGGCCGTAGGGACAGGTCGCGACCTGTCCCTACCATCGATTCAATGGTCAGATGTCCGTAGCCGCTCACTCAATCGGGTCGGGCTGAACGGGCACGCAGATTTCGGTTCTGATGTCGGCTTCCGCCGTATCACGGGGGTCGGTCAGGTAGCGGTACACCACGGGGCCTTCTCTTCTCTTGAATCCGCTGTGCGGCAGCCATTTTTCGAGCATCTCTCCCAGTGTGAGCCCAAGTGTGTCGTATCCCCCGGTGTGCGCTCCCACCGCATGCCAGCCGCCCGGAAAGTCCGTCTCATGGAGTTCTTCAGGTCTTGGCAGGTCCGAAAGCGCCCGCCAGCAGGCTTCGTATCCCTTCTCGCCATGGTCAAGCCCGTAAGCGGGGCCGATCCTGGGAAGGATCCCGCATATCCTGAGCAGGCGCGCCTGGGTGAGGCCGATGATCTCGGGGCCGGCGGCGGTCTCGGCGCGTAGCGCCCAAAGCTTCAAGCCGTCCAGTTCGAGAATTTTGACGGGTTTTGAAGTTCCCATGGAGGGTTAGATTGCGTTTCTCGATTTGAGCGCGTTTTGCAGCACGCGCCGGGCGAGGGTGGCGCAGTGGCGCTTGTGGGTGGGGAGGCCGCCCACGCTCCCGGCGATTTCCTCGGCGGTGATTTCGGAAAGCTCATCCGCCGTTTTTCCGCGCACCATGTCCGTCAGGGAACTCATGGCGGCGGTAATCGCTCCGCAACCGAGAATCCGTATCCTGGCGTCGGTGACCGCCTCGCCTTCGAATTTGAGATAGAGCGTCACTTCATCGCCGCAGGCGGGGTTTGTTCCGCTCCCCTCGGCGTCCGCGTCTTCGATGACGCCGATGTTGCGCGGGTCCGCGATATGGGCGAGCACCGTCTCGTTATAGTGGTAGTCGTCTCTCGGCGCCAAGGTTTCTTCTCATGTTTTCGTTGATTTGAGGCGAGGCGCCATTTCGCGCACTTTGCCGACGGCCTCGGGCAGCACTTCGAGCAGCCTGTCGATGTCCGCATCCGAGTTGCCGTAGCCGAGGCTGAACCTGAGCGAGCCCTGCACGGTTTCCTTGGGCAAATCCATCGCCAGCAGAACGTGGCTGGGCTCGGGAGAGCCCGAGCTGCAGGCGGCGCCCGTGCTTACGGCGATGCCCTCCAGATCGAGGCGAATCAGGAGCGTTTCCCCTTCCGCGCCGATGAAGCCCAGGTTCGACGTGCCGGGAAGCCTGTGCGCCGTATCGCCGTTCACCAGCACATCGGGAACGTGCTCGCAGATTTCGTTTTCGAGCCGGTCCCTGAGGACGGCGATGTTCATTGCGGATTGCGGGCCTTCTTCTTTCGCAAGGCGGCAGGCTTCCCCCATCGCCACGATGCCCGCCACGTTTTCCGTGCCCGAGCGCAGTTTCTGTTCCTGTCCGCCGCCGGTGATGAAGGGGTCGAGTTCGGTTCCTTTTTTGACGTACAAGAACCCCGTGCCCTTGGGCCCGTTGATTTTGTGCCCGGTGGCGGAGAGCAGGGATACGCCTGCGCGCTCCACGTCGACCTCCACCTTGCCCAGCGCCTGCACGGCGTCGGTGTGAAACAGGATGCCGCGCTCCCGGCAAAGAGCGCCGATTTCATGGACCGGTTGAACCGTGCCGACCTCGTTGTTGCCCCACATGACGGACACGATTTTCGTATCAGGACGAATCGCCGCCGCCACGTCTTCGGTGGAAACGCGCCCCTGGCGGTTCGGCTTCACGTAGGTGACTTCCGCCCCTTCTGCTTCCAGAGTCTGGCACGTCGCGAGTACGGCCTCGTGCTCGATGGCCGTGGTGACGACGTGGCTCGTTCCCCGGGCGGCGGAGATGACGCCGCGAAGCGCCCAGTTGTCGCTCTCCGTTCCACCCGAGGTGAAGAAGATTTCATCGCTATCCGCAGCGCCGATGAGGGCCGCCGCGTGATCGCGGGCGTTTTCAATCGCGATTCTGGTTTCCCGGCCATACCGGTGGATGCTGTTCGGGTTTCCGAATTTCTCGGCGAGATAAGGCTGCATCGCGGCCAGAACCTCGGGGCGCATCGGGGTGGTTGCATTGTGGTCCATGTAGATGGTTTTCATGGGGACTCTTATTGTTCCTGCGCCGGTTCTTGCGTCTGGGCCAGTTCTTTCTCGAGGGCCGCGATGCGCTGGTTCAGAGCTTGAATGGCCGCTTCCACCGGGTCCGGCAACTCGTGGTGCTCGAAAGAAACGGGCAGCAGATCGTCCGTTTTGCCTTGGCCCTCCCGGTAGACGATGCGCGCGGGCACGCCGACGACCGTGCAGCCGGGCGGAACGTCCGATATGACGACGGAGCTTGCGCCGATGCGGGAGCCTGCGCCGATGACGTGCGGACCCAGCACCCGGGCGCCGACGCCGACGACGACGTTGTCCTCCAAAGAGGGGTGCCTTTTTTCCTTCTTCAGGCTCACGCCGCCGAGCGTAACCCCCTGGTAGATGGTGCAGTTTTTTCCTATCTGCGTCGTTTCACCGATGACGACGCCCATCCCGTGGTCGATGAAGAGGCCTTCGTCAATCTGCGCGCCCGGATGAATTTCGATACCCGTGATGAACCGGTTCCAGTGGCTCAGCCAGCGCGCAAGGAGCAGAAATCCCCGTTTCCAGAAATAGTGGGCCATCCGGTGCAGGCAGACGGCGTGGAATCCCGGATAGCAGAGGATCACCTCCAGTTTCGTTCTGCAGGCGGGGTCGCGCTCCATGACGGCTGCGATGTCCTTTCGAATCGATTCGAATCCGCGCCCGAAACTTGCCATGAGTCCGCCCATGTCTTCTACACCTCAATTCAAAGAAAAATCGGGGAAACACACGTGTTCCCCCGCGTTACTCGTCCATCATAGCACAGTGTGTTCCGATATGCCCTTTGCGCTGACGATTCAAGCTAATACTTCCTTGAAAAATAATCGCTTAGAATGTCCGCGTGATCAAATGCGATTTCGGAGGGAAGTGCGCTTTCGTAGAAAACGCCTGCGCGCCTCGCATCGTCCCGCGCCTTGAGTGCGCCCCCCCTGGGCCTTGCGATGAACACGACCGTGACGTTGTGCTGTCTCTCATCCCGCTTCGGGTCGCTGTAAGCGTGAAACTGACGGATCAATTCCACGTCGAGCGAGGTTTCTTCCAGGGCTTCTCGAGTCGCGGCCGCTTCGAGCGATTCCCCATAGTCGACGAACCCGCCGGGCAGCGCCCAGCCATGAGGTGGATTTTTCCGCTCAATCATCACGACGCCCTCAGCGCCCGCCTCGCTCTCGAACTCGATGATGACGTCCACCGTAAGATAAGGATTTCTGGGGGTTTTCACCTGTGCGCTCGCTTTTTCATGGAAATACGATAGAAGACGCCAACGGATTTTCGCATATGAAGCCGCGCTCTTGCGACCATGTTTCCCAGGCCCATATAATGCAGCGACTCAAAAGAGAGTTTCGCTGGAAATCAATTCCAATCGAGGCATCGTCAATTTTCAGTTTCCAATATGCAGGGGTGATGAAATGGTGAAATTCAATATGGCGCCTACCGCCAAGCGAATCGTAGAGCAGGTTCTCGACGTGAAAGAGGGCGAACTGGTGCTTCTCGTAACGGATTCGGACCGTCCCGCGTCTGTCACCGAAGCGCTTGCGCATGCCTTGAGCGCCGCGGGCGCCAGGCTCTCCGTCATGCACATGCCTCCTCATATGAACGGGGGAATCGACCCGCTGCCTCACGTGGGGGCGGCGATGGCGGCTTCCGACGTGGTGATACTCCAGACGAGCTTCGCCACCATCCATACCGAGACGGCGAGGAACGCGCTCAGGGAGGGCGCTCGCGTTCTGGACATGTGGGGATGGCGCGAGGACATGATGGTCGCAGGCGGCGCTCTGGCCGATTACGACGAGGTCGCCCGGGTCACCCGAACGATTTCCGACATATACACCGAAGCGAAAACGGGACGGTTCACGACGCCGGACGGGTGCGACATGGAATTCTCGCTGGAGGGGAGAACCTGTTTCCCGCTCATCGGCGTGGCGAGAAAATCAGGAGAATTTGCGGCGTGTCCGGACGGAGAAGCCGCCATGAGTCCCCTGGAGGGCACGTCGAACGGCGTGATGGTGAATCCCTTTTCCATCGAGCGAAAGGATTTGGGCTTCGTCACCGAGCCCATGCGCATCGAGATCAAGGACGGAAAGGTTGCATCTATCACGGGAAGCGCCGCCGCGGACAGGTTCTGGAAATTGCTGGATGAGAACGGGGATCTGGCGAAGAACGTGGCTGAATTCGCCATCGGCACGAATCCGGCGTGCCGCCCACGGGAAACGATGCGGGAGGCGAAAAAGACTTGGGGCACTTGTCACATGGCGGTGGGGGACAGCGGCAGCATCGGGGGCGTGGTCGAAGCCCCGCTCCACATCGACATGATTTTCGACAACCCCACCGTATGGGCGGATGAGCAGATGATTATCCAGGACGGAAAAATTTTGGTTTAGTTGGCATACGCAATAAATCCGCCGCCGGCACGCCCGATGATGAAGGATGAAGATGGCCCAAGCACTGCTTCTCGAAGGTAAACCTGTAGCGGACAAGGTGATGGAGGAGCTCAAAGCCTCCATCGACGCCCTCCTTCCCCGGATGGGCAGGCCTCCTGGCCTCGCCGTCGTGCTCGTGGGAGAGGACCCGGCCTCCCAGGTGTATGTCCGAATCAAAGGTCGTTCCGCCAAGAAACTCGGCATCCGGACTTTCGATCACCATTTGGCCGAGGATACGAGGCAGGAAGATATCGTCTCGCTCATCGAAGCGTTGAACCACGATGAAAAAGTGGACGGGATGCTGGTGCAGTTGCCGCTTCCCGGACACCTGAACGAAGAAGAGGTGTTGCGCAGGGTATCCCCGCAAAAAGACGCCGATGTCTTCCACCCGGAAAATTTTGGAAAACTGGCGCTCAAGCAAGGTGAACTCAAGCCCTGCACGCCTGCCGGCGTGCTCGAGATTCTGAAGTTCTACGATATCGGCCTGGAAGGGAAGAAAGCCGCCCTCATCGGGCGCAGCAAGATTGTGGGACTCCCCCTGGCAATTCTGATGATGCACGAGAACGCGACGATTACGGTGTGCCACTCCCGGACGCGCGATATCCCCGCAATCACCAGAGAGGCCGACCTCGTAGTGGCCGCCATGGGGCGGCCGAAATTCCTGACCGCGGACATGGTTCGGGAAGGAGCGGTTGTGGTCGACGTCGGCATCAACCGGGTGGACGGGGAATTGGTCGGTGATTGTGATTTCGAACCTTTGCTCGAAAAGGTTTCCGCCATCACGCCGGTGCCGGGTGGCGTGGGGCCCATGACGGTCGCCATGCTGATGGCGAATACGGTTCGCGCTTACTCTCTCCAGTCGCAGGAATCGAGGGGGTAGGGCATATAAAAGGTTCTCGAATGAATGTAGACCTTCTGGGTGACAACACGCCTCGCGCAACACCTGCGGTGCTCACCGTCTCTCAACTCAACGCGCGTGTGAAAGAATTGCTGGAAGATGAATTCGGCGAGGTTTTGGTCGAAGGGGAAATTTCCTCCTGGCGCACCTATCCATCGGGGCATTCCTATTTTGATCTGAAAGACGCCGCATCCCGGGTGAGCGCCGTGATGTTCTCGGGCCGCATGCGCTTTTTGCGTTTCGAGCCGGAAGTGGGCATGCGCGTCATGGTCCGTTGCCGGGTGACGCTTTATGAGAAAGACGGACGCTTCCAGGTATCGGCGCTTTCCATGGAGCCCTTGGGCGAAGGTGCGCTCGAGGTCGCTTTTCGCCAGTTGCATGAACGACTGGAAAAGGAGGGCTTGTTCGATCCTGCGCGAAAAAAAGAGATTCCCGACCGCCCCCGTCGCGTGGGGTTGGTGACGAGCCGCGAAGGCGCCGCTCTGCAGGACATGTTGCGGGTTTTCAAGGAGCGCGCCCCGATTGTCGAACTCGTCCTTGTCCACACACAGGTGCAGGGAGAGGGAGCCGCATCTTCCATCGCGGCGGCGATTCGAAGAGCGGACGAGAACCTCGCCGACTTGAAACGCCCGGTGGACCTCATCATCATGGGTCGCGGCGGCGGAAGCCGCGAGGACTTGTGGGCGTTCAACGAAGAAGAAGTCGTGCGGGCAATCGCCGGATGCGGGACGCCCCTCATATCGGCAGTAGGGCATGAGGTCGATACCTCGCTCGGTGATTTGGCCGCCGATGAATCGGCGCTGACTCCTACAGCGGCGGCGGAGCGCGTGGCCAGGGGCTGGCTGGCTGCCGGTCGGGACGTCAACAACCTGCTCGATGATGCGCGCCGGGCCGTGAGAACTCGCATGGACTCTCTTGAGAACAGGTTTTCTCGTTTGCTCACGGAGCTCGTATTCAGAAGACCGGAGGCTCCGCTCGAATCGTTGGCGCAGCGGCTGGATGCGCTCTATGAGCGAATGACCAGAGAAGCCGGGCATCAACAGGATATGAGACGGGCGTATTTGAGCGGAATGGTTCCGAGGCTGCGGGTACTCTCGCCCAAAGAAAAAATTCTTGTGTCCATATCGAAACTTGAAGATAATTTGAAGCGCTTGCGCGCAGCGCATGGATTGTTTTTGAAGAACAGGGAGGATGTTCTCCAGAACACCGCCGGGCGTCTCGAGCTGGTGTCGCCGCTGGCCGTTTTGGCGCGGGGGTATAGTCTGGCGTACAAGGAGCCGGACGGCGCATTGGTGAAAAAGGCTGGAAACGTGAAGGCGGCAGAATCCGTGCGGATTCGTTTATCGCAAGGCGGTTTGTTGTGTCGAGTCGAAGAAGTCTTTCCCGAGGGAGAGGGCCCATGAGTACTGCAAATGAATCCGCGAACCCGGATGCGGAACCAAAAAGTTTCGAGGCGGCGCTGGAGCGTCTGGAAGCCATCGTGGAAGAACTCGAAGAGGGCGAGCCTTCCCTGGAAAAGGCCGTTTTGCTGTATGAAGAGGGAGTGAAGCTCTTCCGCTATAGCCGGGAGCAATTGAACGCGGCGCAAAAGAAGGTGGAAGAACTCGTGGGGGAATCAGAGGAAACATTGTCGTTGCAACCGTTTGAAGATGGTGAAGATGATGAGTGAGACCGAACTCCCCGGTCGTATCGACGCAGCGGCTTACTTAAGCGGCTGGGCGAAACGTGTGGAAGGAGAACTCGATCGCCTCGTGCCGAAATCCTCCGAGCCGCCTGAGATTTTCGAGATCATGCGTTACAGCCTTTTCGCTGGTGGAAAACGTCTGCGCCCCGTGCTTTGTGTGGCTGGATGTGAAGCCGTAGGCGCGAACCCGGAATTCATTTTGCCTGCTGCATGCGCCCTCGAGTGCATTCATTCCTATTCTCTGATTCATGATGATTTACCCGCCATGGACGATGATGACTTAAGGCGCGGAGTACCTACGAACCACAAGGTTTATGGCGAGGCGGCGGCGATTCTCGCAGGTGACGGGTTGCAGGCCCTGGCCTTCGAGTTGATGGCGAATGAGCAAATGGGTGCGAAAGTTTTACCTGAGCGTCATGTGAAAGCGATTCGGATGGTCGCCGATGCGGCAGGCGCTACCGGCATGGTGGGGGGACAGCTTTTGGACATTCGGGCCAATGGCCTGGTGAGTGACGTGGCGCATTTGGAGGAAATCCATAGAAGGAAAACAGGTGCGCTTTTGAGAGTTTCTGTTTGTCTGGGGGGGCTCCTCGGCGGCGGTGATGAAATGCAGATGGAAGCGCTGCATGTCTATGGCGAGAAAATCGGACTGGCGTTTCAGATTGTAGACGATATTCTGGATGTGGAAGGCGATGAGGCCCTCATGGGAAAGCCCGTAGGTTCGGATGAGGGATTGAACAAAGCGACCTATCCCGCCTTGTATGGAATGGAGGCGTCGAAAGGGCTCGCGCGCTCCACTTGCGAGGAAGCGTTGCAAGCGCTCGAAATTTTCCCGAATAAAGCGCCTGAATTGGAATCTTTGGCGCATTTTATTATCTTGCGTCGGTTCTGACGATTGACTATCATTGTTGAGTTAGTCTTTGAATGACAGGGAAATTTCGGGATCAAAGTCATTCCCATGATGAAGTAAGTTTCTTTTTCGGACAGATTCTCGTGGGGGATATGCTATATGGGTGAATTGCTCGAGCGTATTGATAGCCCGTCAGATTTAAGGCTCCTGCCGGAAGAGGAGCTTCCCCAGGTCGTGGATGAACTCCGCGATATGGTCATCCAGGTAACGTCCAACACGGGTGGGCATCTTGGCGCTTCCCTGGGAGCTGCGGAACTCGTCGTAGCGCTTCACTATCTCTACGATACGCCGAAGGATAAGTTGATCTGGGATGTCGGTCATCAGGCCTACACGCACAAGATACTCACGGGACGCCGGGATCGGTTCCATACGCTGAGGCAGTGGGAAGGAGTCGCCGGTTTCCCGGACAGGCGCGAGAGTGAATACGACCATCTGAACGTGGCGCATGGAGGCACGTCCATATCGGCGGCGCTGGGTATGGCAACGGCGCGAGACCTCTCGGGCGAGGACTTCCAGGTTGTCGCCATTATCGGAGATGGCAGCTTGACCGCCGGCATGGCGATGGAAGGGCTCAACAATGCCGGCGATGCGAAGCGGAACCTCACCGTCATCCTCAATGACAATAAGATGGGGATTTCTCATAACGTGGGCGCGATGTGCTCATACCTGGCGCGAATCATGACGGGCGAATGGTCGAACCGGGTCCGCAAGGTGCGTGGAGAAGTCCAGAAAATACTCAGCCACCTCCCCGTGGTGGGCAGTCATGCCGTCACCCTCATGGACAGGGTGGAGGAGTCTCTGAAAAATATCATCGTGCCGGGTATTTTGTTCGAGGAACTGGGTTTTCGATACATCGGTCCGGTGGATGGACACAGGCTCGATTTGCTGATTCCCACGCTCAGAAACGTGAAAAACCTGGATGGCCCCAATCTGGTTCACGTCGTTACCCGTAAGGGTTATGGGTACCCCTATAGCGAGGCGGAGCCCATCACCTACCACGGCGTGACGAAATTCGATCCCGAATCCGGTGAATTCCACAAGAAAGCGCCCGGGCCTCCCGGCTATTCGAAAGTTTTCACCGATACCATGATCAAGCTCAGCCAAAAGGATGAAAAGATAGTTGCCATATCTGCGGCCATGCTCGAGGGTACTGCGCTCGTCAACTATCAAAAAGTGTTGCCGGACCGCTGTTTTGACGTAGGCATGTGTGAACAGCACGCGGTGACTTTCGCTGCGGGACTGGCGCTCGAGGGAATGAAGCCGGTCGCCGCTATTTACAGCACGTTCTTGCAGCGGGCATACGATCAAATTATTCACGATGTCTGCCTCACGAATGTGCCCGTCACCTTTGCCCTGGACCGGTCGGGTCTCGTGGGCGATGATGGCCCCACTCACCAGGGGGCCTATGACCTGGCCTATCTCCGGTGTCTGCCGAACATGATCATCATGTCGCCCAAAGACGAAAATGAACTTCAGAAAATGGTCTTGACCGCGATTGAGCATCCCGGGCCGGCGGCGGTGCGTTTCGCGCGTGGCGCCGGTGAGGGAGTGCCGATGGACGAGGAAATCGAAACGATTCCCATCGGAGAGGCGGAACTGCTTCGCGATGGCGATGACGTCGCTCTCATCGCCTTGGGTCCAATGGTGGGGCTCGCTATGGAGTCTGCCGCGCAATTGGAAGAACTCGGGATACAGGCGTCGGTTTTGAACCTCCGCTTTGTGAAACCGATGGATGAAGAGAAAATTCTAGAGCTTGCGAGGCGGTGCAAGCACGTCGTGACGATTGAAGAGGGGACGCGCATCGGTGGGGTGGGCGCCGGCGTTTTGGAACTTTTGGCGGCACAAGGCATCCAGGACGTTTCCACCACGGTTTTGGGTATTCCCGATCGGTTCATCGAGCACGGCGCGCCTCAACTCCAGCGCGAGGATTGTGGGCTCACACCGGGCGACATTACCCAGGCGGCTCGCGATCTGATGAATGACGAGGCTGATTCTGCCAACCTGGCGGCGCATGGCAAGAAAACAGAGGCTCGATAAATTACTCGTAGAACGTGCGCTGGCCCCAAGCCGGGAGCGTGCGCGCAGCCTGATTTTAGCCGGACTCGTGAGTGTAGACGGCAAACCCGCCACGAAGGCGGGTTTTTCATTTCCTGAAGACGCAACAATCACCCTCAGAGAAATTTCTCGTCCCTATGTGAGCCGGGGGGGGCTTAAGCTCGAAAGGGCGCTGGATGATTTTGGTGTTGTTCCACTGGATAAATACTGCTTGGATATCGGCGCATCGACAGGCGGGTTTACCGATGTGCTGCTCACCCGTGGGGCGCGTCGTGTTGCGTCGGTGGACGTGGGCAAGGGTTTGATTGACTGGAAACTGAGGAATGATTCAAGGATCACTCTTCTGGAGGGTGTGAACGCCAGGCATCTGACGCCCGAAATTTTTCAAACGCTGGCGGGGGAGGAAAGGCCGAGCTTATGTGTCGTCGACGTTTCTTTCATCTCTGTCTTGAAGGTGCTCGGACCGGTTCAAGACTTGCTCGACGATGATGGAGAGATAATCGCTCTCATCAAACCACAGTTCGAGGTGGGGAAGGGACGTGTCGGGAAGGGAGGCATAGTCCGGGAACCTGAACTTCATCGTGAAGTGCTCCTCCGCATCTGGGATGAAACGCTTCGGATGAAATTAACTCCCCACGGTATTTCCCGGAGCGCGATTACGGGCGCGAAAGGAAACCGGGAATTCTTTATCTATATGAAACCCGGGGTGAATTCTCCGGGGTCACTAGATGTGGTTGAAAACGTCTTGGCGAAGGAACCAGAATCTTAAGTACTCTTAATTATCCCGTCCTCCAGTCTGGGAACGGTGTTCGTGATGTCTTTTCGAGCGCAGAAAGAAATGTCCTCATCGAGCCCGAGAGACGACAAGTGTCTGCCCCACCAACTGTGAAAAAGCATTTTCCCCAGGTTTTCTTCGGCGCCGTGGGCGATGCGCAGCGCCGCGCGAGCAGTGTCGGAGAATTCCAGTTTCTCTAGATTTTTTTGCAAGATATCCAAGAGTATTCCTGCCCCTACGGCATCTTCTTCACAATAGGTTCCTTCGCGGCCTGAACAGGCGATCAAGAGTGATTGATTCGGGTTTGCAAGAAGAATAGACGCAACCCGTTCGGCAGTCGCGGTGATGTTCACGAAAGCGGCGGTGAAGATTTCTCCGCAACTCTTTACGGCAGAAAGTGTTTTGGTTCCGTTGCTCGTAGAGAGTATCAAGCTTTTCCCGCTGATTCTCCGGCGCGTGTATTCGAGTGGGGAATTCCCCCCGTCGAATCCCTCAATGGGCTTGCCGTCTTGCTCTCCGCCTAAGAAGATTTTTTCGGCACCGTGCCGCTGGCGCAGTATTTGGGCAAGTTCAAGCGCCATTTCGGGAGACGCGCACGGATATATCGCGGAGCATCCATTTTCCAGAATCATGGCGATGTTCGTCGTGGCTCTCAGGATGTCTATCACGACGCACACGATGTTACGCGCATTATTCCCGTGCGCCCGATGCGCATCTTTGAGTCTTGTAGGAATTTCTGGGTGGGAAAAAGCGACGTCACACCATATGTCTCTGCTCAAGAGGGCGATTCCCAAACGATGTCCAGATAGAAAAAATCACTACATAGCGCGGACAAGAGAACTTCCGCCCGCCTTTGTTGGGTGCCATTTTGTTTGGGGACACGCACCCTCAAAAGGGTATCCGGATCTCTCATGTCGTCAATGGCCCGAAACCAGTCGTCCGCCGTGGTCCCGTCCCCGGCGGAGTATGAAAGCGTTTTCATGATTCGCGCGTTGATGGGTTTTCGTTCGAGTCGCACCAAGTGTCCTCTTTCGTCCAACTCTCCCAAAACGATGGAGCGTTCACCCAGATTGTGATCGCTGAATCGCAAGCCTTCAGGTGACCCACTGTAGCATGCTGCGCCGCCGCTCCACCTGGCGACGTCCATGGGCTTGTGGTAATGGCCTATGGCGACGTACCCGAAGGGTAGGCGCTTCAAATCATCGGCTTCGAATGGATGTTCTCTGAATGCAGGATGTTCCGAGGCGAGAGCGGCTTCTGAACCGTGAAAAAGCAAGATGGATCTATCGCTCAAATGTAGTTTCCTCGTAAGGATTTCTTCTAAAGGTGGCCTGAAGGCATCTTTACTATCCCATGGGATCCCGGCAATCGTAAGATTGAGCGCATCGATATTTTCTTGCGCCAACTCGGCGGCGAGATCACCATGGAAAAGATGGGCGTATCTTGCAATTTCGGATCGACTCCACACGGATTTTGGGTGCATCGGGTCATGATTGCCGGGTATGGCGAAACAACGCACCCCTTTTTTGGATAAGTGCGAGAGGTTCTTTGAGACGATTTCTACGTCACGATCACTTGGATAAGGTGTGTCGAACAGGTCGCCCGAGATAAGGAATACCTGTGCGTCCCATTTCAGTGTTTCACGAACGGTGCGGAAAAACGCAACCCGAAGATCGGCTTGACGCGCGGCAGCCTTTTGAGGCGGAAGGTAGCCGAAGTCATATCCGAGATGGAAATCACCGCAATGGGCAAATCGAAGGTTCACATTCTCTCCCAAGGTCAATATATCGACGATTTTTCCATGTATCTGTTGTGATTGTTAAATTCGAAAAGAGGGGAACCCTCGGCAGTGTATCGTCTTGACAGTACGCGCTGCACCCCCTGATGATGTCAGATTTGAGGTGATATCATAGGAGAATGGGAGTTGGCAAAGAAATCGAGGATAAAAGCCTCGAAAAAAACTTTTTCAAAAGAAGATTTAGATCGGGCCGCCGCCGTAGCGGCTGGTCTTGAAGCGTCGTTTACGATGCCGGCTCCGCCGGGCGCCATGGCGCCTGCGCCTCTTCTTGATGAAATCAGAGAGATGGGAGAGGCCGGGGTCGCGGGTGTGTTGAACCATTTATCTTCCACTACACCTGAGGGACGTATTCCCACGCTCCTCGCTCTACGTGAGCTTGGAGATGCGTCTGTCGTTCAAAAGCTTGTTTCTCTCATTCGGACGATGCGTTGGTCGATACCGGGACTCACTGCGATCTTCGAGACTCTTCGGGCGTTGGATGCGGAAGTAGAATTGCCCACTGGTTTCGATGGGGAAAATTTAAGTCAGGCCCGGGACATTTCCGAGCAACTCAAAGGAGATAGTCTTCTCACAGTTGATTCCGCGAAGTCCATCGTATCGTCATTGAATAACCTGCCTTCTTTTTTGCAGGAAGTGGTGTTGCGTGACGGCTTGGAGAATATGGATGAAGTTCCCGAAAAAAAATCGCTCATACTGGCTGAAGCGATGGTTCGAGAAGGATCAGTGCCGCCCGCATGTTTCATTCAATTCCTGGCGGAGACGGCTACGCAGGATGCCGCGGTTGCGCTTCAAAAACTCTCGGAATCCATCAAAGACAAAGATACGTCGTCGCGAATTCGCAAAGCTTTGTTTCGTTTGAAAAACAAAGGCGTGGAAATTGAAAAATTGCCCGATACGGGCGTTCGCACTGCCCAGCGGGCCGGTTACCCCGATTTCGTCCATGCGGTGGCGAGCGCCGTGGATGGACGCGGACAGATGCTGTTGTGGCTTGCCCGTTCCCGGGTTCCCCGGGGGAGGTATCTGGTGCAAGCTCGGCTGGATCGGGCACGGGGAATCGTCGATTTCACCGATGCGGAAATGAGCGCGAAGGAATTGCGCGATGTTTTCCGCCGTATTGCGGAACTCCCCACTCTGGCTTCGTATGAGGTGCCCGCCGGGTATGCCCTTTGGCTTCTTGAACGTGGCCAACGCGAAAACGAAGAGGCGGAAACGCCGCTGCCGCGCGGGTTTACGCATGCGAAACTCATGCTCGATCCCTTGTCGGAGGCCGACGCGTATCCCCTGGAAGGTCTGCACCCCGTCCGCGCCTTGGCGAATTCTCTAACGGAAGGCGAGAATAGAATGGAAGTGCGCACGATGTTCTCCCACCGGCCGTTTTGGGGTTGGGCGATGGACGTTGAGCGCGTGGCGCCGTATTTTCAGGAATTTTTGGAATCGATGGAAAGTCGGGTGGCGCTGGACGACAGGCAGAGAGAAGAGCGTCTCCAGCAGATAGTGGAAAACGGCGCGAAAGAACTTTTTCAGGATGCGGCGTTGCGCGAGCGCATTGCGGGGCAACTGGAGGACAACGGGTACATATTCCATCGAGCGGGTGATGAGGCGATGGCCCGTGAATGCGTGACGCTGGCGGATGAGATGCGGGCGGTTGTGGATGAACCCGCGCCGTTATTCGTCGAAATGGTTCGGTACTCCATCCATATGACGCTGGACAGGATTTTCCACGAGGTCAACGAATCTCTGGAGAATGAAGGAGAAGCGCGGGAAGAGGAAGCGGGGGAGGGGGGCGTTTCGGGAGACGCCGGTCCCGAGGATTCACCGATCATCATTACGCCGTAATCTCAAACTCGAGGAGTGTCATGGAATTCGGTTTCGATCATATTCACTACGTTTGTGCGGACGTGAAGGCGTTTGCCGAGTATTTTCAGAATGTATTCGACGCTGAAATTATCCGCTACGACGAAGACTTCAAGGGCTCGCCCAATGCGGCGATTCGGGTCGGGCGCTTGATGATATTCGCTCGTGGCATCCGGCCGGAAGAGACGCCCGATTCCGTAGGGCCGGAACTGGTTCAGGGATTGGACCATTTTGGGTTTGGCGTTCCGGATGTGGAAGCTGCAGTTGAGTGGCTGAGAGAAAAAGGGGCGGAAATTATGGTGGAGCCCGTGCGCCGCGGCATTGGTGGGCGGATGATCGCCTACGTCAGGGGACCGGGGAACATACGCATCGAGTTGTGCGAGAATCCCTCAGCCCATTAGAATACGCTCATATCCCGATAACTGGAAAAACGGAGGAGCAACAGCGGAACTTTCTCGGCATGATGGTTCGCAGTAATTTCATCGCGCTTGAATCGCCATGACGATTTCTCTTGGAGGATATAGCAGATGGTCGATTTCCAGCTCACCCCCCGGCAAATGGAACTCAGAGATATTGCAAAAAGATTCGCCACCGAAGTCATGATCCCCGCTGCGGAGGTCGCGGACCGCATCCAGGACCCCGAAGAATCCTTTAACTGGGAAGTCATCAGAGAAGGCTCGAAGCGCGGCCTCAGGACGCTTACTGTCCCGAGAGAATATGGAGGCGAAGGCGCCGACGTGCTTTCTTGCGCCATCGTGGGTGAGACGCTGGCATATGGGGATTTGGGACTCGCCGTCGCCTTTGATCAGACGTGGAAGATCATGACGTCGATTGCCAACATGGCGAACGATGAGCAGAAAAATCGATGGCTCCCCAAAATCATGGATGATGATGAGTGCATTCTGGCAACGGCTTGGACGGAACCCATGGCGGGCAGCGACAACGTCTGGCCGAATCAGCAGCCCGGCGCCGGAATACAGACGTATGCGGAAAAAAAAGGAGACCGCTGGGTGTTGAACGGCACCAAACGGTATATCTCCAATGGAGGTCTCGCCAAGGTCTACCAGATCGCCGCCCGCACGGATAAAGACAATCCCATGATGAACAGTCTCACGGCCTTTTTGGTTCCCTCTGACGCCAAGGGTTTTGAAGTCACGGAAGTGTGGGACAAACTTGGCCAGCGGTGTGTTCAGAACGGCACGCTGGAGTTTCATGATGTGGAAGTTCCTGAAGAAGACCAAATCGGGGAAGTGGGCCAGGCCTTGCCGGCGCTGGCGAATCTGTTCATCAGACACGGGAGCAACATCCAGGCGGGCGCCACTGTCCTGGGAGTCGCGCAACGCGCGTATGATCTCTCTTTGCAATATGGGCATGCCAGAATCCAGGGCAGCGTGCCTTTGCTCGGTCATCAGCTTCAGCAAATCAGACTGGCGCGGATGGCGATGAAAATCGAAGCCTCTCGATCTTATTTGTGGCGTACGGCGTGGTCTACCCAACTCGAGGAGATGGACCGAAAAAATGCGATGCTGAGCAAGGTATTCGCATCCGAGTCCGCCGTACAGGTTTGCCAGGAGGCGATGGAATTTTGGGGGGCGGCGGGGTATATGCGGAAAAACCCTATCGAGAAACTCATGCGTGATGCCTTGAGTTTTCTGCATTCAGACGGCACGAATGATGTCTTAACGCTCAAGGCGGCAGGCTTCCTCGAAGACCCGCCGCAGGTGGATGATCTCGTGTATTCCCCTCGTGTGGCCGAGGCGGCTGCAGGCAGATAGGGTTTCGCCTAGACTCTGGAGATTCGAGGTCGAAAGAGGAATTTGGAGTGTTGCTTCTCTTCAGAGTTAATTCCTGAAGGCGGTGATTAGAACTCCGCCAGCGACGACGCAAATCGTGGCCAGAACTGTTTTCCGGTTGATTGTTTCGAGCTTGCCCAGGAAAAAATAGCTCAAAATCAGCACCCAAATCGGTGCGATCCGGCTCAAGGGCAGCGCAGTGGATACGCTCGCCATCGTAAAGGCTGTCCAGAGCATGTAGGAACTGCAGATTCCAATGGCGCCTGCGCCTCCTACCCACAGGAGGCCTCTTTTTTTGCCGCGAATTTCATTTTGGCCGGGGAGGATTGGTTTCGTGAGCAGAAGAATACAATTGGCTGTGGCGAAAGAGACTGCCATGCCGACGCTTGGCGTCATCTGATGCGTATATGCGAGTTTGGCGAAGATGGGTGCAATTGCATAGGCCAGTGATGCGACAAGCGGAAACATGAGCGCTCCCTGAAGCCAGCTTTTGAATGATTGCGATTTATCGTCTTGTATCCCGAGAATGGATACACCGATGACGATACCCAAGGTGCCGAGTACGACCATGGTTGTCGGCGTTTCTCCCAATATAAGGATTGCGAAAAAAGTTCCCCAAATCGGGGCCGCCGAGGATATGGGCACGGTGCGGCTGAGGCCGATACGGGAGACTCCCACCAAGTAGAAATATCTGCCTATGGTGGGACCCGCGAGGCCCACGGCGGCGTACCAAAAAATGGTTTCTGCTTTGGAGGTGAATAGCGTGCCGTTCAAGAGGGATAGGATGAAACCGCCCAGGCTTACGATTCCATTGACTATCAAGGCGGCGGCCAGTGGAGATACGCTTCTCATTCCTTGTCTGAGGAAAGTTTGCGCCACGGAGAATGTGATGGAAGATGCGATGGCCAGTAGTTCACCTGGGCCGATCAGTTGGATCCATTTCATGAGTCGATTTGCTTTTGCGAAAGATGTATCTCTCCGCCTTTGGATTTTTTCAGGTTTTTGTCTTTATAGTAGGAGCACATTCGCCTCAAATCACAGGTAGCGCATTTGGGGTTGCGGGCGGTGCAGATGGTCCGACCAAAACTCAGCATGTTCATGTGCAATTCGTGAGCACGGCCTTTTGGTATGAGCGGAGCCAGGACTGAATGAGATTTTTCAGGCGTAGTTTTCTCTGAGATGATACCCAGGCGAATCATGATCCGGTGAATGTGAACATCAATGGGGAACAAATCCCGGTTTGAAGCCAGCATCAAGGTGACATAAGCGGTTTTGATGCCGATGCCTTTGTGTTGGGTGAGATACCGCACGGCGAAATCTTCTGATTCATGATGCAAGAATTCCAGGCAGAGTTGTTCTCGGTCATCTCGAAGCCATCTGAGAAAATCTCGAATTCTCCCTGCTTTTTGGTTTCCCAAACCAGCCGAACGAATTGCCCGGGCAAGAGCCGTTTGCGGAGCATCGGCGATTTCATCCCAATTTGCAAAAGTTTGTTTTAAGGAATCAAACGCCATGTCGCGGTTATGATCGGTCGTGCTCTGTGAAAGCAGGGTTTCGACCAAGGCATCCAGGAGGTTGCTCCGCTTTGTGCGTTTTGGCTTGCCGAAGCGTGACAATAATCTATCTGTGAGTTTCAGGATTTTTCGTTTTCGGGTGGTTGGTGAGGCAACTCTATTCGGCATACTATTTCCTGGTGCGATGCTCTAAAAATGAATCTGGGTCGGATGGTATTTTACAATGTAAAATATAGAACTCGCGTATGGTTTGGCAAAGTGATTTCATAATGAAGCATCATTGCTATAGGCTGTGAAAATCCTTCACTTTCCCGAGTTGCAACAAATACTTTTGCTTTCAAGTTCACTGCGGCGAAATTTGCCGCTGAGTGGATCTGTCCGCATTTGCTTCAGTGTTGGGCGACGGACGGAGCAATGCTGAAAGTCGGGAGGTGTCATTGAAGACTTTATCTGTTCTTTTGAGGCGTTTATATACCTTGATGACCCTTGAAACGTATCGGCGTGTTTCTTGAAAAGGGGGAATTCCGTTATAGCGCTGGATGTTAGAGGGCCCCGCATTGTATGAGGCCAGAGCCATGTGCAAGTTCCAACCGTAAAGCTCAAGTAAATATCGTAGATAACGCACCCCGCCCCCAATGTTCTCTCCGATGTCGAAAACATTATTGAGGCCCAAATGCTTGGCAGTGATTGGGTTGATTTGCATCAGTCCTTTGGCGCCATTATTAGAAACGGCCTGTGGATTGAAGTTGCTTTCCACCTCGATGACAGCGCGAACCAACAGGGGGTCGACTTCGTAGAGTTTGGAGTAATGATGTATGTGCCAAAAAATTCCAGGTTCTTCGGTCGCGGAATTTCTGATTGTCGTTGTCTTCAAAAATTGATCTAGGTGAATTTGGGGGGTGAGGAACGGGATTTTGTTTAGCTGAATCAATTTCGTTATAGGTGGAAGAGGTTGCGCATGGAGCATCCAAACAGCGGTAAGAGCTATTCCGGCCAGCAGGAATCTCGAAAACGCCCACAGGTATTTATTTCCCCCACGGCGCAAATTACTCAGTTCGAATATGAGGAATAACAGGTAAGTTGCGATCAGGGCACCAATGATGAGGTTCATGAGATTCATTCCGAGGAAAGTATTGTAATGGGTAATGGCTGAGCGCAATTCCCAATAAATACGAACAGGGTCGCGAGAAGAAAGAACAAGATCAAAATCTTACGCGATATTCTAATAATTTTGACGAACTCTAGTTTGTGCAAAAGCACACCGTTGTTTCCCTAAGCAAAATCAAAGATAGAAAACCAACAACAGTTGCGCAAGAGAAAAATGATTAATTATATCAAATCAAGAACGTCCTCCAATTTTTCCAAATATCGATCTGGGTTCAATTTTATTATCTCATTGTGCTGGGAATATTTTCCTTTGATGATCCACGCAGGGATAGATGCGTTTCTGGCGGCTTGTAAGTCTGTCGTCGTATCCCCAACCATAACGACTTCTTCTGGTTTTACTTCTAGTGATTTGATGGCGGCGAACAGCATTTCAGGGTCTGGCTTTGGTGCATATCCCTGGCGATGCCCGAATACTTCTCGAATGTAGGGCAAGAGCCCGACGTGCTCCAACTGCTCCTTGCAGAAGAACCATGCCTTGTTCGAAACGCAAGCCATCTGAATGCCGCGCCCCGCAAGGGTTTCAAGTGTTTTCTTCACCCCTGGGATGATATGAGTGCCTGCAACATTATGAACCTTGTAATGGGACCGATAGATGGCTACTGCTTCTTCAGCCATGTCTTCTCCCCAAAGTTGGGTGAATCTTTCCTCGAGTGTAGGTCCAATGGATGCGAGGATTTGAGCGTCACTCATTTCGGGCACGCCCATATCACGGCACATGAGGCGCATACACTTGGCGATGCCCTCGTAGCTGTCGACAAGAGTGCCGTCATGGTCTAAAAGTAGCGCGCGTATGGCCAAATGAGCATTCCCCATCGAAGTACGGATTACCATGTTATGATTCACGTCGGAACAAAATCGGCAAACCATAACACCATGAGTTCATCTATGAAACAGGATGTAAAATCGAAATATCCAAAAGTTCAGGTGGGTTGTTTGTTTTCCTCTCAACCAATCTATCTTGTTGGCATGGATGAGGAGGAACTTGTTTCTTTATGCGAGGAGATGGGAGAACCTCCCTACAGAGGCCGGCAGATATTTTCTTGGCTGTACGACCATGGTGTGAGCGAATTCTCCCCAATGACCAACATTCCAAAGAGTTTCAGATCAAAACTTGGACGAACGGCTCGCCTGGAGACTCTGGAGCTCGACCGGGCAACCAAGAGTGCGGACGAGACGGAAAAATATCTGTGGCGGCTTCGCGACGGCGCGCGTGTCGAGAGTGTCCGGATACCGATGAGAAACGTACATGGCGTGAAGCGGTGGTCTCTTTGTATCTCCACGCAGGTCGGATGCGCGATGGGGTGCGCGTTTTGCCTGACGGCGAAGATGGGTTTCGTCAGGCAGTTGACGGCCGGTGAAATCGTCGGCCAATTTCTCGCTGCTAGAAGCCTTCTCGCCGAAGGAGAGCGTTTTCACAACGTCGTGTTCATGGGAATGGGGGAACCGCTCGATAATTTCGACGCCACCGTAAAGGCCGTGAGGATTCTCACGCATCAGAGGGCGAACGGCGTCAGCCCCAGGAGGCTGACCGTGTCGACGGTGGGGGTCGCCTCGAGATTGAAGGATTTCGTTTCCGCCGTACCGGGCGTGGGTCTGGCCGTATCGCTTCATGCGGCGGATGATGAAACTAGGGGAAAGCTCGTGCCGGTGAACCGCAAGTGGAATCTCAGGGCGCTGCTCGATGAATGCCGGGCACTGCCGATGGATGAGCGCCGCCGCATTACCTTTGAATACGTCATGCTCCGAGGAGTGAATGACTCGAAAGGAGACGCGAGGAAACTCTCGAGGCTTCTGGAGGGGCTGAAATGCAAGGTGAATCTCATTCCCTGGAATCCCTTCCCGGGTGTCGCATTCGAGCGGCCCGACGATGAGCACATCGAGGAATTCCGCCAGACCCTCTTGTCGGCAGGTGTGTTTGCCAGTACGCGCATCAGTAAGGGAGGCGACATTCTCGCGGCGTGCGGGCAGTTGGCCGATGCCCGCCGCCTGGCGCGCGGAAGCGCCGAAAAAAAATTCAACTCTATATAATACAACAGGTTATCCTGTCATTAATTTATCGAAAAACCTCGTGAATTTATCGGTATTTATCGAATTTTTCAGATTTGTCCGACGAAGAGACGAGATGCCCGAGGCGCCCCTTGCCCGCGCGCCCGGTATGTTGGTATACCTCTTGCCGAGGGAGGTAAGGGCACTGTAAATGCGGGTAAATGCGCGGCACGGCGGGTGCACCGAAATGGCGGAAGAAAGTCCGGAAACGGCAGGCCTCATCAAGGAACTCTCCAGCGGCGTTTCTTCGGTACGAAAGCGCCAGGAAGAACTCGCCGATATGATCGATGCGCTTGAAGTGCGCGTCCGCCGTATCGAAGAAACTCTCGCCGCCGGCGCTTCCCCGAGGGAGAATGGGGAATATGAGGAGTACGACTACCGCGTCCTGCTCCATTCCCGTACCTACACCATAAAAGACGTCGATGGACGCGTCGCGCGCATGGAGGGCGTCCGGCGCTGCCTGGCCCGGCGGGAGCTGCCCCTGGTGAAGACGCGCTATCACACGGGCAGCGGCGACAGGGATGTCGCCTATTCCTACCGCCTCCTGGAAGATGAAGGGGCCGATCCCCCCTGGACGCCCCTGGATTATCGCATCGAAAAGCAGGCGGGGGCGGATTATTCCGCCAGCCTCGTGCTGGCCGAACCGATTCGCACAGGCGCGCTGTTCGAGCTTCGCCACGAGCTACTCCTGCACGATTCGTTCACGACGCGAAACGAGTGGGTTACCCTCGTCGTCCAGTATCCCACCGATGAGTTTCACCTCGAAGTGCTCATACCTCCCGGCCGCAAGCTCGTGGGCGCGCGGCGCGAGGAGTCCCAGGGGGCGTCGAACAGCTTCAACAAGCGCCGCGTCTATCCCCGCCATTTGAACGAAACCGGCCAGACCAGCCTGGAGTGGCGCGAAACCCAGCCCGTCACCGGCAGGGCCTATACGCTCTTCTGGGACTGGTAGGGGTTGGGGGAGTCTTTCGCCGTCCTTTTGCGGCGAGAGGCTTAATCGTTTATACTTTCCCAATAGAACTCGCTGGGGACCCGCCCGCTGAATCGACATTGTCCGCTTTGACGCATGATGTGAAAGCCCGATACCCCGTTCGGGCGCAGACGAGTCGATTCAGCCTCTTCTCGAACGCCCGTATCTTCGTGATTGCGGCGGATGAGCGAAATACAACCGAACAGATTCGTAACGGATTTCGCGATTCGTGGTAACGAGGGTTCATTGGACGGCCTGACTCAATAGTCGAAAGTCGTATTCGATCGGGTCGTGTAATAACCTAGAGATACAAGAGTTTGGTGATCCGATGACGACATTAGATGTTAAAACCCGCAACGGAACCGCTTTCCGGGACCCGGCGTTCATGGCGAACCGGGATACTCCGATCCACCGCTGGGTTCCATGGATCGCGGGATACTCCAAGCACTTCGTCGAGGATGCGCTCGCTCGCTACATTTCGGGACCCGGCGTCGTGCTCGATCCGTTTGCGGGAGTCGGGACGACGCTCGTCGAGGCCGATCTGGCGGGGCATGAGGCCGTCGGCTTCGAGATAAATCCCTACGCCGCATTCGCGGCGCAAGCGAAGCTGAAGGCCCACCGGCTCGACCCGGATTACCTCCGAAGCACCGTGAGCCGCTTCATGGCGTTCATGGAAGAGGGCGTGCGGAGCGGGAGGAAGCCGCGGACGAATCCTCCGGGCGCTTTCCGCACGCGCGCGCCTTTCTACAGCCCCAAGGTCGAGCAAAAGGTTTTGACGGCCCTGGACTTCATTGCGGGCGAGGATGCTCGAATCGCTGACTTCTACCGTCTTGCGTTTGCGGCGACGATGGTCAGCTATTCGAACTACTCCTACGAACCGAGCTTGGGCCGCAAGGCCGCTGTGGGAAGACCCGACGTGGAAGATTACGACGTGGCCGAGGCGATGGGAGACAAGGTGTCTCAAATGGTGGAAGACGCCATTTGGTATCGAGAGGCCCGCGATGCGCGAGAACGCGAGGATGGTCGGATTTTCGAGCAGTCGTTCTTCGAGGGCTATAAGAATCTCGAAGCGGGAAGTGCCGACCTTCTCATCACCTCCCCGCCGTATCTGAATAACTATCACTACAACCGGAATACTCGCCCGCATCTGTACTGGCTGGGTTTTTGCTCTTCACCGCGCGACATGAAGCATCTGGAAGAACTCAACTTCGGTACCTACTGGCAGAACGCGCGCGACCGGGAGCATGTCGCGCTCGATCCCTCTATCGAGGATGAAGAAATTCGGCAAGCGCTCGCCGAAGTGCGGAGCCGGAATCCCGACAAGGGAATTTATGGCGGAAGCGGTTGGGCCAATTATGCGGCGCGTTATTTCAACGACTGCGCGCGTTTCGCCGCTGGGGCCGCATGGTGCCTGCGGAGCGGCGCGACCGCCCTGGTGGTCATCGGCAATTCCATCCTGCAGGGTGTTCCGATCCCGACGGACCGGTTCTTCGCCAGGATCGCGGAATCGCGCGGCTTCGAGGTTGCGGATATCCACGTTCCCCGGCAGGCGCGGGTCGGCAACAGCATCATCAATTCGAGCGTCCGCGCGGGGAAGGCGAACGGTCGCGCGCTTTACGAGTCCATCGTGGAATTGAGGCGCGCGTGATGCCGGAGCTTTGGGACCCGCTTACCTACGACAATCTCATGGCGGGTGCCATTGCGCATTTCGAGAAGCAGGAACGGATGCCGCTTGAGAGTGTCGCGGGAGTCCGGGGGCCGGGAATCTACGCACTCTATTATGATGGAGCGATGGCGGAGTACCAGCCCATCGCGGACGGAGTGCGGCCTATCTACGCCGGCAAGGCGGTTCCCAAGGGTTCGAGAACGGGTGGTGAACCGGACGTCGAACATCCGGCGTTGCGGCTTAGGATCAGGGAGCATGCGCGCTCCATCGATCAGGTGGATAATCTCTCGCTCGAAGATTTCTCATACCGGGTGCTGGCTATCGTTCCCGTCTGGATCGTGTTCGCCGAACAGGCGCTCATCAAGCGGCACAGGCCCGTCTGGAACAGTTGCCTGGACGGTTTCGGAAAGCACGCTCAAGGTAGTAGACGCGGGACGACGGAACGAAGTTGGTGGGATACCCTTCATCCTGGAAGGCCTTGGACGGACGGGGAAACACAGGTCAAGACGGTCCCCGAAGCGAGCCAGCGGGTCATGGATTTTTTGAGAGAGGTGGGTGAGTAGACGCCCACCCCCTTTCTCACGTCCCTCCCTTTCTGCTAGACTCCGCGCTTTCATGGACCCCGAGAGGGGTATTTCAAAGTTTCGTTCATCACGTTTCAAGGGAGAATGCGCCATCATGCTGGAGCCTGAAATTTTTGTGGTCG